>NZ_CP043506.1:2645000-2814618 GCF_008365315.1 Acetobacter vaccinii | reverse complement strand
GGGGGCCGGTGCACGGGGAAATGACGGTATTGCCATTTACGTGCGCAATACTGACGGAAGCATCGGTTATCTGGAATATGCCTATGCCCGCCGTAACCACTTGCCGACCGTACAGTTGCAGAACAGGGAGGGGGAGTTTGTTAAGCCATCGGCAGAAAACTTTGCCCATGCGGCAGAAAATGCCCACTGGGACCCTCAGGACATGACTGCAAGCCTGTGCGATACTGCAGGCACAGGCAGTTGGCCGATTGTGACCACCACCTATGTGCTTATGCCTGCGGTAAGCACCGATAAAAACAACGGCAAGGGTGTGCGCCAGTTTTTTCAGTGGGGGCTGACGCAGGGGGGCGCTATCGCCCACACTCTGGACTATGTGCCACTGCCCGCAAGCGTACGGGACGATGTTTTAAAGCGTATTGCTACTGATTAAGGCCATCGGGGCAGTCCAGTTTCTGTGCGGGCTGACTGCGCCCGCCTGCGTTGGAAGTTGTACACTGGCAGCGGGCAGGGTTTTGGCCGAGCGCACGGGTTTATCCCATGGTTTTAAGCACTCATCCTCCTGTTGTCCTGTGTTTCATCCACAGATTCTGTGGATAACGTGGGGTCGTCGGGAAGCTAACCTCCGTTCTGGCTGATCAGTGCAGCCAGACCTGGGAGAACAGAAGCTGATTGACCGGGGTATAGAAAAAATTTTGTAGGCGGGGTGAGGTCAGCACCACGTTGTCTTTTTCTATCACGGGGGCCATGGGGGCGAGTTCCATAATGCGCTGCTGCGCCTGGCCCCACAGCGCGTTGCGCTCCTGCAGGGTCAGGGAGACATCGGTCTTGGCCTGATCCATCAGTCTCTGGGTCGTTGCATCACAAAAGCCGGGGCTGTTGATGGAACTGTCGGAGTGAGGGTGGAAGTTCTCGCACCCCAGCAAGGCATCCAGAAAGTTGGAGGGGGAGGGATAATCCGCCGACCAGCCTGCCAGGGCAATTTGCATATGGTTATCGGTATTCTGGATGTAGGAAAAAGCTACATTGCTGGCCAATGGGTGTAGCGTGGCTTTGTAGCCCAGGGCTTCCAGCATGTCGCGCACCCAGTTGCCCATGGCCATGGCCACACTGGTATTGGCTGTGATCAATGTCACTTTCTGCCCCCATGTGCCGCTGTCATGCACCAGTTGGCGGGCTTTTTGTAGGTTGGGTGCCCGCCAGCGTTCACCCGTGCCGGTCGTATAAAGGCAAGGCCCGCTGCCGGGTGGGAGAAAAGAGGGCACCAGCCCACACAGAGGGCGGGTAGTGCCCGGCCCACCGTTGAGAATAACCAGCGCCCTGCGGTCCAGCGCATAATTGACAGCCTGACGTACCAGCAGGCTGTCAAACGGTGGCTCGTGCATGTTCATGGTCAGGAACAGGATGGAGGGATGCGGCATGACATGGGTCTGGGCAATATAATGGCTGCCCAGTTCCCCTAGCCTGTCCATGGGGATGGGGTCTGCCATCCAGTCATATTGCCCGTTCTCGACCGCCGTCACGGCCGCTTCATCAGGAATACCAAACGTATAGCTTATCCTGTCAGGAAACCCCTCGGGCTGGGCCTGTGGGTTCCAGGGGTGGAAATACGGGTTGCGCTCAAGGGTCAGGTGGGTGGCAGGGGCATAGTCTGCCAGCCTGTAAGGGCCGGTGCCGGGCAGGGGTGTTGTGCCGGTGTCATGGTCGGGGCTGCTGGCGGGCAGGATCACAGCATGGGTGAAGGCCAGCTTTTGCATGAACTCGGCATCGGGGTGCTGCAAGTGGAAGGTAATGCTGCGACGGGCGGGGTCTATGCTTAACCCGTCCTGCAAAGTGCAGTGTGTGGGCTGGGCCAGGCAGGCATCCGCCCCTTTGATGGCCCCGTAGAATGCCCCGGCCGTGGGGGAGCCGACACGGAAGATGCGCCGGAAAGACGCCGCCACATCCGCCACAGTCACGGGTTGACCGTTGGAAAACCGTAACCCGTCGCGCAGTATAAACGTGTAGCTGAGGCCGTTGTCGGTGGGGGTAGGAATGGCCTCAGCCAGATCCGCCACAACCTCGGTCCCGCTGGGGCCAGTCGCTTTGCGGAAGGTTGTCAGCCCATCATACACATTCGCGAAAAGGTTGATGTACTGCCCGGAGTAGTTGATCTGCGGGTCCAGTGTCCCGGCAGAGGACGACGCTACAAGCCGCAGTGTGCCGCCCCGGTGGGTGGCTGTATCTTCTGCACTGGCATGGGCCGTCGGCGGCAGGGCACACAGTAAGAGTGCGGCTGCCGTGCGCCAAGGCGCTTGCACTAACAGCCTCCCCGCCGCGGCCATATGGGTTTAGCTGCGGCTGTCGTGGCTGATGGCACCCGGAGGGGTCTGCCCCCGCATGAGGGCCGAGAAGTTGGAAAACATGGTGCAGAAAACAATAATAGCCACCATGACGGTGCCGGCGACTATGGCAATGCGGATAACCTTTTCAGTCATGATAGCGCGGGGTCCTGCTAAAGGGGCTGCCTGCACGTAGGGACAGGGTGCAAGGCCTCTATGGAAAAAGGCCACTCCAGCCAGCCTTACTAAAGCAAGGCTTGTATCGGGCTGTCACGCACAGGCTGAAAGCGGGTGTACAACCCCAGCATACTGCCGATCCGGTTTAGGGCAAAGCGTTTACGCCCCACCAACCCCATGCCCGACCATGGCTAGCGGGTTGACGGCGCTGTCAAAGGTCTGGGCATCTACAAAGCCTGAACGCAGTGCTGCCTCGCGCAGGGGCAGGTCATGCTCCATGGCGATATGCGCGATCTGGGCAGCCTTGTCGTACCCGATGACGGGGTTAAGGGCTGTAACCAGCATGACCGAACCTGCCACGTACTGTTCGATACGCGCGGTGTTCAGTTGCGTGCCTTCCACTGAAAAGACCCGGAAATTATGGCACCCATCGGCCAGAATACGGATACTGTGCAGGCAGTTGGCCAGAATGAGCGGGCGCATGACATTCAGGTCAAGCTGGCCCTGGCTTGCGGCAAAGGCCACGGTGTTATCATGGCCCAGAACCTGCGTTGCAATCATGACCAGCGCTTCGCACTGGGTGGGGTTGACCTTACCGGGCATGATGGAGGAGCCGGGTTCATTTTCGGGCAGGATCAACTCGCCCAGACCACAGCGAGGGCCGGAGGCCAGCCAGCGCATGTCGTTGGCGATCTTGAGCAGGGGGATGGCCACAGCCCGCAACCCGGCTGATGCCCGTGCCATGGCATCAAGCCCCGAGAGTGCGGCAAACTTGTTGGGCGCGGTTATAAACGGACGGCCCGTCAACTGTGCAATCTGCTGCGCCATGGCCACACTAAAGCCGGGGGGTGCATTCAGCCCCGTCCCAACGGCCGTCCCGCCTGCGGCCAGAGCATACAGGCCTTCCCGCGAGGTTTTCAGCACATCCAGCGCATCTTGCAGCAGGCAGGCCCAGCCAGACCATTCCTGCCCGACGGTCAGCGGCACGGCATCCTGCAAATGGGTGCGACCGATTTTGACAACATCCTTCCAGGCGGCCGCCTTGCTGGACAGCGCGTCAACCAGGTGCTGGACGGAGGGGATCAGCCTGTCCTCAATTTCCAGCAAGGTGGCAACATGCATGGCGGTGGGGAAGGAGTCATTGCTGGACTGCCCCATGTTGACATCATCATTGGGGTGGACAGGCGTTTTGCTGCCAATAACCCCACCCGCTAACTGGATGGCCCGGTTGGCGATCACCTCGTTCACGTTCATGTTGGTCTGGGTGCCGGACCCGGTTTGCCAGACAGACAGCGGGAAATGGGCGTCCAGCTTGCCTGCACTGACTTCATCCGCAACCTGGGCAATCAGTTCTGCCTTCCAGGCCGGTAGCCTGCCCTCTGCCGCGTTGACCAGTGCTGCTGCTTTTTTGACGGTGCCATAGGCATGGTAGAGCGACAGGGGCATGTGGTCGCCCCCGATGGAAAAATGGATCAGGCTGCGCTGTGTCTGTGCGCCCCAGTACCGATCAGCGGGAATGGACATACTGCCCAGTGAGTCCTCCTCCTGCCGCGAGCCTGTGGCGTTGATGCCAATGGGGCAGGGGGTCATGGTCGGGGTGGGTTGCGCTGACATGGCGTGTTTCTCCGCATGGGTGGCTTCTGTCAGAACGGCGGGCAGAGGCTAATGTTCCCCGCGCGCGGTGGAGGGCTGACATGCTTGCACCCGGTCTTCTGCACCTTTGGGAGTAGTCTGGGCGCGCCCGGCCTGTTAGAAAGAGGCGAAAAAAATAGCGCGCTGCCATTTCTTTGCCGTACCAAATGGGCATGAAGCAGGGGCCTGGCGGTTAGGCGTGACAATAAGGGGGAGTGATGGCATGGCGGTAATGGGTCTGGCTGCGGTACTGCTTGTTATTGCGCTTCTCCTTGTTGTGGTGAGTGCGGTGCAGCCCATTGCCCGCAAGCTGGAACTGTCCGAAACGGTGCTGCTGGCTATTGTCGGCATTATTATCGGCTCGCTGGCAGATTTCGGGCTGCGGACATCCCATTCCTCGGCGTTCAGCGGCATTGCGGAAGCCTTGCTGGACTTTCCCGTCAACAGTGAAGCATTTTTGCTGATCTTCCTGCCCGTTCTGGTGTTTCAGGGGGCATTGGCCATTGATGTCCGGCGTCTGGCGCATGAAACCGCAACCGTGCTGCTGCTGGCGGTGGTGGCCGTAGCCCTTTCTACGGCCATGATCGGCTTTGCGCTGTTTCCGTTCGCCCAGATGCCGCTGGTGGTCTGCCTGCTGCTGGGGGCGATCGTGGCCACCACGGACCCTTCCGCTGTGGCCGGTATCTTCCGCGATATTGGGGCTACAACCCGGCTGACCCGCCTGATTGAGGGCGAGGCACTGCTGAACGATGCCGCCGCCATTTCCATTTTCTCGCTCCTGCTGCCCTCGGTCACGCTGCACCATGCCCTGCATGTGGGTGAGGCGGCTGTGTCGTTTTTCATCTCCTTCGCCGGGGCGGTTGTTGTCGGCGTGGTGGTCGGGCGGCTGACCCTGTTCATGATGTCGGCCATCGGCAGTTCCGCTGCTGAAATTACGCTGACCGTCGCGCTGCCCTATGTTGTCTATATTATCAGTGATGAATTCCTGAATGTGTCGGGCGTGGTGGCGACGGCAGCCAGCGGGCTGACCCTTTCGGTATACGGGCCGTCCATGATCCGGCCGCAGACATGGCTGTTCCTGAACCAGTTGTGGCAGCAGCTTGTGTTCTGGGCCGGGTCTTTGGTGTTCGTGCTGGCCTCCATGCTGGTGCCGCACCTGCTGGTGGGCATGACCCGGTGGGACTGGGTACTGATTCTGATTGCCAGTGTGGCGGGGATGGTGGCGCGTGCGGCGGTGGTGTTTGGCATGTTGCCCCTGCTGGCATGGACACGCCTGTCCCCCCCGGTGCCCACGCCGTTCAAGATCACCATGGTCTGGGGTGGGTTACGCGGGGCCATTACTCTGGCGCTGGCGCTGGCAGTGACCGAGAACGAGCATGTCTCCACCCCGGTTGCGCATTTTGTCGGTATTATTGCCACGGGCTTTGTGCTCATCACCCTGCTGGTCAATGGTACCACCTTGCGGTCGCTGGTGCTGTTTCTCAAGCTTGACCGGCTGTCGCCTATTGATGAGGCCATGCGCCATCAGGTGCTGGGCATTGGTCTGCACAATGTGCGTGACCGCGCGAAGGAAGTGGCCGAGCAACTGGGCTTTCACAAGGAGGCCACGCGGCCCGTGCTGGATCAGATCCAGCGGCGCTCGGATGAGGAAAAGGAAGTCAATGAGTTTGACAGTGCCATGTCCGATACGCAGCGGATCAATCTGGCGCTGATCACCATTGCCAGTCAGGAGCGTTCCCTCCTGCTTGACCTGTTCCGTATGCAGGGGCTTTCACGCAGGGTGATGGAAACCCTGCTGCGCTCGGCGGAGGCCGCTATTGATGGTGCGCGGCTGGAAGGGCGCCTGGGCTATGTGCGGGCCATGCGGCGGCGGCTTAGCCCGTCTTTCCGCTTCCGTCTGGCGCAGTGGATTCACAACTACCTGCACCTCGAGCGGCCTTTGATGCTGTGTATGGCTGAGCGGTTTGAAATGCTCATGGTTGCGCATTTTACGTCCACATCGCTCATGCGCTTCATGCACGAGCGGCTGGAGCCCACACTGGGCAGCCGTATTGGGGAAATTGTGGCCGAGGTGCTGTCCCGCCAGAGCAAACTGCTGGATGAAGCTCTGGCCACCTTGCGGCTGCACTATCACGGTTATGCAGAGGCGCTGGAAAACCGCATTTTCCGCCAGATTGTCGTGCGGTTGGAAGGCGAGGAATATAATACCCTGCTGTCCGAATCCCTGATTAGTGATGAGCTCAACCGTGAACTGCTCAAGGAGCTTGAACGCCGCCGCCACCGTCTGGACAAGCGGCTGAGCTTTGACCTGCGCAGCGGGATAGAAGAGCGCATCAAGGCAGCATCGGTCTTCAAAGGGTTGCCGGGGGCGGAACTGCATGATCTGGCCACCACGACCTCACTGCGGTTTGTAGCGCCGCAGGAAATCATCAGCCGCAAGGGCAGCCGCATGCGCTATGTGTATTTTATCAGCGCAGGGCAGGTTGAAACCCATGTGGCCGGGGTGGATGTCATGTATGGCGCGGGCGACCTGCTGGGCGCACAGGAAGCGCTGCATAAATGGCGCTGTGTCGGGACCATGCGTGCCGTGCAGTTTGGGCACTTCATGGCCATCAAGGCGTCACGCTTCCGGCGGCTGGTGGAGGATTATCCCGTGGTGCTGGATAATATCCAGACCAGCCTGCGACGGCGTGAGGCCGGGGAGCGCCCGGTAACCCTGCTGCCGCGCCAGAAACTGCTGGGACAGACAAAGGAAGAAGGCACTCCGCCGCTGCTGACAAAGCAGAGCGACACAGCTGCGGAGGAGCCGCCTGTCACACCGGTCGAGGAAAGCACCGAAGCCAGTTGAGCCATTAGCCACTGGCAGGTGATGCTGGCAGGCTCTTGCGGGCCTGCCAGAGGGCGTTAGCCCTGCCCACCAAACGGAGGGATGGTGGTGTTGCTGGCGCGCAGTGCCAGACCAAACTGCACCCAGCTTACGCCACTGGCGATCAGTTCCACCGCAATAAACGTGCCCAGCAGCCACAGGCCGGACCAGGGCAGGCTGAGATACAGGCAAAGCCCGACAACAAGGCTGATAACCCCGCTCCCCAGGATCAGCCCCCAGCCCGCCAGCGCACGGTGCTGGAGCGCCATGATGATACGGGCAATACCGACCACCACAAAACAGGCACTGGCAAAGATGGTAATGGCCAGAGAGCCTGAGACAGGCTCTTCAATCAGCAGTGCGCCCGCGATAACGTAAAGCACCCCACCAAGCAGCGAGAACAGGAAGCCACCCCAGTCACGCACGGCAAAGGCGTGGGCCCCTTGCATGACACCGGCAAAAATCAGTAGTGCCCCGATAAAGATGGTGCTGGCCAGTGTGACCGAAACGGCCTCAATACAGGCGACAAAACCCAAAACGATCAGCAAAAGCCCGATCCCGACGAAAAGACCCCATTTGCGGGTAAACGGCATGGTATGAATCCTTGTAAATCTGTGGACTGGGCTCTTCGATAGTATGGCCAGACCGTAAGGCGGAAGAAAAATATCCAACGCATGCAAGGTGCATACGGGTGCAGCCTGTTTTTCTGCCTTCCTTGACATTGGGCTGCGCTTTTCGTAAAGGCTGCGACCATTGCCGGGAATGAGGACAGGCTGGCTGGCGGTTGCCACGTCGGTGATACAGTCTGCGCCCGCTCCGATCCACGGTGGACGGGGACTACCGGTGTAATGACGGTGCACGCCACAGCGTACACCGCCTGATGAGAGATTAGAGCGCACCATGAGCAAGCGCCTCGAGAGCAAGTACAAAATCAACCGCCGCCTTGGCGTTAACCTGTGGGGCCGTGCAAAGTCCCCGGTCAACCGTCGTGAATATGGCCCCGGTCAGCACGGCCAGCGCCGCAAGGGCAAGCCCTCCGACTTCTCCGTGCAGCTGATGGCCAAGCAGAAGCTCAAGGGCTACTACGGCAACATCACGGAAAAGCAGTTCCGTCGTTATTATCAGGAAGCCGTGCGTCGCAAGGGCGATACGTCTGAAAACCTGATCAACCTGCTGGAACGCCGGCTGGATGCGGTCATCTACCGCATGAAGTTTGCGATCACCCCGTTCGCTGCACGTCAGTTCATCAGCCATGGCCACATCCTGGTCAACGGCCGCAAGATGAACATTCCGTCCTACCTGGTGCAGGATGGTGATGTGATCGAAGTGCGTGAAAAGTCCAAGCAGCTTGCTATCGTGCTGGACGCCACCCAGTCCGCCGAGCGCGATGTGCCGGAATACATGGAAGTGGACCACCGCCAGATGAAGGGCACGTTCCTGCGTGGCCCGCAGCTTTCCGATGTACCGTATCCGGTGCAGATGGAACCGAACCTGGTGGTCGAATTCTACTCCCGCTAATCGGGTTCTTCGGTTCGATCTGTGCTGCGCCGGGTGGAGAGTTTTTCTCCACCCGGCGTTTGCCGTTTTTAAATCCTGCCTCCATCGCTTGGGAACAGTGCCTTCATGTCTGACCCCTCCGCTTCTGATCTGGGTAAGGAAATTGCCCGTCGCCGCACTTTTGCGATCATTTCCCATCCGGACGCCGGTAAGACAACGCTGACCGAGCGGATTTTGCGCGCAGGTGGGGCTATTCAGCTTGCAGGCAATGTGCGTGCCAAGGGCGAGCGACGCCGCACCCGGTCCGACTGGATGGCCATTGAGCGTGACCGTGGTATTTCGGTTGTCAGCTCGGTCATGACGTTCGATTACGGTGGCTGCGTGTTCAACTTGCTTGACACCCCAGGCCATGAAGACTTCTCGGAAGATACCTACCGTACGCTGACAGCTGTTGACGCAGCAGTGATGGTGATCGACGCGGCCAAGGGGATCGAAGATCGAACCCGCAAGCTGTTTGAAATCTGCCGCCTGCGCGATATCCCCATTGTCACCTTCATCAACAAGATGGACCGTGAGGCGCAGGACCCTTTTGCCCTGCTGGATGAAATTGCCTCCTCGCTGGCGCTGGATACGACCCCTGCCACATGGCCGATTGGTCGTGCAGCGACCTTTGTGGGCACGTATGACCTGCTGAATGGCGCGCTGAAGACAGCAACCCCAGTGGCTGAGGATGACCCCCGCCTTGTGCAGATGCGCGAGGAGCTGGAACTGGCCGAAGCCGCCCTGCCGCCGTTTGAGCGCGAGGCGTTTGATGCGGGCCACCTGACACCGGTTTTCTTCGGGAGTGCGATCAAGGAAATCGGGGTGACAGACCTGCTGGACGCCCTTGTGGCGTTTGGCCCGTCCCCCCGTGCTCAGGCGGCCGAAAGCCGGACGGTGACTGCGGATGAACCCGCCATGACCGCTCTGGTCTTCAAGATTCAGGCCAACATGGACCCCAACCACCGCGACCGTATTGCCTTTGCCCGGATATGCTCAGGTAGGCTGACACGGGGGATGAAGCTCAGGCACACGCGCACAGGCAAGAGCTTTGCGGTGCATACGCCCCAGTTCTTCTTCGCGCAGGACAGGCATCTGGCGGAGGAGGCCTTTGCAGGCGACGTGGTGGGTATTCCCAACCACGGGACATTGCGTATTGGCGACACCCTGACCGAGGGTGAGGAAATCCGCTTTACAGGGGTGCCGCATTTTGCGCCCGAAATCCTGCGTCGTGTGCGGCTGGATGACGCGATGAAGGCCAAGAAGCTCAAGCAGGCGCTGGTGCAACTGGCTGAGGAAGGCGTGGTGCAGCTTTTCCGCCCGCAGGATGGGGCGTCACCCATTGTCGGGGTTGTGGGTACCTTGCAGCTTGATGTGCTTCAGGCGCGGTTGCAGGCGGAATATGGTGTGGCTATCGGTTTTGACTCCACGCCCTTTTCTCTCGCACGCTGGGTGACTGGCCCGCGTGACAAGATCGAGGCCTTCGCCATGGCCAACCGCAACGCCATGGCTGATGATCTGGATGATGACCCGGTGTTCCTCGCGACATCTTCGTTCATGATGCGGCGGACGGAAGAGCAGAACCCGGATATCCGCTTCCATGACATCAAGCAGATCGGGATCGATATCGCCTAGCAGGCATGAAAAAAGGGGGCTGAAAAGCCCCCTTTTCCACGTCTTGGACCGTGGTGCAAAAAATCAGGACAGAGCCTGTTTCAGTGCTGCGGTCAGGTCTTTTGTGCTGGCGTCGCCACCCAGGTCCTTGGTGCGGACCTTGCCGGAGGTAATAACCTTGGCAATGGCGCTGTCGATACGGTCTGCCAGATCCTTGCGGCCAACGTGACGCAGCATCATGACAGCAGCCAGCAGCAGTGCCAGCGGGTTGGCAATGCCCTTGCCAGCAATGTCGGGTGCGGAGCCATGCACGGCTTCGAACACGGCTGCGTTGTCACCAATGTTGGCGCCCGGTGCCATGCCAAGCCCACCCACCAGACCGGCGGTCAGGTCGGACAGGATGTCACCAAACAGGTTGGTGGTTACGATCACGTCAAACTGCCAGGGGTTGATGACAAGCTGCATGGCGCAGGCGTCAACAATACGTTCGTTAAACGCAATGCGGCCCTTGTATTCTTCAGCAACCTTGCGGCCTTCTTCAAGGAACAGGCCGGTCAGCAGCTTGAGGATGTTGGCCTTGTGCACAATCGTAACCGTCTTGCGGTTGTTCTGCACTGCGTATTCAAAGGCGTATTTGACAATGCGGCGGCATTCCGCGCGGGAGTTGAAGCCCGAGCTCAGAGCAATGCCCTTGGGGTCATTCCCGACGGGAATGTAGTGCTCCATCGCCGCGTAGTAGCCTTCCAGATTTTCACGGAAGAGCACAAGGTCGATGTCTTCGAACTTGCCGCCGGGGACAATGGTCTTGGTCGGGCGCAGGTTGGCAAAAAGGCCAAATTCCTGACGCAGCGTGACGTTGATGGACTTGAAACCGCCACCAACCGGGGTTGTCAGCGGGCCTTTGAGGGCAAGCCCGGTGCGGCGGATGCTCTCGATGGTCTGCTTGGGCAGGGGGTCGTTTACGGCGTCCACGCCCGCCATCCCGGCCAACTGGCTGTCCCACGAGAATGGGGCGCCGACGGCGTCTAGGATCTCTGTAACCGATTCAACAATTTCAGGGCCAATGCCATCGCCAGGAATAAGCGTGGCGGGAATGGTCTTGCTGTCTGCTGTCATACTGAGAAGCTCCCTATCAACTTCGTTGCCTGTTCTGCGCCTGTTTGGCGCGTGTTGCGATTCCCAATTACGTGACCGTGGCCGGGCGGCCCGGCTTTTCACGGGGTAGTGAGGGGGGCGCAGGCCGCGTGCAGCCAGTTTCTGACGTCTACTGGCAGGTGCGGCCCGATAAGCTGCACGATGCGCGCATGGTAGGTATCGAGTGTGGTTGTATCTTCCGGCCCCAGCAGGGTGGGGTCGATCATCCGCCGGTCGAATGGGGCCAGGGTCAGGGTTTCGAACTCCAGAAACACACGGTCGGAGTCCGGTGTTGCGGCGGGTTTGACCAGCACCAGTGTTTCAAGCCGGATGCCATAGGCACCGGGTTTGTAAAAACCGGGTTCGTTGGACAGCACCATGCCGCTTTCCAGGGCAATAGGGTTTGCCGCCTTGGAAATACGTGCCGGGCCTTCATGCACCGACAGAAAACTGCCAACCCCGTGGCCAGTGCCGTGGTCATAATCCAGCCCGGCCTGCCACAGGGCATTGCGGGCCAGCACATCCAGCGCAAAGCCCTTGGTGCCAGCAGGAAAACGCGCCCGGCCCAGAGCAAGATTGCCTTTGAGAACACGGGTAAACGCATCACGCAAAGGGGCGGGGGCAGACCCCGGCCCGGTCCAGATGGTGCGTGTGACATCCGTCGTGCCCTCGGGGTACTGACCGCCACTGTCGATCAGATAGACCTCGTTTTCCGCCAGAATACGGTTGCTCTGGGGGGTGGCGTGGTAGTGGATGATGGCACCATTGGGCCCCGCGCCGGAAATGGCGGGGAATGAGTCCTCGCGGTAGCCCTCCTGCTCTGCGCGGAAGGCAGCCAGACGCTCGCTTGCCGCTATTTCCGTCGTGCCGCGGCCCTGTGTGTCCAACCAGTGCAGGAAGCGGCACAGGGCCACACCATCGCGCAGGTGGGCGGTACGCATGCCGTGCTGCTCGGTGGTGTTCTTGCAGGCTTTTGGCAACAGGCAGGGGTCGGGCAGGGGGCGGGCCTGTGCGCCGTGCCGGGTCAGGGTCTGGCTGAACCAGACCGCATTGCTGGCGGGGTCCACACCAACGGTCTGGCCAGCCAGCTCTGCCAGCCTGTGTTCCAGCGCCTCGGGGGCATGCAGGCGTACTTCTGCCCCCAGCCATGCCTGCACGGTGGGGGGGATTTTCTCCAGGGGCAGGAAAAGGTCCACCGTGCTGTCAGCATGCAGGATGGCAAACGCCAGCACGACAGGCGTACAGGGGATATCGCTGCCCCGGATATTCAGCAGCCACGCGATGGAGGCACTGTCGCTGATCACTGCCGCTGCCACACCCGCGTCTGCCAGCCCCTGCGCCAAGCGGGTGCGTTTGCTGGTGGCACTTTCTCCCGCATGGTCCAGAGTGTGGATACAGGCCGGTGCCATGGGCTGGGCAGGCCGGTCCACCCAGAGCCTGTCTGTCAGGTTATCGGGGGTGGGTACAAGCTCTATGCTGGTAATAGCCTGATAGGGAGCCAGTTCTGCCTGGCTCATCAGCCTTGGGTCGTAGCCGATCCGGCTGTGGGCCGGGGCAGTTTGGCCCAGCCATGTGGCTGGGGGCGTATTCAGGCTATGCAGGCACTGCCAGCTAGCCTGATCAACCTGCTGGGCAAGCTGGGTTGTGTAGCGCCCGTCAGAAAAAACAGCGGCTGTATTGCTCAGCACAATGGCGGTGCCTGCACTGCCGGTAAACCCTGTCAGCCATGCCAGCCTCTGGGCGCAGTCGGGCGTGTATTCGCCCAGATATTCATCACCATGGGGGATGATAAGCCCATCCAGCCCTTCCTGCTCCAGCAGGGTCCGCAGGGCTGTCAGGTGGGGGCTGGTAGGGGCTGTCATGGTGTGGCGCTTTTCCTCGGTGGGTGGGGGAGGGTTACGGAGTGCCCGGCTTGCGCAGGACAAGAGTGGCCCAGTCGCCCTCGGTCAGGGTTTGCTCCAGCAGCAGTCCCTGCCTGCGGTGGGCGGCAAGCACCATACGGACCTGGGTCCGCAGCAGCCCTGCCAGAATAACCGTGCCGCCGGGGCTCAGGTTCTGGGCCAGGTCCTTGGCCATCAGGCACAGGGGGCGGGCCAGAATATTGGCAAATACAAGGTCAAACGGTGCGGCACGGCGTATGGCGGGGGTGCGCCAGCCATTGCCCAGGCGGCATGTCAGCAGGCGGCCAAGCTGGTTGCGCTGTGCGTTTTCCGCAGCGACCCGCACGGACCAGGGTTCAATATCCACCGCCAGCACAGGCTTGTGTAGCAGGGCCGCCCCGGCCATGGCCAGAATACCGGTGCCGCAGCCAAGGTCGAGAATACGGCGGGGGCGGCGGTAGGCCATGCGCTCAAGCGCGCGCAGGCACCCGCGGGTGGACCCATGCTCGCCCGACCCAAAGGCCACGCCTGCATCCAGTGTCAGGGCAATGCGTGTGTGGTCGGTGGCATCGGGCAAATGAGTGCCGCGCACGACAAAACGGCGACCGACCTTCTGTTCGGGAAAAGCCTCGTAGGTGCGGGCCAGCCAGCCTTCGGCCTCGGTTTCCGTGCGTTCCAGTGTGGCGTTCTCACCACTGGCCAGTGCGGCCAGCATCAGGGCTGCGGCCAGTTCTTCTTCCTTATGGCCGCTGTCCTTTACACCTTCAACCCGCCACAGCGTGCCTTCCGGGTTGGCTTCAAACAGGCCAACCGTGGCGCAGATGCTGCCAATGGCGTTTTCATAAAACTCAACAGCCGCTTCAGGAACGGTGACGGCAATGGTCTCAAGTGTGGTGGCATGACGGCGGGTGGAAAGGGCCATTACAGTTTCTCGATAAAAGAGGACAGAAGTCGTTTGGTGCCTGCGGTTTCAAACACGATTTCGACCTGGTGGCGGTCGGCGGACAGGACAATGCCAACGCCAAAGCGGGCGTGGCGGACATGGTCACCAGGTTGGAAAGGAGCAGGGGTATCAGCGTTGCTGGGCCGTCTGGTGCGGCTGGCGACAACCGGCCCGTCGGAAAAGAGGGACTGTGCCGCCTGCAAGCCGCGTTGCTGCCTGCCCCCTGATGTGTGGCGGCTGACATGCTCGTCAGGCAGTTCTTCAAGGAAGCGGCTGGGCATCGAGGGCTGCCAGTTGGCATAAATGCGGCGGCTGCCCGCGTGAAAGATCATGGCCAGCTTGCGTGCGCGGGTTATGCCCACATAGGCCAGCCTGCGTTCCTCCTCCAGGCCTTTCAGCCCCCCTTCATCAAGGGTGCGCTGGGAGGGGAAAACCCCTTCCTCCCAACCGGGCAGAAACACACAGTCAAACTCCAGCCCTTTGGCACCGTGCAGGGTCATGATGGACAGGCGCGCATCCTGCGCATTTTCATCCTTTTCCATCACCAGGGCGACATGTTCCAAAAAGGCTTCAAGGGTGGGAAAATCTGCGAGGGCCTGAATAAGTTCCTTGATGTTTTCCAGCCGCCCCGGCGCTTCGGGCGAGCGGTCCTGCCGCCACATGTCCAGATAGCCGCTTTCTTCCAGCAGGTGTTCGGCGGCAACCACATGGCCCTCGCGCGCAAGGATGTCATGCGTGCTGGCATAGGCGTTCATGAGCGCACGGACCTGCTCGCCCGAGCGGCCCTTGAGGGTGCCGTTGTCCAGCAGGCGAGGGGTGACGATTGCCAGCGACACTCCATCAGCCCGGGCGGCAGCATGCAGTTTTTGCAGGGCCGCAGGCCCCATGCCACGTTTGGGCACGTTGACGATACGCTCAAACGCCAGATCATCCGCAGGCTGGGCCAGCACCCGCAGGTAGGCCATGGCATCGCGGATTTCGGAGCGTTCGTAAAAGCGCGTGCCGCCGACAATCCTGTAAGGCAGACCGCTCTGGATCAGTTGTTCTTCAAACGCGCGGGTCTGAAAGCCCGCCCGGACAAGAATGGCCATTTCAGCCAGCGAATGTCCCTGCCCACGCAGGCGTTCGGCAGTGTCACAAACAGCCCGGGCCTCGGCGTCGGAATCCCACACAGCGGTGACGGAAACCTTGTCCCCTTCGGCATCATCCCGGCCGGAGCGCAGGGTTTTGCCCAGCCTTTCCCCATTATGGGCAATCAGGCCTGCGGCAGCCCCCAGAATATGCCGGGTAGAGCGATAATTGCGCTCAAGGCGGACAATCTGCGCGCCGGGGAAGTCTTTTTCAAAACGGAGGATATTTTCCACCTCCGCCCCACGCCAGGAATAAATCGACTGGTCGTCATCCCCCACGCAGCAGATGTTGGACTGGCCGGAGGAGTTTTTGGCCAGAAGACGCAGCCAGAGGTACTGGATGGTGTTGGTGTCCTGGTATTCGTCAACCAGGATATAGCGGAACAGGCGGTGGTACTGCGCCAGAATATCGGGCTGTGAGCGCAGTATTTCCGTCACATGCAACATCAGGTCGCCAAAGTCGCAGGCGTTAAGCTGGCGCAGACGGGTCTGATACGCCTCGTAAATGGCGCGGGCATGACCATTGGCAAAGTCCGTGTCTTCTGCCGGGGTGACCCGGGCGGGGGTTAACCCCCGGTCCTTCCAGCGCTGGATAGCCCCCAGCAGCCCAGGGGCGGGCCAGCGTTTGGTGTCAATACGCCAGGGCTCCATAACTTGCTTGAGCAGGCGCAGCTGGTCATCGGTATCCAGGATGGTAAAGCTCTGTGTCAGCCCGACGACTTCCGCATGGCGGCGCAGCATGCGCGCGCACAGGGCGTGGAAGGTGCCCAGCCACAACCCTTCGGCCGGGCTGCCCAGCAGGGTGCCAATGCGCTCACGCATTTCCCGCGCGGCCTTGTTGGTAAAGGTGACAGCCAGAATCTGCCATGGTCTGGCGCGGCCTGTCAGCAGGATGTGGGCAAAGCGGGTTGTCAGCACGCGCGTTTTGCCAGTGCCCGCACCGGCAAGAACCAGCAGGGGGCCATCGGTGGTTTCGATGGCGGCGCGCTGTTCGGGGTTCAGGCGGGCGAGATAGCTGTCATCGCTGCCTGCCGCCGCCGGGAACGACGGGTCGGAAAAGGGTTCTGAAGTTGACACCCCTTCCTTATAGAATGATGCGGGCATTAAGCCAATCGGAGTAGGGCGATGGAACAGGGGCCACCAAAAGAGCGTTCAGAGGTGCGGGGCAAAGCAGTGCCTCCCTCGGGGGCTGGTCGGCCGGTTTTTGCAAGCACTGGCCCGCGTGGGCACAGGCAGCGTATGCGCCGCAGGGTGCTGGATAATGGCACATCCGGGCTGGCGGATTACGAGGTGCTGGAAATGCTGCTGTTTGCCGGAGTACCCCGGCGGGACACCAAACCGCTGGCCAAGGCGTTGATCAACCAGTTTGGCTCTCTGTCGGCTGTGCTGGGGGCGTCGGCCGATCAGTTGCGCGCGGCAGGGGCAAATGCTGCAAGTGCCCGCCTGTTTGGCGTGGTGGCGACCATCGCACGCAACAGCACGCAGGGGGCCGAGCCTGAACGCACGGCGCTGGAAAACTGGGACAGCATTGTCCGCTATTGCACAGCCCGACACGGTGACGTGGTGGGGTCGCACCTGCGTGTTCTGTTTCTGAACAGTCAGAACCATCTGCTGGCAGACGATGCTCTGTCAGAGCCTGAGGTAGGGGCAAGTCTTGAGCAGAGTGTAACCGAGATTATCCGGCGCGCCTTGGTGCATCAGGCTTGTGCTGTGGTGACAGTGCGGCTGGGCTGCGGGGGGAAAGGGGTTGATGCCATGATGGCGCATGACAAAGCCTTTGCCACTGGTGTGGCAGAGGCAGCCCCCTTGCTGGCGTTGGATGCCTATGGCCACCTTGTGATCGGGCAAGGGGGTTGGCGCAGCTTTACCCACGATGGGGCTGGGGGATGAACGCAGGCAAAGGCACTGATGGCACAGGGTTGGAGGATGCCGGGGGTATGCTTACGGGCAGTTTGGAGGTGTTGCTGCGGACTTGGCCGGAAAAAGTGGCGGCAGGCAAGGCTACCTCCGGGCAGGACAGTCAGCTTTTGACAGAACTGCTGGCGGCGGTTGTTCCATCTGGCACCGAGCAGGTTCTGGCAGCGCAGTTGCTGGCGGAAGCGGGGAGCCTGTTCGCCCTTCTGGCTGCGGCCGGTCAGGGGGTGGAGGTGCTGGAGCGCCAGCCCGAAGCCGTGCGTGTCTTGCTCCTGCTTGTGCGTGAGGCGGTGCAGCGCTTGCACCGGGAGGCCATGCGCCAGCGGCATCTTCTGTCTGGTAGGGCGCAGGTGCATGCCTACCTGCAAAGTGTCATGGGGCATGAAAAAGTGGAGCAGATCCGTGTTCTGTTCCTCAATGACCAGCAGTATCTTCTGCGGGACGAAGTCATGGCGCGCGGGACTGTGGATCAGGCCCCTGTTTACCCGCGGGAGTTGGTCCGCCGTGCTTTGCAGTTGGGGGCCGCAGGGTTTGTGCTGGCCCATAACCACCCCAGCGGCAACCCTACGCCGTCAGAGGCAGATATTGTCATGACTGCCCGCATTGTAGCGGCTGCGGGCGTTGTCGGCCTGACCGTGTGGGACCACGTGATTATTGGGGCAGGACGGATGCTGAGCATGAAGGAGGAAGGACTGCTTTAGGGCCGCCCTTCCTCCTTCAGACAATGTGTCAGTCTATGGCTTCCATATCAGCGGGGGCTGCTGTTTTTGTGGCCAATGCGCCCAGAGCATCCTGCACGCCGAATTCCCCCGGCAGTGCGCCAAAGGGAAACAGTACGTTCACATGGCCCATCTTGCGGCCAGGACGGGCATCCGCCTTGCCATACAGATGTGGGATATGGCCGGGTGTTTTCAGGATTTCTGGCCAGAGAGCCATATCTTCCGGGCCGACCAGATTTTTCATGACAGCATCGGCGTGGCGTGTGGCCTGTGGCAACGGCAGGCCCGCAACGGCGCGGATATGCATGTCAAACTGGTCCTGCGGGCAGGCATTCATGGTCCAGTGGCCGGAATTATGCGGCCGGGGGGCAACCTCGTTGACCAGCAGCGCGCCGGTGTGGTCGAGGAACATTTCCACGCCCATAATACCAACAAGGTCAAAGGCCTCGGCCACACGGCAGGCCAGTTCCTGCGCCTTGCGGGCGGTTTCTTCCATGACCGGGGCCGGAGCCAGGGTCATGTCCAGAATACCGTGCCAGTGGCGGTTCTGCACCGTGTCAAAGCAGCGGATGGTGCCATCAACCCCGCGTATGACCATCACGCTCAGCTCGCAGGCAAAGTCGACCATACCTTCCGCCACCAGCGGGTGGGGGGCAAGCTCATCAAACGCGGTGTTCAGGTCATCGGGGTGGTGTACGCGGCGCTGGCCTTTGCCGTCATACCCTTCCTGCGCGGTCTTGAGGATCAGCGGCAGGCCCAGCGTGTCCATGGCGGTCTGGAGGTCGGCCCGTGCCGTGACCGGGTGCCAGGGGGCCAGAGGGATGCCGATGGACGCCAGAAAAGTTTTTTCTTCCAGCCGGTCCTGACTCGTCCGCAAAACCCGGCCCGACGGGCGGACAGGGCAGTGGCGCGCCAGCAGGTCCAGCGCATCGGCAGTAATGTTCTCGAACTCGAAGGTGACAACATCCACCGCGCGGGCAAAGCTTTCCAGCGCTTCGGGGGAGTCATAGGGGGCGAGCGTGACGGCGTGCGCCACTTCTACCGCCGGGTCGGTGACATTCTGGGTGAAAACATGCACCTTGAAGCCAAGCTTGGCGGCAGCCACAGCGGACATGCGGCCCAACTGGCCACCGCCCATAATGCCGATGACTGCGCCGGGGGCCAGTGCGGTTGTGCTCTGGGTCATTCGTTTTCGGTAACAGGAGTGTTGGCGACCGAGGCGGTCTGGAGAGCGCGCCATGTTTCCAGGCGGGCGGACAGGGCAGGGTCCTGTAGGGCCAGGATGGAGGCCGCCAGCAGGGCTGCGTTCTTGGCTCCGGCTGAGCCAATGGCCAGTGTGCCCACAGGCACGCCACCGGGCATCTGCACAATGGATAGTAGGCTGTCCATGCCTTTGAGCGTGCGGGATTCCACCGGCACGCCCAGCACAGGCAGGCAGGTCCAGGCCGCGCACATGCCCGGCAGATGGGCAGCCCCGCCCGCCCCCGCGATAATGACCGACAGCCCACGGCCTGCGGCATTGCGGGCATAGTCCGCCAGCCTGTCAGGGGTGCGGTGGGCCGAGACAATGCTGACCTCGTGCGGGATTTCCAGCGTGTTCAGGATATCCTGAGCATGGCGCATGGTTTCCCAGTCGGACTGGCTGCCCATGATCACACCAACCCGGGGGCTGGTGGTCGTGGCCATGTCTTGTGTCGGAAGGGGGGCGGATGGCTGGGGGTCTGGTGTGCTCACGGTCGCAGTGTGTCCGGTCAGTCTGTATTGGCTGAAAACTCAGGCAATATTGTCGGGGATCAGCTGGCTTTCAAGCTTTGTTATACGGTCCTTGAGAAGAAGTTTCCGTTTTTTCAGGCGCTGGAGGTACAGCTGGTCGATAAAAGCGGGCTCGCATGTCATGCGGTAGATGATGGTATCCAGGTCACGATGTTCGCTGCGGAGTTCATGAAGCTGGCCCAGCACAATGTTCCGATCAGTCAGCATGATGGTATTTCCCCCTGGCACAATAGGACTCGTTTACGCTGTTATGGGCGTTTGATCCATGTGGTTGCGAGTGTTCACCAACCTTCTGCGCGAGGCCAGACCCGGCGTGCGAAAAAAGTTGCATGTGTACAGCGCATGTCAGCATGTGGGGAGATATGAAATTAGCATGAAATTTTTGACAGGCTGTACGCTACCGTCATCGGGTCGTCAACCGTAAGGAGGTAGCCATGTCGCGCCTTGCAAGGATTGAAAGTCTCAAGAACCGTCATTTTCGGGTTGATCAGAAAATCAGTACCGAAGGTGGCAGACCAAGACCTGACGAACGTGTCCTGATGTGCCTGAAGCTACAGAAGCTGCGTATCAAGGAAGAAATAGAAAGGCTGGCGGACTAAGCCGCTAGTCCCACACGCGGCCATGCTGAGTGCTGGCCGCGTGTGTTGTTATCAGTCTTCAGAAAATTCCACGCCAGCGCCCACATCCACACTGTCGATGACAGGGGTTGGAATGTCTGCGCCTTCACGCTCAAGCCGGGTATTGGCGTCGTGCACGGCGGCGTTCAGGTCCGTCTGGCTGCACAGGCCAACTGTCACGGGGTCACGCGGCTTGATGTTGGGCGTGTTCCAGTGCTGCTTGTCACGCACCTTGGCAATGGTGTCCTTGGTGGTGCCCAGCAGCTTGACAATCTGCGGGTCGCTCAGCTGCGGGTAGTTACGCAGCAGGAAGGCAATCCCATCGGGCCGGTCATGGCGCTTGGCCACAGGGGTATAGCGTGCCCCTTTGGAGCGACGGCGCACAGGGTTGCTGACGGTCATGATCTTGAGGCGCGCGGTAGGTGTGCCTTCACACCGGCGGATTTCCTCACGCGTGAGCTGATGGTTGGCAATGGGGTCGTAGCCGACAATGCCCTGCGCGACTTCGCCATCGGCAATAGCCTGTACTTCCAGCGGATGCATGCCGCAGAAGGCGGCGATCTGCTCAAAGCTCAGAGCGGTCTTTTCAATGAGCCACACAGCGGTCGCTTTGGGCATCAACGGTAAGGTTGTCATGGCTTCCATCCTGTCATCGGGCCGCATTCACGCAGGCACCCGAGAGTTGATGGCCAGGGGCACCGCCCCGGAAGCCTGCGTGCCTGCCGACGCGCAATCATTGCCCACGGTATGGCGGGTGCGGCCTATGCAGGTCAAGCTGCAAATGCACAGGCGGGGGAGGGAAAGCCGGGGCTTTCCCTCTTTTGGTGGCGCCGGGGGCGTGTGTCAGGCCGCGGTGGCGACTGGCGGTGTGTTCTCGACCTGCGCTGCCAGGTTGGGCTGGGCGCTGGCAGGTGCGACATTGGCACTGCGGTTTTGACCAACCCCGACGGGAATACGGCGGGGCTTGAGGGCGTCGGGCACAATCTGGCGCACCATGATCCGCAGCAGACCATTGTGCATGTCGGCGCTGGTGACTTCCACATGGTCGGCCAGGGCAAAGCGCCGCTCAAAGGCGCGGCGGGCAATTCCCCGGTGGAGGATTTCCCCTTCCTCCAGTGGTGCGTTGACACGGCCGGACACAACCAGCGTGTTGTCCTGCACGACCAGCTCAATGTCATCGGGGCCAAAGCCTGCCACGGCCATGGTCAGGGCGTAGCTGTCGCTCCCGGTTTTGGCGATGTCATAGGGAGGGTAGCTGGACGTGCCTGCGGTGCGTGCCGCGGTGTCCATCACCTGGGCCAGGCGGTCAAAGCCGATGGCGGTGCGGAAAAGGGGGGTAAAGTCATATGTCATGGTCAGGAACCTTCTTTACTCGGCAAGGTTCTGCCCTTCATGCGGCAGGCTCCGGGTCGGCAGCCTGACAGGGCAGGTGTGTCGCCAGCCCCGGTTGGGCACTGGCATACCCTGAACATGGAAAGCCCCGCACCCTCTTTCAAGAGTGCGGGGCTTTCTGCACGCCGTGGCTGTAAGATCAGCCCTTTGTGCGGGTGCCGATACCAGCAAAGCGCTTGTTGAACTTGGCAACCTGGCCCCCGGTGTCGAGAATACGCTGCACGCCCGTCCACGCCGGGTGGGACTTGGTGTCAACGTCCAGGCGCAGGGTGTCGCCAGGCTGGCCGTAGCAGGAGTGCGTCGTGTATTCCGTGCCATCGGTCATGATGACGGTGATCTCGTGGTAGTCGGGGTGAATGCCGGGTTTCATGCAACTGGTCTTTCTTTACAGCGGAAAGGGCCCGATACCGACCGGGCCATATTGGCCGAGCATATAACGGCACGGCTGCGCAGGATCAACACTTCATTTCACCCACATGGGTCGTGGACGGAATGACAAAACCGCACCATAGAAAAGAAATAATGTGGACCATGACCTTTCCGCGTTGAGGAATTGGTGACAGCGCGGATACATAATGAAGTGTCTGGAGCCACAAGTTTTTGAAAATAGGAATTTATGGGAATGGTTGATCTTACCTCACACGTGCGCACGCCCGCATGGATTGCTGAGTTTCGCGGCTTTATCATGCGCGGCAATGTTGTTGATCTGGCGGTGGGTGTTATCGTCGGTGCGGCGTTTACCTCCATCGTCAACAGTCTGGTCAAGGATATTTTCAACCCGCTGCTGGGCTTGCTGATCGGGGGCATTGATTTCTCGAATCTGTTCATCACCCTCAAGGGTGAACACATGGCAACCCTGGCCGAAGCCCAGAAGGCAGGGGCCGTTACCCTTAATATCGGGATGTTCGTGAACGCTGTTATCCAGTTTCTGATCGTTGCTCTGGCTATTTTCTGGCTGGTCAAGGCGCTGACCCGCCTGCATGTGCGTGAAGACGCCAAGCCCGCAGCCCCGGCTGAGCCGAGCCGCACCGAAGTGCTGCTGGAGCAGATTCGCGATGAACTGGCTGCCAAAAACGCCGCCAGCACCAAATAAACCACGACACCACAGACCAACCCTGAATCGGGCATTGCCTCGTGCAAGCCACCGCGCCTGAATCGGGGAGAAGGGGCCACAAGCCCCTTCCGGGTTTTCAGCACGGTGCTCCCGGAGCAGGCGCGTAGGGTAACAGGCCCCCATGGGGCACACCCTCAAACCGAGGGCTCTCTCCGGCCAGTCCGGGTATCCCCATCACAAGACGCACAGTCAGAGCAGAGGCTGTATTTGAGGACGGCGAGAGATAGGCTAGCATTTGCCTATGCAGTATCCTGTCCTTCGCTTCCGGCCCCTTATGCGGGGGCTTGTCCTGTTTGGTTTTGTGGGGTGTGTGGCAGCCTGCCAGGCCGTGCCGCAGGGGCTCCCCCTTTATCAGACCCCGCATACCGTCCTGTACAGCTATGTCATTACAAACGGCATGGCACGGGGGCGACTTATGGCCGGGCCGTTACCCAACGCACAGGTGCAGGCGATCCTGAAGGCGGATCGGGAGACCCTGGGCGCGCTCCTGCTTTTTCAGGACCATCCAAGCCAGTTTACCCTGTTGCAGGCAGGGCAGAAGGTGGAAGATTTTATTGGGGTTATAGAAGCACCGGTAGGCACCGTGCCGCAGCCACAGGCCGTAGCCCGCTAATACAGGCGTTATAGCCGGCGTAGTTCCGTCGGGCGGGGCAGGGTGTTCGGGTGCTAGACAAGGCATCTGCCAGTTGTGTGGCAGATGCCTTTGTTATTGTCAGGCTTTGCTGGCTGCGGGGGCTTTGGCATCGCGCTTCAGGCGGCCTTCCCCCATGAACAGCAGCAGTGGCGCGGCAATGAAAATGGATGACGATGTGCCAACCACAATGCCGAACAGCATGGTCCAGGCAAAGCCTGACAGTGTGCTGCCCCCCCACAAGGCCAGTGGCAATGAGGCGAGGAAAACGGTGGAGGATGTGCCCAGTGTACGGTTTAGCGTTTCGTTGATGGACAGGTTGATCAGGTCAATCAGCGGCATGCTGCGGTAACGGCGCAGGTTCTCACGCACCCTGTCGTAAACCACCACTTTGTCGTTGGTGGAATAGCCAAGAATGGTCAGGATTGCGGCCACCATGACCAGGTCAAACTCAAAGCCGGTCAGCACCAGAAAGCCCATGGTCTTGGTCAGGTCCAGCACCAGAGTGACAACGGCGCTGAGCGCAAACTCCCATTCAAAGCGGACCCAGATGTAAACCAGGATCATCGCCAGACTGAGCACAAGGGCGAGAATACCGTTGCGGAACAGCTCGGCCGAGACGGAAGCGCCCACCGCATCGGCCCGCAGGATGGTGGTGCCCGGCAGGGTCTGGTCCAGCGTGTGGCGTACCTGGTCCACAATGGCCTGCGTATTCTGGCCTTCCCCCGTGTCCAGCCGGATCAGCACATCATCCGCGCCGCCAAAGGACTGGAGCGAGGCATGCTGGATGCCGTGGCTGGCCAGAGCTGCACGCAGCTTGGCAAAGTCTGCCGGGCCAGAGGTCTTGGCCTCCACGACAATGCCGCCCCTGAAATCCAGCCCCAGGGTCAGCCCAGGGTGGAAGAACAGGATCAGCGAAGCCACGGACAGCACGGCAGAAACGATCAGCCCCATATGGCGGCCGCGCATGAAGTTGATATGCGTGTCCTTGCGGACAAAGCGCAGAAGAGGTCGTCCGAACATATGCGCCTCTCGTTTCAGACCGGCAGGCTGGTGGGGCGCGTGCGCGCGTACCAGCGGGTCATGAGCATGCGGGAAAGCAGAAGGGTCGTGAACAGGGTTGTCACGATGCCGATGGTAATGGTCAGGGCAAAGCCCCGTACCGGGCCGGTGCCAAACACAAACAGCATGACATGGGCCAGCAGGGCCGTGGCGTTACTGTCCACAATGGTGGATGTGGCACGCTCAAAGCCTGCCTGCATGGCGGCAAGGGGCGTGCGCCCACGGTTTACCTCTTCACGGATACGCTCGTTGATGAGGATATTGGCATCCACCGCCATACCCAGTGTCAGCAGCATGCCCGCCATGCCCGGCAGGGTCAGTGTGGCCTCAAACAGCGACAGGATCGCGATCATCAGCACCAGGTTGGCCAGCAGGGCGGCGTTGGCGTACCATCCAAAGCGCCCATAAAACAGCGCCATGAACACAACCACCATCAGGAAGCCAGCCGCAAGGCTGATCATGCCTGCACGGATGGAATCCGCCCCCAGTGACGGGCCAATGGTGCGCTGCTCAATAACACTCAGCGGGGCAGGCAGGGCGCCTGCACGCAGCATCAGCGCAAGGTCGGTGGCTTTCTGGGCGTCAAACCCGCCGGTAATCTGGCCATTGCCGCCGGTAATGGCGGTGCGGATGACGGGGGCTTCGATCACCTTGTTGTCCAGCACAATGGCAAAGCGGTGGCCGACATTGGCTTTGGTCACCGTGGCAAAGGCATGGGTGCCTACAGAATCGAAGGAGAAGCTGACAGCCCATTCCCCGGTCTGCTGATCAATGACGGCGCCCGCGTTGGTCAGGTCGCTGCCATCCACATCCACGTGGTCAAACACGGGCAGCGGGCCGCCGTCGGCAGGGCTGGCCATGGGCAGCAGGCTGACACCCGGCGGCGGGTAGGTGGCGTGCAGGGCGTTGGGGTCAACCAGACGGAAGGTCATGCGCGCGGTGGTGCCCAGTAGCGCCTTGATGCGGTCAGGGTCGCTAATGCCGGGCAGTTCCACCACAATCCGGTCATCACCCTGGCGGGTAATCTGCGGATCGACAGCACCAGTGCCGTCAATACGGCGGCGCACGATCTCGATGGACTGGGTAATGGCGTCATGCGCCCGTTGGCGAATGGATTCGGGCGACAGGGCCAGCACAATGGCACCATTGTCCTGCCGGGTAATGCTGAATTCATTGGCCGTGGCATGGGGGAGCGCCTTCAGCGCATCCAGATCAGCCTGTGTTTCCGACGGGTCACGCGGCTGGAAGGTAATGCTGGCCTGATCAGCATTGACCGCAATATCGCGGTAGCCAAGGTGTTCCTTCAGCAACGCGTCGCGCACAGCCTCGGACAGTGTCTGGAGTCTGTCATGCGTCAGGCTCTTGAGATCAACCTGGAGCAGCAGGTAGGAACCACCGCGCAGGTCCAGCCCAAGATGGACCTGTCGCCACGGTATCGAGGGAAGGGGCCTGCGCAGGCCGTTGGGCAAGCATAGCAGCAGGCCCAGCAGGCACACACCCAGCACCGAGGCCAGTTTGAGGCGGCTGTAATACATTCTCACCAGATCACTTGCAGTTCAGTTGCCCGGAACATGCCGTTCCGGCTGGCATGTTGCAACTGTTCACTGTCACGCACGCATGTCCGGGGCCGAGTTGGTGGCCCCATGTCGCGGGGGGAGCACACCTGCCGGGCCGTCTTGGCGGGGGGCGTTGGTTTGCATTCCGGTGTGGGCCTGCTACCCCTTGCGGGCGGCAGGGCAGGCCGGGTGCGGCTATGTCGGCCACCATGGCAAAGGCAGGGAATGATGAGCGGAATTCTGCGTGTGGGTGTGATCGGGGCCGGGCATTTCGGGCGCTACCATGCCCTCAAGATCGGTCTGGTCCCCCAGGAGGTGCTCAGTGGGGTGTATGACCCCGACGCGGCCCGTGCGGCCGTTGTTGCGGCTGAGGCAGGCTGCCCCGTGGCCCCGGATGTAGACAGCCTGCTGGCCATGTCCGATGCGGTCGTTGTTGCGGCTCCGGCGGAGTTCCATTTTGATCTGGCAGTGCGGGCATTGCAGGCTGGCAAGCATGTGCTGGTGGAAAAGCCGGTGGCTGCCACGCTGGAGCAGGCTGACCAGTTGGTGGCGCTGGCAGGGCAGACAGGGCTTGTCTGTCAGGTGGGGCATCTTCTGCGCTATTCGGCGGAGCATGATGCCATAACCCAGCGCATTACCCGCCCGCTGTATATCGAGGCCACACGGATTGCCCCCTACAAGCCGCGTGGGACCGATGTGTCGGTTATTCTCGACCTCATGATCCATGATCTGGACCTGGTGCTGGCCATTGTGGACAGCACCATTGTGCAGGTGGATGCGCTGGGGGCTGCTGTCAGCTCCGCGCATGAGGATATTGCCAACGCCCGTGTCCGTTTTGAAAACGGATGTGTGGCCACCATTACGGCCAGCCGTATCTCCCTCAAGACCGAACGGCGGATGCGCCTGTTCTCGGAGGAGGGTTACCTGTCCGCTGACTTCGTCAAGCGCGAGCTGAGCATGATCGGGCGGGAGCGTGGTCTGCCCCTGCCGGGCACGGGTGGATTCCGGCGCGAACACGTGAGCTGGAAGGAACAGGATTCGCTATTGGCGGAGCATCAGGCTTTTGTGGCGTCCTGCCTGCATGGCGCACCTGTGGTGGTCGATGCCATGGCCGGTCGGCGGGCCCTGGCGGCGGCGCTGGCGGTCACGCAGGGGATATCCGACTCCCGTCGGCTGATGGAAATTTCGGGTCTGATACGATCGGTCTGAAAAACCGAGGAAAATCCGGGGCATTGGCGAATACAAGCTTTTTTTCGATGCCTGAGAGCAAAAAAAACGCTAGATATGGTGTGCCGAATGGAGCAAAAGCGCGAAATGTAGTGGCTGCCGACGTGCTGCGGATCAGCAGCCCATAAGCGCACTGTTACCCTGAATCTGAACATTATAACGTGGAGAGCCCAAGCCATGAGTCTGAGTGATGCGCATGAGAATGACATCCATCGCCCGCTCGCAGGTGGTGCAGACCTGGTGGGTGAGGGCGACCTGTTCGAAGGCAGCAGCACACAGGATATGGTGCAACTGCCCGGATATTTTCAGGTTCACGTCAACCGGTCGCGGGATTCTCTGCTGACACCGTTTGGCAAGGCCACACTCGACAACCGCTACCTGCTGCCTGATGAGAGCTATCAGGATCTGTTTGGCCGCGTGGCATCGCGCTACGGGGCCGATCAGGCGCATGCCCAGCGTATTTATGACTATATCAGCAAGCACTGGTTCATGCCCGCAACGCCTGTGCTGTCCAATGGCGGCACCACGCGCGGTCTGCCCATTTCGTGCTTTCTGAACGAGGCCAACGACAGCCTGAAGGGCATTGTTGACCTGTGGAACGAGAACGTGTGGCTGGCCAGCAAGGGCGGCGGCATTGGCTCCTATTGGGGCAACCTGCGCTCCATTGGGGAAAATGTCGGCCGCAACGGCAAGACCTCCGGCGTTATCCCGTTCATCCGGGTTATGGACAGCCTGACGCTGGCCATCTCTCAGGGGTCGCTGCGGCGTGGGTCTGCGGCTGTCTATCTGCCCGTCTGGCACCCCGAGATTGAAGAATTTGTCGAGATTCGCCGCCCCACCGGGGGCGACCCCAACCGCAAGGCGCTGAACCTGCACCATGGCGTGCTGGTGCCCGATGCCTTTATGCGTGCGGTGGAAGCGGATGAGGAATGGGCGCTGCTCTCCCCCAAGGATAGCTCGGTCATTCGCAAGGTTTCGGCCCGTGGCTTGTGGATCCGTATTCTGACCGCGCGGATGGAACAGGGTGAGCCCTACATTGTTTTCTCCGACCATGTGAACAACGCCCGGCCCGAACACCACAAGCTGGCGGGTCTGGAGGTTAAAACCTCTAACCTGTGCTCCGAAATCACGCTGCCGACCGGCATCGACCACCACGGCAAGGCCCGCACGGCGGTGTGCTGCCTGTCGTCCCTCAACCTGGAAACCTGGGATGAGTGGTCGGGTGATACCCAGTTTATTGAAGATGTGATGCTGTTCCTCGATAACGTCCTGCAGGACTTTATCGACCGTGCGCCAGAGGAAATGGAACGCGCCAAATATGCCGCCATGCGTGAGCGCTCGGTAGGGCTTGGTGTCATGGGGTTCCACTCCTTCCTACAGGCCCGTGATGTGCCGTTTGAAAGCGTGATCGCAAAGGTCTGGAACCGTAAGATCTTCAAGCATATCCGCGAGCAGGCCGATGCTGCATCCCGGCATCTGGCCGAACTGCGTGGTGCCTGCCCCGATGCGGAAGAATACGGCGTGATGGAACGGTTTTCCAACAAGATGGCCATCGCACCCACGGCTTCGATCTCGATCATTGCGGGCAATGCAAGCCCTGGGATCGAGCCGATTGCGGCCAATGTATTCTTGCAGAAAACACTCTCCGGCTCCTTTACCGTGCGTAACCGGCACCTGCAGAAGCTGCTGGAGAAAAAGGGCTACGACACGCCCGATGTCTGGTCGTCCATCACCACCAGCAAAGGCAGTGTGCAGCACCTCGACTTCCTGACCCAGCAGGAGAAGGATGTCTTTAAAACCGCGTTCGAGCTTGACCAGCGGTGGGTGGTTGAACATGCGGCCGACCGTCAGCCCTATGTGTGCCAGGCGCAGTCGGTCAACCTGTTCCTGCCTGCGGATGTGCATAAGCGCGACCTGCACCAGATCCACTACCAGGCATGGAAGAAGGGGCTGAAGTCCCTCTACTACTGCCGCAGCCTGTCCATCCAGCGTGCGGATACGGTCAGCAACGTGGTGAACAAGTCTGACGTGCAGCAGCATGGCAGTGCCTCGGCCCCAGCCGCGCCGAGTGAGCCTACGTATGAGGAATGCCTTGCCTGCCAGTAAGGCACTGGCTGTTGGCAACTGTTTTTAAAGTCAAAACATTGGCGGTCTGCCCGGACCGCCAGAGGGGGATGGCATGAGCGAGCATAATGCAGCACAGGAAGGCCCGCAGGAACATTTTGACCTGCTAACGGCAAACCCGGTTTACAAACCTTTCCGGTATCCGTGGGCGTATGATGCGTGGCTGACCCAGCAGCGGCTGCACTGGCTGCCAGAGGAAGTGCCCCTGGCGGATGACGTCAAGGACTGGCACAAGGTGCTGAACGAAGGCGAGCGCCACCTGGTGACGCAGATTTTCCGCTTCTTCACCCAGTCCGATGTGGAAGTGAACAACTGCTACATGAAGCACTACAGCCGTGTGTTCAAACCCACGGAAGTGCTGATGATGCTCTCGGCGTTCTCCAACATCGAGACCATCCACATTGCCGCTTACAGCTATCTGCTTGATACGCTGGGCATGCCGGAGGCCGAATATTCGGCCTTCCTGCAGTACAAGGAAATGAAGGACAAATACGATTACATGCAGCTGTTCACGGTGGACAGTAAGCATGAAATCGCCAAGACACTGGCGGCGTTCGGGGCGTTTACCGAAGGCTTGCAGCTTTTTGCGTCCTTCGCCATCCTGCTCAACTTCCCGCGCTTCAACAAGCTGAAGGGCATGGGGCAGATTGTGTCGTGGTCGGTGCGTGATGAAACGCTGCACTGCCTGTCCGTCATCCGTCTTTTCCATGTGTTCATTCAGGAAAACCCGGAAATCTGGACAGAGAAGCTCCGTAACGAGCTGACAGATATCTGCAAAACCATTGTCGAGCATGAAGAGGCCTTTATTGACCTCGCGTTTGAAATGGGCGCTGTGGAAGGGCTCGATGCCGCGCAGGTCAAGTCCTACATCCACTTTATTGCCGATCGCCGCCTGACTCAGCTTGGTCTGGACCCCGTGTACAACACCACGGTCAATCCTCTGCCATGGCTGGACGATATGCTGAACGCGGTGGAACACGCCAATTTCTTTGAAAACCGCTCGACGGAATACAGCCGCGCCTCGACCAGTGGTACCTGGGAAGAAGCGTTTGAAAATTCTGTCTTCAGCTAACGCGGTGTGAATGCCTTCTGGCAGGGGTAGGTATTGCCTGCCCTGTCAGGAGTCTGTCGGGGCAAAACGACAAGAGTCGCCAGCCCTGACATCGCGGGGTCTCTGATCGCGTTTAAAGCTCTGGAAGGGGCATGGCGTCTTCCAGAACACTGCGGGTTATGGTGGTAAACGCTCCGTCCGCTTCATGCAGCACTAGCCCAGGCATGACCCGTGACGGGCTGCGGACACCCAGCCGCGCCTGCACCAGCACGATCCGCGCCTCCCGCCCGGCTTTTGGCCAGAAGGGGTAGAGCATAATCCCTCCAAAACCGGCAGTTAGCATGGCCATCATGGCCTGATCTGCCAGAGCCGCAGGCAGGGCCAGGGTCAGGCTGCCTTTGTGGCGTAATACGGCAGCACTCCCACGCACCCACAGGTTAAGCGTTTGTGGCCCCAGCCGCCGCGCCAGATCGCGCCGTGGCGTGGGCGAGGCCGAACTGTTGCCCGGATGCCACGGCGGGTTTGCCATGCAGTGGTCAAAACTGTCGGGCAGGTCCAGCCCATCGGGGAATGAGGCATTGAGGATGCGGGTATTGTGCTGGCCGTTGGCATGCAGGTTCAGGCGGGCCAGTTCGGCTGTGGCGGAGTCCTGCTCCACCCCCGTGCCGGACAGCCCGGCAACACGCTGGAACAGGCAGAGCAGGCCAGCCCCCGCCCCACAGCCGATTTCCAGGATATTCTGGCCCGGTTTGGCGGGAATGGCCGCGGCCATCAGCACGGGTTCCAGGCCTGTACGGTAGCCCTGCGCGAACTGGCTGTAGCACAGACGCCCACGCAGAAGTGTTCCTCGGGTCGTGGCAGGAAGGGAGGGCAAGGGGAGTGTGTGCATTTCTGTATCTGGCAGGCTTGAATTTGTTGGCGCTTGACCGTTTTTCTGGTGCCTCGCATATAAGAGATCGTCAACTCATCCCATGGCTGGGGGAATAGCGTTTGGGTGTTGCAGTCAGCCTGACAGAATCAGGCAGAACCACAAGCCAGGATGGATCTGGAGTTTCAGTGACCAAACCAGGAGAAGCCGGTCTTAAGGGGCTGGCCGATTATCTTGCCTCTGACATGCAGGCGTGCAACCGCGTAATTGTCGAGCGCATGCAAAGCTCTGTGCCACTCATTCCGCAGTTGGCCGCGCATCTTGTCGCAGCGGGGGGCAAACGCCTGCGCCCGTTGCTGACACTGGCGGCAGCCCGCCTGTGCGGTTACGACACGCGGGATGGGCAGTTACGGCATGTTGAAATCGCTGCCTGTGTGGAGTTCATCCACACTGCCACGCTGCTGCATGATGATGTGGTGGATGAAAGCCAGCTCCGGCGCGGGCTTGCCAGCGCCAATGCTATTTTTGGCAACAAGGCATCTGTTCTGGTGGGGGACTTCCTGTTTGCCCGCTCGTTCCAGATCCTGACGGCTGATGCCTCGCTCGATGTCATGGCGATTCTGTCCGCTGCCTCCGCCACTCTGGCGGAAGGTGAGGTCATGCAGATGACAACCCAGAATGATCTGTCCACGTCGGTGGAGCAGTATCTTCAGGTTATCTACGGCAAGACAGCAGCCCTGTTTGCTGCCGCCTGTGAGGCCGGTGCCGTGATTGGTGAGGCCAGCGCAGAACAGCGTGAGGCCCTGCGGGTTTATGGCGCCAACCTCGGCATGGCCTTCCAGCTTGTGGATGACGCGCTGGATTACGCCGCCGATCAGGCCGTGCTGGGCAAGGAAGTGGGTGACGACTTCCGTGAAGGCAAGGTGACCCTGCCTGTCCTGGCAGCCTACGAGCATGGCAGTGAGGAAGACCGTGTCTTCTGGCGCAGGGTGATTGAGGATAGCGAGCAGCAGGACGGTGATCTGGCCGCAGCTCTGGAGCGTATTGCCGCAACCGATGCCATCGGCATTACCCTTGCCCGTGCGGAAGATTATGCGGCCAAGGCGCGGGAGGCTCTGGACCTGTTTCGGCAGAGTGAACTCAAAGACCTGCTGCGTGATACCGCCAGCTACTCCGTCAGCCGGGAACGCTAAGCGTTCTTGGACCACGGAGGTGAGGAAAAACATAGGCATGGCCGCATCGTTCTGATGTGGCCATTTCTTTTTGACCAGACTGAACGTGATCTGGCCCGGTGTTTTAGGGGGCTGCTGCGGCTATGGGCTGCGGACAGAACGTTTTTTCTGACCACAGGGCCATGGTGTCAAACCCGTAGGACGGTAGCCGTGCCAGCAGGGTGCTGGCCCCTTGCGGGCGAGCGGTAAACCACGCCTGGGGAGGCTCTAGCCGCATGGTGCTGGCAGGTGGGCATTCCTGTAGGATGGTGCAGGTCTGTCGGGCTACGGCATCTGCCGGGTCCAGCCATGTGATGCTGGTGGGGGACAGGGCCCGCAGGCGGTCCAGCACAAATGTGTAGTGTGTGCAGCCAATGCCAACCATATCCATCCGGGCTGCATCGGGGTGGGCAAACAGCCCCTGCAATTCTTGCTCAAAATCAGCATCAGGCACAGGCTGACCACGAAAGACGCGCTCGGCCAGTTCTGCCAGACCGGGGGCCGCGTGGGCAATCAGGGTGCAGTCCGGCGCATATTGTGTGTGCAGGCGTGTCAGATAGGGGCGGCGCACCGTGGCCCGTGTGGCCAGTAACCCGATGACATGGGTGTGGCTCAGCCGCGCTGCCCAACGGATGGGGGGGACGCAGCCAATAAACGGGGTGGTGGGGCAGGCGGCGCGCAGGGCGTCCAGCGCAAGGGTGCTGGCGGTGTTGCAGGCCACCACAACGGCCTGAGGCCGGAGCCGTGCAATAGCATCGGACAGCAGGGACACAATGCGGGCAATCAGCACGGTATCGTCCTGCTCGCCGTAAGGGAAAACGGCGGTATCTGCCAGATAGTCAATATCAACATCCGGCGCCATGGCCCGTAAGGCCCGGACAATACCCAGCCCCCCGATTCCGGAATCGAAAGCCAGAATACGGTGAGCAGGGGGCTGCATGACGCCGGAAAGCTGCATGACTTACTTGTCTTTGTTGGCCTTGAAGGCAGCGGCTTCCTCAAGGCTGGCCACACCACCATGACGGGCCGACCACCCACAGGGGTTTTCAAGGAAGCGGCGCACCTCGGCCGAGGCTTCCTCGGAGAAGTAGGGGCGGGTCGAGCAGGCTTCCAGCACATCCCACCAGGTGCACAGGGAATGGAGGGAGACATCCATTTCCGCCAGCGTATGCTGCGCACCGGGGAACACACCGTAGTAGAAGACAACAAAGGCATGGTTGACCACAGCACCCGCATTGCGCAGGGCTTTGGCAAACTGCACCTTGGAGCCGCCGTCGGTTGTCAGGTCTTCCACCAGCAGGGTGCGCATGCCTTCTGGCACATCGCCTTCAATCTGGGCGTTGCGGCCAAAGCCTTTGGGCTTTTTACGCACATAGGCCATGGGCAGCAGCATGCGGTCGGCCATCCAGGCAGCAAATGGAATACCTGCTGTTTCACCCCCCACAACGGCTTCTATGCTTTCGTAGCCCACATGGCGGCCAATTTTTTCAACCCCCAGTTCCATGATTTTGGCGCGGGCGCGAGGGAAGAAGATGATCCGGCGGCAGTCGATGTAAACAGGGGACTTCCAGCCCGATGTCAGGGTGTACGGGTCTTCGGGGCGGAAGTTGACGGCCTTGATTTCCAGCAGCAGGCGGGCTGTCGTCAGGGCGGCGTCGCGGTCCCATTCGCTGTTTTCTATGGATGCGGGCGAGCCGATGCCAGCGGGTGATGTCATGGAATGGTCCTTGGAATAACTTGGAAAAAGGAGATTATGTGCTTGGCATAGCCTTACAGGCGCCGAAAATCCATGCCTGTTGTGTGCTGTCCCTGCCTGTCGGGCTGTTTGCGGGCATGCTCAAGTCTAGTGTTGCAAAAACACCAAAGTGTAAAAACTTGTGATGATGTCATGGCCAGGAAACGGGATTGTTAACTTGCGCCGCAGGGGGTTCAGGCGCTAGATAAAAACAAGTTAAGAGTGGTTATCAATAAAAGGTGGTATGTGACCATGGAGCAAGTTCAGATCGTGCGTAAGGGCGCGAAAGCCCGTATCGCACGGCGGTGCGAACAGGCGGTTATTACAGCCTACAGAGAGCTTCGCGATGTCGGGACAGAAGATGTCGCGGCGTTTGATACATGCACAACCTTGTACCGTATCCACCACCCCGAAGCCTCTCTGAGCGAAGCACGTCGTCTTGTGTCGGAATGGATCGACCACCACATCGTGCGCCAGAGCACGGGCGAAACCCCAGGCTGCAACTGCTAACGTTGCCTGCCTGCAAGTCTATCAGCGCCGGTTTGTTGATGAAGCACCCAGCGCGCTGATCAGGGACTGGCCGTAGAATTCAGGAACCGCTTGTCTTCCATACCGTGTGGAAGAGGAGTGGTTTTTTTTATGCCCTGTGGGTGGGTGTTGACCGTATTAAACAAAACGGGGTGCCCACCAAGCCAGTGGGCACCCCCTTATGCAACGCTGGATGACACTGTTAGGCGTGTGTTCAGCGCTTGTTCAACGGCACAAAATTGCGTTCCGTCTCGCCAATATAAAGCTGGCGGGGGCGGGAAATCCGCTGGCCGGGTTCTTCGATCATTTCTTTCCACTGGCTGACCCAGCCGGTTGTGCGGGCAAGGGCGAACAGCACCGTGAACATGCTGGTGGGAATGCCCATGGCCTTGAGAATGATGCCGGAATAGAAGTCAACATTCGGGTACAGCTTGCGCTGGACAAAGTAGCTGTCGTTCAGGGCGATGTTTTCAAGTTCGATCGCCAGGTCAAGCAGCGGGTCGTCCTTGATGCCGAGTTCGGACAGCACTTCGTGGCAGGTCTGCTGCATGATCTTGGCGCGCGGGTCGAAGTTTTTGTAAACCCGGTGGCCAAAGCCCATCAGCTTGACGCCGCTGTTCTTGTCCTTCACCTGCTCGATAAAGGCAGGAATGTTTTCCTTCTTGCCAATATGGGCCAGCATTTTCAGCACGGCTTCGTTCGCGCCGCCATGGGCGGGTCCCCACAGGGCAGCAATGCCTGCGGCAATACAGGCAAACGGGTTGGCCCCCGTGGACCCGGCCAGACGCACGGTGGAGGTGGAGGCATTCTGCTCGTGGTCGGCGTGCAGGATCAGGATCCGGTTCATGGCGCGGGCCAGAACGGGGTTCATCTTGTAAGGCTCGGACTGGCGGCCAAACATCATGGACAGGAAGTTTTCCGCGTAGTTCAGGTCGTTACGCGGATAGATGAAGGCTTCGCCCTGCGTGTATTTATAGGCCCAGGCTGCGATTGTGGGCAGCTTGGCAATCAGGCGCATGGCGGCCAGGTCGCGGTTGGCGGGGACGGCAATGTCGTTGGCGTCGGGGTAGAAGGCGGACAGAGCGCCAACCGTGCCGCACAGAATGGCCATGGGGTGGGCGTCACGACGGAAACCGTTGAAGAAGTTGCGGATCTGTTCGTGCAGCAGGGTGTGGTTGGTCAGCGTATGCGTGAAGGTGCTGTATTCTTCAGCCGTGGGCAGTTCACCGTTGAGAAGCAGGTAGATCACTTCTTCAAAGGTGGCTTCTTCAGCAAGCTGGGCAATGGGGTAGCCACGATGCAGCAGTACGCCTTCGTCACCATCAATAAAGGTGATCTTGCTGGTGCAGGACGCTGTCTCCCCATAGCCGGGGTCGAAGGTGAAGACATTCAGTTGCGCCGGAAGTTTGCGGATATCAATGACATCCGGGCCCAGGGTGCCCGTAAGGACAGGCATCTCCGCGGTTTGGCCACCGAGTGAAATGGTGGCGGTAGTCTGCTTGCCTTCGCTTAGCGACACACTCATGGTCTTTCCTCTTTACTATAAAGGTCCGGTCGCGACTGCGGCCTCGTGGTGGTTTCCTTTTGTCTCTCATTCCAGAGGAAACAGGAAGCATCCGCCTGATAAACCGCGCGTTATCGCGCGCGCAAAGGCCGGAAAACCGGGCTTTCTCGTGTCAGGGTCGCGTGAATGTGTGCAAAACGAGGCATTCTGGCACGCCATTGGCCCAGTCTGCCGTGGCAGACTGCGGGCCTGCGTCAAGCGTAACGAAAACGGCAATGGAGCCGGGGTCGAATCCTGCATCCAGTGCCATGGCCAGCGGGTCCAGTTGCCGGGCAAGCAGGGAAATGCCCGGATTATGCCCGACAAGCAGCAGTGTGCGGTGCTGCGGTTCCGTCTGCTGGATGCGTGACAGCAGGGCTTCGGGCTGGGCTTCGTAAATATCGGGGCAGAAGCTGGGCTGCCCCTGTGTCTGGGGGCAGGCGGTCAGCACGGCGTCCAGAGTCTGGCGGGTGCGGCGTGCCGGGCTGCACACAATGGCATCGGGGTGTAGCCCCTGTGCAGCCAGCCATTGACCGCAGCGCAGGGCGGCGGCCTGACCGTCAGCAGTCAGGGGGCGGGCCATGTCCGCCTCAATGCTGAAATCATCCAGGCTGGCCGGAGCCGCCTGGGCGTGGCGCAGCAGGATCAGGCGGCGCGGCATGGGGGCGTCAGTCAGCGTTTTTCACCAGGCTGGGTTGCCCCGGCAATAGCCTCATGATGGCGGATGACTTCATGAATGATGAAGTTGAGGAATTTTTCCGCAAAATCGGGGTCAAGCCGGGCATCGGCAGCCAGCTTGCGCAGGCGGGCAATCTGCCGGGCCTCCCGCGCGGGGTCGGCCGGGGGCATTTTGTTGTTGGCCTTCAGTGCGCCAACGGCCTTGGTGCAGCGGAAGCGTTCAGCCAGCATCGAAACAAGGGCCGCATCGATATTGTCGATACTGTGGCGCAGTTCCTCAAGAGCTTGGGTGGGTGAGGGCTGGTCTGTCACGGTGTCGGCTTTCCTGCGTTGGGTGTGGTGGGGCTGGGCCCGGTCTCTGCATGCCCTGTATTGGGTGGTTTTACAGGGGGTTGCCCTGTTCTGCCACAAGCGGCGCGGGCAGGTCCACCCATGCCAGGTGTCCTCCCTTGCTGGCGCCTGTATCCATAAAAATGGCTTGCCCGCCTGCGCGTCCGGGCAGGTGCAGGGGGCGGCCATTGGTCGAGCGCTGGTCGTGCCCGCAATAGACAGTATAGCCAGCCGGAATGGTGTTGACCCAGTTAAGGGTCCGCTCGGGAAAACCATCAGGCTGCATGCGGCTTGTGGTTTCCCCAAACAAAGCGCGTGACAGCAGAAAGGTAACCCGCTCCAGCGGTGGCGGCGGCGGTTCCAGCAGCATGCGCGGGTCAAAAGCACCATGCACAAAAACGGTCCGGTCCATCACCAGCCACGCAGGGGCCGTGGCCAGGGCGGGCAGTATGGCGTCGCGGACATCGTGGTTTTCGGGCTGGTCCAACTGGGCCAGGGTTTCGTCCAGATGGGGGGTGGAGCGCAGTCTTTTGCCCAGCAGTGCGCGGCCCAGCTTGCGGTCATGGTTGCCCATGAGGAAGAGCCCCCGACCGGCCTCCAGCACATCAAGCATCAGGCGCAGGGTGCCTGCGCTGCTGGGGCCATAATCCACCAGATCACCCAGTTGGATGATAAAGCGGTTGGTGGCTACGGCATGGCGGAAAGCCTCCAGGTCACCATGCACATCGCCGATAATGCGGAGTCCATGACGCATGGCGTTTTTCACGTTTCCGTTATGCTGTGTGTCTGTCGGCATACCGCCATCACCTGATTAATCCTCCTCTTCATGTAGGCTTTTCGAGGGGAAACAGGAATGTCATCAGTGTTTTTTTTCTAAGAGCTTATTCAAGCACAAGTATGTGACGCGCCAGAACCCGGAGTTTGCGCATAGGTTACGTCTTATGTTCAGGGCGCGGTAACCGCTCCTGAAAAAAACGGAAGAGGTAAGGGCGGCGTATGCCCAGTGATACCAGGCCGGGATGGCCGGCACGGGCCTTGCCAGGGTTTCCTCCTTCCGAGTGTTTGGAATAGTTTGAGAACAAGACAGGAAAGTCTCTCATGACACAGCGCATTCGGAACGTAGCGCTACGCAGCAAGGTTTGCCCGGCCGAAGCCGCGGCTGAGCTTATTAAAAATGGTGACGTTGTCGGCACCAGCGGGTTTACCGGTGCGGGCTACCCCAAGGCCGTGCCCAAGGCGCTGGCCGAGCGCATGGGCGCCGCCCATGATCGTGGTGAGGAATACCGCATCAGCCTGATTACCGGTGCTTCCACCGGTCCGCAGCTTGATGGGGAACTGGCCAAGGTCAACGGTGTCTATTTCCGCTCGCCCTTTAACACCGACGCGGGCATGCGTAACCGCATTAACGCCAACGAGACGGATTACTTCGACAACCATCTGGGTCAGGTTGCCAGCCGTGCCGAGCAGGGCAACTACGGCAAGTTCAACGTCGCAGTTGTCGAGGCTACAGCCATTACGGAAGAGGGCGGCATTGTGCCGACATCCTCCGTCGGGAATTCCCAGACCTTCCTTGATCTTGCTGACAAGGTGATCATTGAGGTCAACGAATGGCAGAATCCCGGTCTGGAAGGCACGCACGACATCTGGCACGGCAATATCAGCGGTGTTCCCACGCGTGATATCATTCCCCTCAGCCGTGCGGACCAGCGTATTGGTGGGGGCACGCTGCGGGTTGATCCTGCAAAAATTGCCGCCATCGTGCAGTCCAACGACAGCGACCGTAACGCCCCCTTTGCCACGCCGGATGCGACAGCCAAGTCCATTGCGGGCTACCTGCTCGATTTCTTCGAACATGAAGTCAAGCAGAACCGCCTGCCGCCGTCCTTGCTGCCGTTGCAGTCCGGGGTTGGCAACGTGGCCAACGCGGTGCTGGACGGGCTGAACGAAGGACCGTTTGAAAACCTGGTGGGGTATAGCGAAGTCATTCAGGATGGCATGCTGGCCATGCTGGATTCCGGGCGGATGCGTATTGCCTCGGCCACATCCTTCTCCCTCAGCCCGGAAGCTGCGGAAGAGATCAACCGCCGGATGGACTTCTTCCGTAGCAAGATCATTCTGCGGCAGCAGGATGTCAGCAACGCACCGGGGGTTATCCGTCAGCTTGGCTGTATTGCCATGAACGGCATGATCGAGGCGGATATTTACGGCAACGTCAATTCCACCCGCGTCATGGGCTCCAAGATGATGAACGGGATCGGCGGTTCGGGTGACTTTGCTCGTAGCTCCTATCTGTCCATCTTCCTGTCTCCCTCCACAGCCAAGGGCGGCAAGATTTCCGCCATTGTGCCTATGGCGGCGCATGTTGACCACATCATGCAGGACACCCAGATTTTTGTGACCGAGCAGGGTCTGGCTGACTTGCGTGGCCTGTCCCCCGTCAAGCGAGCACAGACCATTATTGCCAAATGCGCGCACCCTGACTACCAGCCCATGCTGCAGGATTATCTGGACCGTGCGCTCAAGGACTCCTTTGGCAAGCATACCCCGCACCTGCTGAACGAAGCCCTGTCCTGGCACCAGCGGTTTGTGGAAACAGGCTCCATGCTGCCCTAAGCTGGTAGCAGACAGCCCATAAAAAAGGCCCGGTCCCCAGTCTATTGGGGCCGGGCCTTTTTATTGTCGGCACTGTGCAACCTGATCAGGGGTCGCCGCGTTCAGCTATGACTGCTGGCAATTTCTGTCCGGGGCAGGGTGGCCGAAGGATGCATGACCACAATATCCACAGGCTTGTCGGCCAGGAAATCAGCCGTGGAAACCTTGGAGGTTACCGGGGGCTCGGTGATAATGGCTTCCGCGCCACGATGGGCGGCGGCAAACAGGTCGGGTGTCGCAGAGGCGGACAGATAGGCTGCATACGGGTGGTGCTTGGCAAGGCGATGCACCGCATGGGCTTCCTGTTCGGAATGGATGGGCACTGCGATCATCACCTGAGAGTCTGCTGTAAAGGCATCTTCCAGGCTTTTGCGTGTTGATGTCACCAAAATCACGCGGTCGCGCATGTGCGCCTTGCGGACCAGTTGGGTCACGTTGCGAGCGTTGGCCTGGTTCAGGTCCAGCATCAGCAATGTGTCAGCCTTGTAGGCTGATGTCAGAACGGAGGCGAGGGGGGCCGCCTGCGGTCCGGCGATAATCTGCCCATCCGGCCCGCTGGAAACCGCCATACGCACCATTGCCGGGTGAGGCTGCGAGACTGTCTGGGCCAGAGTATTGCGGCTGTCAGCCGTGCAGACAACCAGCCCGTGGTGGATATGGGCCATCAGGCCATGCGAGCGTGAGTGGTGGATAGCCAGCGCCGTTCCCCCGCTTACGCACAGCGTAATGGCAAGGGTAATGCCCATCAAACACCGACGCGGTGACACACTGGTGCAACTACTTGAGATGTCAGCTCCCTTATCAGGATGTGACATTCGGAGTTTCCTTTTCCTTCTGGCCCGTCATGGAGGCAGCAAGCGCCAGATCGACTGACAGAACGCGGCTGACACCGCGTTCCTGCATGGTAACGCCAAACAGTCGGTCCATGTGGGCCATGGTCAGTTGGTGGTGAGTCACCACCAGAAAGCGTGTGCCTGCTTCCGCCGTCATGTCGTTCAGCAGGGCGCTGAAGCGTTCGACATTGGCATCATCAAGCGGTGCGTCAACTTCATCAAGTACACAAACAGGCGCAGGGTTACAGCGGAAAACTGCAAAAATCAAGGAAAGTGCGGTCAGCGCCTGCTCGCCCCCGGACAGCAGGGAGAGTGTGGCCAGTTTTTTGCCGGGGGGCTGGGCGTAAATTTCCAGCCCGGCTTCCAGCGGGTCATCACTGCCGACAAGGCCCAGGTGGGCGCGCCCACCGCCGAACATCCGTGTGAAAAGTGCTTGAAAATGCTGATCAACCTGCGTGAATACGGCCATCAGCCGCTCGCGCCCTTCCTTGTTCAGGCTGCCGATGGACCCGCGCAACCGGGCAATGGCGGCGTGTAGGTCTTCCATCTCGGTTGCGAGGGTCTGGGCCTGGGTCGAGGCCTCCTGCGCTTCCAGGTCCGCCCGCAGGTTGACCGGCCCCATGTCCTCCCTCTCGCGGCCAAGGCGCGTGATTTTGCGGCGCAGGCTGGATTCGGCGCTGTCGGTCATATCCATCTGTGTGCGCAGGGGCGGGTTGGGGTGCTCCACCAGCAACTGGTTCAGGATAGCGTTGGCCTGCTCCTGACGGCTTTCAGCCTTCAGCACACCTTCACGCGCTTCGGCCAGTTCGGTTTCTGCTACGCGGCGCTGGGCCGCGGCTGCGGTCTGGGCTGTTTCCGCCTGTGTGCGGGCCTGATCGGCCTGCTCATAGCGGGCCTGGGCTTCGGCCAGAGCTTTCAGGGTTTCCTGCTTGTGGTGCTGGGTCTCGGCAGGGAGTTCGGCCAGCCGGGTATAGTCGGCCTGTATGGCTTCCAGCCGCTGGCGTGTTGTGTCGGCTTCGGTCTGGGCAGCCTGGGCGCGGGTGCTCCATTCTTCCTGCGCGGTGGCGCGGGTGATCTGGCTGCTGGCGAGTGATGCAGATTCGGCCTGTAGGGCGGCGCGCAGGTCGCGCAGGTTGTCCAACTGCGCCAGAAGTGCGGTACGTTCCTGCTGCTTGAGGTCCAGCACCTCCTGCGCGTCGGCAGGAATGGCAGCCGCGGCAGCTTCCAGCGTAGCCAGTGCCGCAGCCAGAGCGGACTGGGCTTCCTCATGCTGGTGGGTGGCTTCCTCAAGCCGGGGGGCCAGACCGTCCAGGCGGCTTTGGGCGGCCTGTGCCTGATCATGCAACTGCCTGTTATGCTGGCTGGTTGCTTCGGCCTTGTTCTGGCTTTGTGTGGCGGCCACCTCCATAGCTTGCAGGGTGCTGGTGGCTTCCGTCAGGGCTGTCTGGGCTGCCAGCAGGGCCTGATGGGGGTGCTGATTGGCTTTGCTGGCGGCCAGCGCATCGGTCAGGCGGGCAAGGGTTGTGCTTTCGCCGTCCAGTGTCTGGCGCAGGCGGTCCTGTTCCGGGGTCAGGGTTTCCAGCCGGGTTGTCGCGGCTGCATTCTGCTGCTCGGCTTTGGACTGGGCCTCCCGCGCGGTATGGAGCTGGGCTTGCGCCTGTTTCCTGCGGGTCAGCGCCGTCTGTTCAGCGTCCTTGGCTGTATTCTGCTGGTGGCGCGCCTGTTTTAACGCGTCCTGTAGGGTGGCCAGAGGGGGTAGCGCCTGCAAGGCAGATTCGGCCTGTTCCTTGGCGGTGTGTGCCTCGGTCTGGGCAGCATTGGCGCGGTCGTATTGGGGGGCCACCGTGTCCAGCCGGGCGCGGGCTGTGGCGTGGCTACGTTCCAGACTGCTTTCGTGTGTGCGGGCCTGCTGGAGGGCCTGCTCCTGCGTGCGGCGGGTCTGGCGCAGGGTGTTGCCGTGCTGCTCGGCCTCTTTCAACGCCTGGGCAGCGTTCTGGACCTGGGTTTCCACAGCCGGGGTCTGTGCTTCAATCACGGCCATGCGGGCCTGTGTTTCGCGCAGCAGGCGGCGTTGTGCCAGCTTGTGGGCCGCTGCTGCCCCTGCGGTGCCGGACCGTGCGTAAAAGCCGTCCCACCGCCATAGGTCGCCTGCGCGGGAGACAAGGTTCTGTCCCGGTGCCAAAGCTGTTTGCAGGGCGGCCCCATCGGCACCGTCGGGGATCAGCCCGGTAAAGGCCAGAACACGCTCCAGCTCCGGCGGGGCGGTAACGCAGGATGACAGCGGCTGTGTGCCAGCAGGGAGGGGCGGGGCCACACAGGGCTCCAGCTTGCGCCAGCCGTGCTGGCTGGTGGCGCTGGCGGGGGCTTCCAACTCGTCAGACAGAGCAGCCGCAAGGGCTGTTTCGTAGTCCTCGGCAACCGTGATCAGGGTTGAAACGGGCGTGTCCGAAGAGGCCGCTTTTTCCTCAGCACCCAGTGCCTGCGCCAGCCCTTCGGACTGAGCGCGCAGGCGGGTGATCTCGGCCTGGATGGCCGTTAGAGTGTCGGACGCCGCTTTGAGTTGGTCCCGGTTGTGGGTCTGGGCGTGTTCGGCTTCTTCCAGCGCAGTGCCAGTGGCGGTCAACTTGGCTTCAGCCTCGGCCCGTGCGGCGCGGGCCTGCTCCAGCAGGGCATCGTCCACAAGGGCTGCCTTGGCTTGGGCCAAAGCATGGGACAGTGTTTCTGCTTCCTGCCGGGCGCGGCGCAGCCTGTTGTCGGCAGCCCGTGCAGCTTCGGTCAGGCTGTTGTGGCGGCTCTGGGCCTCCTGCGTGGTGCGGCTGGCTTCGGCAAGGGCGGTGTCGGCTTTCAGGCGGGCCTGTTCGGCGCTGTCCACCTGTTCCGTCGCTTGTGCCAGAGCCAGTTCTGCGGCGTCTACCTCTTGTTTCAGGCGGAGGAGGGTGCTGGCTTCGACCCGCGCGGCCAAGGCTTCTGCATGGCGCTTTTCAACCTGTTCCAGCTCCCGACGTAGGGCGTCGTGGCGCTGGCGGGCCTGTGCCAGCGTATGGGCCAGTTCGGTCTCGGCCTGGGTTGCGGCTTCGGCATTGTTGCGGGCAACGGACAGGTCCACCGTGCATTGGGCATGCTGCCGGGCTGCTGCGTCACGTGCGGTTGCGGCGCTGCGAGCCTCCTCAGCGGCTGTCTCGGCGGCCTGCCGGGCAGTGTGCAGCACCTGCTGGGACGGAATCTGCGCTTGCAGGGTTGCCAGAGTGTCCTGCGTGGTCTGGAGAGCCTGCTGGGCTTTTTCGTGCCGCAGGCGGGCCTGTTCGGCCTCCGAGGCGGCGCGGTCGTGGCGGCTGCGCGCTTCTGCCAGGGTGGTGGTCAGCTGCGCCAGCGCCTGCTCGGCTTCGGCCAGTTGTGTGCTGGTCTGGCTGTGCTGCTGGCTGGCGGCTTCCTGACGGTCGGGCAGGGTGCGGGCTGCTTCTGCGGCCTCGGCGGCCTCAGCCTGCAGGCGCTCCAGCGTGGTCTTGGCGTCATCCAGGCGGGTTTGTGCCGCCAGCATGTCGGCTTGCTGCTGGGCCAGACGGGCTGCGGCCTCCTGCGCCAGAGCCTGTGCGCGTTCTTCCTCCCGCGCCATGCCTTCGGCCAGAATGCGGCAGCGTTCCAGCGCTGTGCGGGCAGTATCTGTCTGCTCCCGCACGGTGGGGAGGGCTTTGTTGGCCTCAAATTCAGCAATAATGCTGGTTTCGGCTGCTTCTTCGCGCGTGGTCAGGTGCTGGCGGGCGCGCAGGCTCTGCTCGGTGGTGCGCTCCACGGCCAGACGGGCGCGGGCATGCAGCAGGGCGAGCAGGTCGGTTTCCGCATCACGCAGGTTGGCCGACAGTTCCCTGTAGCGGGCGGCATCGCGGGACTGGTCGGCCAGTTCATCCAGTCGGGAGGACAGTTGCTGTCGTCTGTCCTCGGCGCGTGTCAGGTTGCTTTCGGTTGCCCGCAGTTTCAGTTCCGCTTCGTGGCGGCGGGCGTGCAGGCCGGTAATGCCTGCGGCTTCTTCCAGAATACTGCGCCGCTCTTCCGGTCTGGCGCTGACCAGTGCCGCAACCCGGCCCTGACTGACCATGGCGGACGACCGCGCACCGGAGGCAAGGTCGGCAAACAGGGTCTGCACGTCACGCGCGCGGGCAGGGCGGCCATTAATGCGGTAGTCACTGCCGGAGCCACGTTCGGCCTTGCGGGTAATTTGCAGTTCATCAAGTTCTGCAAACTGCGCAGGGCCAAGGCCCTTTGCCCCATCAATGGTGATGGTGACCTCGGCCACAGACCGGGCTGCCCGGCCTGTGGTGCCTGCGAAGATGAGGTCATCCGCCTCTCCACCACGTAGGGAGCGGGCAGACGATTCGCCCATGGCCCAGCGCAGGGCCTCCACAACGTTGGATTTACCGCAGCCATTGGGGCCGACAATGCCAGTCAGCCCAGGCAGAATATCCACGGTAACGGGGTCGGCAAAGCTCTTGAAACCGGCGATTGACAGCCGGGTGAAGCGTACAGTCATTGAGGTGGAATTTCTGGCCTGAACGGGTTGGCGCGCGGGATCAGGCGGCTTTTTTCATGTTTGAGAGAAAGTCGTCATACGTCAGGGCGCTGGACACCTGCACCTTGTTGTTGAAACGGAAGGTGGGCGTGGAATCGATGTGGTATTTGTCCTGCGCGTCATTCTGCCCATTCAGGATAAACTGCATTAGCTTCTGGTTGGCGATGGCCTTGTCGAAGGTTTCGGCAGGCATGCCTGCGAAGGCGGCCATTTTCTTCAGCTCTTCTTCCTGCTTGCCATCCTGACGGTAAGCCCAGCGGTCCAGATTGGTCAGCAGGGACGTGCAGAACGCCACATAACGCTCCGGCGGCAGGGTGCGGGCCACCATGGCAGCGGCAACGGCTGTCTGGTCGGTCGGGAAGTCATGGAACACGTAGCGGATCTTGCCGGTGTCGATGAGGTTCTTTTTAACCTCGGGGAACGTGTTTTCAGCAAAATGCGCGCAGTGGATACAGGTCAGGGAAAACCATTCCTCCACCACGATGGGGGCGTTCGGATTGCCCAGTTCACGCGGGGTAAAGGCTGTATCAACGGCATCTGCCGCCAGCACCCGGTGGGCGCTGCCTAGGGCCAGAGCCACCCCGGAGGTGGCAAGGAACGTGCGGCGTGAAAAAGACATGAACCCCAAGCCTTCCAGGTAGAGTGACAGATAACGTTACAAAGGCATGACGGCAGAAGCCAAAGGCGTCAACCCATTGTTTATGCGGGCGCGGTCGGGCTGCCGGGCTCATCCGCCTGTGCTGGCAAAGGGCGTACCCGCACCCGGCGGATATGGCGTGCATCGGCATCCAGCACCCGGAAGAGGTAGCCGTTGGCGTGTGTCAGCACTTCCCCCCGAGTGGGCACATGCCCGGCCATGCGAAAGACAAGGCCGCCAATGGTTTCGATCTCGGCCTCGCTTTCCTCCTGCGTCAGAATCGGGCCGATCTGGCGCTCGAACTCTTCCACAGGGCAGCGGGCATCCACGTCAAACGACCCATCCTGCCGGGGGGTGATCATGACGGCGGCGGGTTCGTCATGCTCGTCTGAAATATCGCCCACGATGGTTTCGATCAGGTCCTCGATAGTCACAAGGCCGTCGATACCGCCATATTCGTCAATCACCAGCGCCAGATGGGTCTGGCGCTGCCGCATTTGCAGCATCAGGTCGAGGATGGGCAGTTGCGGGGCGATCAGCAGGGGCTGGCGCAGCAGTTTTTCCAGATCAAAGGCTTCGCTGGTGCCCACATAGGCGATCAGATCCTTCACATGGATCATGCCCACCACGTTATCCAACTGGTCACGATAGACCGGCATGCGGGAATGGTTTTCCCGCCGCATCATGGCCAGGGCTTCGTCCAGACTAATGGAGACGGGCATGGCCACGATGTCGGCCCGTGGGATCATGACATCATCGGCCGAGATATTGCGGAGCCGCAGCACGTTGGCAATCAGCGCGCGTTCCTGTCGGTCCAGCTCGGGCTGTTCCCCATTGGGGGTTACGTCGGCAGCGTCGGCGGCCTGCTGGACCAGTGCGGCGATGGAGCTGCGCAGGTCGGCAGGCTGTTTGCGGCGGTGGAACAGGGACAGAAACCCCCGACCAGACGACTGGTCATGGCGGGGGGAGGGCGTGCCGTCAGACCCGCTCATGACCGTGGTTTCCAGGGGTTGGGAACGCCTATGCGTGACAGCAGGGCGGATTCCAGCATTTCCATGCGGCGGGCATCGCCGGGGTGGTGGTGGTCATACCCGGCCAGATGCAGGCTGCCGTGGATGATCAGATGGGCCAGATGGTCGGCAACCGGTCTGTCTGCCTTCTGGGCTTCGCGCACGACGGTTTCCAGCGCGAGGATAATGTCCCCGCCGTCCATCCCGCGTGGTGGGTCAAAGGTCAGCACATTGGTGGGCTTGTAGCGGCCCCGGTGCCGACCGTTGAGGGTGCGTACGTCCCTGTCGGTTGAGAGTACAACCGTATCAGGCAGCCCCCCATGGCTGGAACAGGCGGCCAGCGTGCGCCAGACCAGCTTTTCGGCTGCGGGGACATAACAGCGCCAGCGCCTGTCCTGAACCATGATCTCAGGCCCGTCGGCCTGAATGTCCGAGAAAAGAGCCTCAGGAAAAAACCTGTCTTCCTGGGCCGCCACATCCTGCGGGTGGATGTGGTCTGAACTACTTGGCGGTTCCATTGTTCTCCTGACGGCCCTTCTTGCGGGGAAGTCCCTTGCTGACCGTCGCCTTGGCATCATAGGCTTCAATAATACGCGCGACCAGCCTGTGGCGCACCACATCTGCTGCCTCAAAGCGCGAAATGGTGACCCCTTTGACATTTTCCAGGGTTTCTACTGCGTCGCGCAGGCCTGATGTGGTGCCATCGGGCAGGTCAATCTGGGTCAGATCGCCGGTAATGACCATGCGTGAGCCGGGGCCAAGCCGCGTCAGAAACATTTTCATCTGGGCGATGGTGGTGTTCTGCGCCTCGTCCAGAATGACGAATGCATGGGAGAGTGTCCGCCCACGCATGAAGGCCAGCGGTGCGACTTCAATATCCCCCGCACTCATGCGGCGCATGACCTGTTCGCCGGGCAGCATGTCGTGCAGCGCGTCATACAGCGGGCGCAGGTAGGGGTCGATCTTGTCCTTCATGTCACCGGGCAGAAAGCCAAGGCGCTCTCCAGCTTCCACAGCCGGGCGGGAGAGGATGATGCGGTCAACCGACCCGGCTTGCAGCATGGCCACGGCCTGGGCCACCGCCAGGTAAGTTTTGCCCGTGCCTGCCGGACCGATTCCGAACACCAGCTCTTTTTTGGCCAGTGCCTCCATATAGGCCGCCTGACCGGGGGAGCGGGGCTCGATTGTGCCGTGGCGCATGCGCAGGGCGGGCATGCTGTCATCGGTGCGGGGGGGCAGGGGCGAGGGGGCGCTGGCTACGGGCGTGGCGCGGGTTTCATGCATACGGGACATGCGAATGGCCGCCTCTATGGTGCTGATGTCAATGGTCTCGCCACTGGCCAGCTTTTGGTAAAGGGTGCTCAGCGCCGTTCTGGCCAGCGCTGTCAGGGTGGGCACGCCGCGGATCGAAATCCGGTTACCGCGGCGGGCCACCTCGACCTCCAGCCCTTCTTCCAGGCAGCGGAGGTGCCTGTCATGGTCCCCAACGAGGCGGGCCAGCAGGGCGTTGTTGTCAAACTGAAGGGTAACGGGGGCATCGGCCAACCCGTTACCTTCGGGGGAGAGGGAATGGGGCGTGTGCGCTGTGTTCAAGCGTAAACCTTCTTCTCTTCCAAGATACCGCCCAGCGAATTGCTGAGCCGTTCGGTAATACGGACAGGCAGTTCCTGCCCGATCAGGTGCTCCGGCCCGCTGACATGCACAGGCTGCAACCAGGGGGAACGCCCGGCAATCTGCCCCGGTTTGCGGCCCTTGGAGGTAAACAGCACCGGCACGGTCTGGCCGACAAGCGTTGCGTTAAAGGCATCCTGCTGTTCACGCAGCAGTTTCTGCAACGCCTGCAGGCGAGCGTCTTTGATATCCTCGGCCACCTGCATGCCTGCTCCTGCGGCGGGTGTGCCGGGGCGCGGGGAGTATTTGAAGGAATAGGCCAGCGCAAACCCGACATCGCGCACCAGTTGCATGGTGGCCTCAAAATCCTCGTCAGTTTCACCGGGGTGACCGACGATGAAGTCGGAAGACAAGGCAAGGTCAGGCCGGACATCCCGCAGGCGGCGGACAATGTCGCGATAGTCGTCGGCGGTGTGGCCTCGGTTCATGGCGCGCAGGATGCGGTCAGAGCCTGACTGCACAGGCAGGTGCAGGAACGGCATAAGCTGCGGCAGGTCACGGTGGGCCGCAATCAACGCGTCATCCATGTCCCGTGGGTGGGAGGTCGTATAGCGGATGCGCGAAAGGCCGGGAATTTCGGCCAGAGCATAGGCCAGGCGGGCCAGACCCCAGATGTCACCATCCGGCCCCACGCCATGATAGGCGTTGACGTTCTGCCCCAGCAGGCTGATGTCGCGCACGCCACTGGCCACCATGCGCTGGGCTTCGGCCAGGACCGAGGCGACCGGGCGGCTGTTCTCGGCCCCGCGTGTGTAGGGCACGACGCAGAAGGAGCAGAACTTGTCGCACCCTTCCTGAATGGTCAGGAAAGCGGTCAGATTGCCCGGTGTCTGTGGTGCTTCGCTCTCGGGCAGGAAATCAAACTTCTGTTCGGCGGGGAAATCGGTTTCGATCACTGCGCCGCCAGCACGGGCCGCGCGGGCGACCATTTCGGGCAGGCGGTGGTAGGTCTGCGGTCCCAACACGATGTCAACATACGGGGCGCGGGCCAGAATTTCCTCACCCTCGGCCTGGGCCACACAGCCTGCCACGGCAATAATGGTGGATTGGCCGGAGGTCTTGCGCGCTTCCTTGACCAGGCGCAGGCGTCCCAGTTCGGAAAAGACCTTCTCGGCCGCCCTGTCACGGATATGGCAGGTGTTGAGGATAATCATGTCCGCGGTATCGGGGGTGTCCACGGGCCGGAAACCCAGCGGGCGCAGCACGTCCCCCATACGGGCGCTGTCATACACGTTCATCTGGCAGCCCCAGGTGATAACATGCAGCCCACGGGTGGGGGGTGTCTGCGCGGCGGCGGGTAATGCGGTCATGGTTGCGGGCACTCCACTCTGCCGCAGGACCATTCCATACGGCGGGAGGAGGAAATCGGGCGTGAAGCCACGCAGGTCAAGCCTCTTTTCTCACAACCGGGGGTAGGGTGCGGCCGAACAGGATGGTCAGAACAAGGCCTCCACTGGCTTGCGGGGGCAGGTTCAGGCCTGCACTCCGGCAGGTTAGTCCTGCTTTTTAGATGAAGCAAAAAAGGACCGTATCCTGTCAAGTAAGGCTTTTGTTTTTCTGACATACGGTGGCAGGAAAGCCGCAGGCAGGGTGGCGGGGTCAAAGCGGCCGGGCTGGATGCGCCCTTCGCGGTTCTGGCGCAGTTCTGCCGCACCATCCACAACGGCTTTCCACGCCGCCTGGGCCAGCGCCTTGCGGCTGGGAAAGAGGTCGGGGTCCAGCGGTTCATGCAGCAGCACGGTGGCGCGGCCGTGTTTCCATTGCAGCAACTGCCAGACATGGGGGCCAAGGTCCATGTCCCCGTACCAGGAAAAAACCGGCCTGCGCAGGCGGCTGATCGGCAGGCCATCCAACTGGTCGTATACAAGGGAGATGGGCTGGATCAGTGGGGTCATGCCAGGCGCATAAGGCGGGGGGAACTGCCCGGTGTCGCGGTCATCACGCAGTTTGGGCAGCTTGGCGATGGCAAAAAACGCGGACATGAACGGCAACACGCGTGAACCGTCGGAGGATGTCCCTTCGGGGAACAGGACAAGGTTGTCCCCTTCGACCATGCGGCGGATCATCACATCACGCTCACGCCCGGTTGTGCTGCGCTGGCGGCTGACAAAAATGGTGCGGCCGATTTTGGAAATCAGCCCCATGACCGGCCATTTCTCGATATCCCCTTTGGCCACAAAGACCGATGGCAGCAACGTGCCCAGAATGGGCACATCCAGCCAGGACATGTGGTTGGAGACATAGATGACAGGTCTTTCCCCGCGCTTGCGCGCCGCAATGCCCCCAACCGTGCCTGCTCGTTTGCCGATAACGCGGGTGCGCAGGCCAAGGATTTTGCACAATCCGCCCCAGATCACCCGTGTCCAGCGGATTTTGGCTGTGCCGGGTACCGGCAGCAGGCAGGCCTCGAACCCAACAGACAGCGGAATCCAGACAACAAGCGCGCACAGGCGCGCCACTGCACGGGCCTGCGTGTAGCGGAGCGAAAGCTGACGTAAGGGCATGGGGGGAAGGGTGGCCTGGTCTTTCGTGCCAGAAATCGGGCGCCGTCCTGGGCGGTCAGATACAGTTCGGATCATGGTCCTTGTTTCTGCCAGACGCGTGTCTGCCGGACAAAGGCCATGGCGGCCAGGCTGGTAAAACACACAAACATTTGCTCCATAACGCGAACAGGGGGTGGGAACAATCCGTGTCTTGTGTCCGTTTTTCCTGCCTGACCCTATTTTTGGCATGATATGAGGGTAATAAAGCACAATAGCGTGCAACGGAGGCCCGGTGGCCAGACTATGCTACAGGCCGGACTGACAGCAGACTGACGAGGCGTGGTGACGGTAAAGAACAAAGCCTTCCTTACAAGACTTGTCGTGGCGACGAATCGGATTCTGGCAGGGGCCACATTGTGGGGGGTCAGCACCGGGGCTGGCTGGTCAGCCGACCCGCAGCCATATGTGACCAAACTGGCCAGCACGGGGGAGGCCGGTCTGGACACGGCGTTGCAGGCCTCGTCCGATCTGCTGTCGCTCCAGTCCACGCATGCGGTCGGGCCGTTCGCTCTGGCGGGCCGTGTGCGCAGTGACTACACGCGCCTGCGCACAGCGCTGGAAAGCTGCGGTTATTACGATGGCACAGTGCATATCGTGCTGCGCTCAGGGGACGGAACAACTGCGGCTGCGACGATCGATGGCCGGTCGCAAGCACTCTCCACATGGCTGGAGGCCATCCCCAAGGGCAAGACCATTACGGCCGATGTATCGGTAGAAAAAGGGCCGCTGTTCCATCTGGGCAGGATCACCCTGGTCAACGGCAAGGCAGGGAGCCCGCCAGCACTCACCCCCGGGCAGGAAAAAGCGTTTGCTCTGGCCAAGGGGCAACCCGCTGTGGCCGAGGCCGTACTGGGGGCAGGCGGCAAACTGCTGGAAGCTTTGCGTGAAGATGGTCATGCTCTGGCCAAGGTGGAAAAACCCACCGCCTATGTGCGCCCGCAAACCCATACGCTGGATATTGTCTACCCGGTGTCTCCGGGGCCGGTGCTCAATATCGGACAGATTACGCTCAAAGACCTCAAAACCGTCAAACCGGCCTTTGTCCGCCGCCGCATGGACCTGCATGAGGGAGAGCTGTACCAGCCGACAAAGATCGAATCCGCCCGGCAGGATCTGCTGTCGCTGGGCGTGTTTTCATCCGTTGTGGTGCAGGATGGTTCGGAAACAGCGGTTAACGGCACCATGCCGCTGGATTTTTCTTTTCAGGCCAGCAAGCGGCACTCTGTCGGGGCTGAACTGGGGTACTCCACAGACCTGGGCACACGGGTGGGGGCGACCTGGACCGATTATAACCTGCTGGGCAATGCCGAACGGCTGCGCCTGACCGCCCTGATTACCGGGCTTGGCGGATCGGCCCAGCAAGGGTTGGGGTATGATGTCTATGCGGACTTCTTCAAACCCGATTTCCTCCAGCGTAATCAGAACCTGAGTGCGCGGATTGAAGGGCTGCGCCAGTTGCTGTGGTCTTACCGGCAGACGGCGGTGCTGCTGCGCGGGGGTATTACGCGGCCTCTGGCCAAAAACTGGACAGGCAATTTTGGCCTGATGGCCGAGCAAGAAAAGATCGAACAGTTTGGTGTGACCCGCGACTATACAATTTTTTCAGCCCCGCTGGCGGCCATGTATGACAACACAGGGGTCGATAACCCCATAGAACCGGCCACCCACGGCGTGCGGGGCAATATCAATGTGACCCCCTCGTTCTCTGTTGGCAGCAAGGGGCAGGGTGTCTCCTTCTTCACGATCATGAGCGCGTCTGCCGCGACGTATTTTGACCTGCATAATATCGGGTTGAGTAAACCCGGCCGCAGTATTCTGGCGTTCAGGGCAACTGTTGGCAGTATTCAGGGGGCCAGCACATGGAGCATCCCGCCTGACCAGCGCATGTACGCCGGTGGTAGTGCTACGGTGCGTGGGTATCGCTGGCAGGGGGTTGGGCCGCAGTACCGCAATACACGCTACGCCATTGGGGGTACCTCCATGGACGCGGGCACGGTCGAATACCGACAGAGAATACTCAGCAGTTTTGGTATGGCAGCGTTTGTTGATGCCGGGCAGGTCGGTAATTCCTCCACACCGCTGACAGGCACCCTACGGGTCGGTGTTGGCGGGGGTGTGCGGTACTATACACCCATCGGCCCCGTGCGGCTGGATGTGGGCGTGCCGGTCAACCGTGCGGCCTATGGTGACAAGTGGGACCTTTACATCGGGCTGGGGGAGACATTCTGATGGCCGCATCCGAGACTGTTCCGGCCCGTGCCCGCTGGCGCCGTGTGGGGCGGGTTGTGCTGTATGTCGCTGGTGGGCTGGCTGGTCTGGGCGTGCTGTCGGTGTCCGGCCTGCTGGTCGCTGCCAATACCGATCCGGGCCGCCACTATCTGGTGCGGGAAACCGCCAAGCTGACCGGCGGTATGGTGACCATTGCGGACATCAAAGGTCGCTTTCCCGATAAGTTTGGTGTGGGCCGGATTGACGTGCGCGACCGGGACGGGGTGTGGCTGAGCCTGAAGGATGTCCGGCTGGACTGGTCTCCTCTGGCTCTGGTCGGCCTGACGGCGCGGATCAACAGCTTTACGGCGGCGGAACTGGATATCCCCCGTCTGCCGGTGTCCGAGGCGCAGACGACAACATCGAGTGAGCCCTCATCACTCAATCTGGGCGTTGCCATCCGCCAGGTTGCGGTCAAGCGTATCAATGTCGGTGCCCCGCTGGCGGGGGAGGCTGCAAGCTTTGGCCTGTCGGGCCATGCCAGTGTTGCCAGCATTGCCCCTGTGCTGAATGGGCTGAGCCTGCCGTCTCTTCCCGGGGCGGATATTGCTCTGGCCGTTCGACGGCTGGACAAGCCGGGGCATCTGTCCGTTACGGCACATACCAGCAAGCGGACTTTGGCCCTGCATCTGGACGCTGGAGAGGAGGGTGATGGCTTTGTGGCTTCCCAACTCGGGTTGCCACAACTGGAACCTGTTGCCCTGCAATTTGACCTCAAAGGTCCGGTATCTGCTGCTAAACTGGGATTAGATGGCAAGGCCGGTAACGTCAGCACACGTATGGCCGGTGTGCTGGACCTGATTGGCAACACCATGGCAGGCTTGACCATCAAGGCTCAGGCGCCGCGCATGACATTGAGCCCGGCCTTGGGGTGGGAGAGCATGGCGCTCGATGCCTCCCTCAAGGGGCGTATGGCCGCGCCAGAGGGGCAGGCCAGTCTGGACGTGGCGCAGCTTGCCGCAGGTGGGGCTGCTGCCAATACCATTAAGCTGCGTTTTACGGGGGATGATGCCCATAAGGGTGTAGCCCAGGCCCTGCGCCTGACGCTGGAGGCTGATGGCCTGAAAGTGCCGGGCAAAGCCCCGACTCTGCTGGCTGCGGCCCCGATGGTGCTGGATGCGACATGGGCACCCCAGGGGCAGGGTATGCCGCTGGACTTTACGGTTTCGCATCCTGTGTTTGCTGTGGCCGGATCGGCCCGCACGGCGGCGCCGCAAAAGGGCAGGCTGACCCTGACCCTGCCAGACCTGTTCCCCGTGGGGCAGGCCGGAGGTGTTATCCTGCACGGCAACGCGGGTATGAGCGCGCAGTTTGCCCGGCCAGAACATGCGGACGGTGAAACCCACCTGACCAGTGAAGGCACACTGGCCGTTACCGGCGGGCAGGCGCAGGCGGCAGGGCTGATCGGCCCGACTGGGCATTTTGCGTTGGATGTCGGGATGCAGCCGGTTGCCGCCACCCATACAGCGCCAGCGACCCAGCATGTGGCCCTTAAAAGCCTGACGGTAGACGGGCAGGCTCTGCACCTGAAAACACAGGGGGGGCTGACACTGGACAGGGACATGGACCTGTCCGCCAGCCTGGCCTTGCCGGATTTGTCCAAACTTCTGCCCTCGCTGCGCGGGGATACGACACTGGCGCTGACCGCCAAAGGGGCTTTGAAGGATTTTGAAGCTTCGCTGGAGGCTCATGGCAGCCCCGGCACAGCCACCATGGCCCCCGGCCCGGTGGCGTTGGCGGCCAGCATGAAGCACCTGCCCAGTGCCCCGCAGGGGCAGGTTGACCTGCATGGCACGGTTGACCGTGCACCGCTGAAGCTGAACCTGGTTGCGGGTGAAAACGAAGCCGGTGACCGGAGTCTGACGCTCGACACCCTGTCCTGGAACACCCTGCACGGGCAGGGTGCGCTCACCCTGCCTGCGGGGCAGGTCGTGCCGTTGGGCAAGCTGGATATCGGCATCGACCGTCTGGCAGATTTTCGCGCCATGCTGGGGCAGGCTTTGACGGGGAACCTGTCGCTGGGTCTCAAGTCCGAGATGGTTGAAAATGTGCCGGTTGTCAGCGTCAAGCTGGGGGGTACGGTGGCCAAGCCGGGCATGCGGGTCGGCACGTTGGCCCTGACAGGCAGCGTGCGTGACCCGGTGGCTCACCCGGATGCCGACGTGGCCCTGCGCCTGACGGGTATATCGGTCGCCGGGGTGGAAGGTCAGGCCCGCATGACCGCCAAGGGGCCGGAAAACGCCATGGTGCTGACAGCCGCCATTGGTCCCGCCCAATGGGGGGGCAGCCCCCTGTTGCTGGATATGGCGGCACTGCTGGATCTGAAGGACAAGCAGGTTAAGCTGCAAAAGCTGAATGCTACGGCAAGGGAGGAAAACCTGCGTCTGCAAGGCTCAGCCCTTATATCCTTCGGGCAGACCATGGGGGTTGACCGCCTACGCCTTGCGCTGGCCAGCCGGGGCAGTGCGGTGGCGACAGTGGATGTTGCCGGGCGTGTCAAACCCACTCTGGCGCTGAGTGCCGATATCAGAAACCTGACCCCCGGACTGGCCCGGCCCTTTATGCCCAAGCTGGATGCAGAAGGAACGGTTTCCGCCTCGGCCCGGCTGTCCGGCACGCTTGCCCAGCCGGAAGGGACAGTGCGGCTGGACGGCAACCGGCTGCGGGTCATGGGTAGTTCCGCTGCGGCGTCCTTTCCCGCGTTAGGGCTGGAGGCCACGGCGACACTGGCGCGCACTGCGGCCAAGGTGCAGGTCAGGCTTGGGGCCGGGCCAAAGCTGGCCATGCAGGTTGCCGGGGTGGCCCCTCTTGGGGCCAGAGGACCGCTGGACCTGCGGGCCGATGGCCGGGTGGACCTGTCCATTGCCAATGGTGTGCTGGGGGTGCAGGCCCGGCAGGTGACGGGGGTGGCTAGAATGGACCTGCGGGCGCAGGGCACTTTGCTGTCCCCACAGGTCAGCGGTGCGGTTGACCTCCAGAATGCCGATTTTCAGGATTTTGCCTCTGGCATCCACCTTGCCGACATCAATGGCCGGGTACGTGGCGCGCAGGACCGGCTGGTTATTGAAGGTCTGAGTGCCAGAGCGGGGGAAGGCAAGGTGGACGTTGCCGGCTCGCTCGGTATTGCCGCCCCCGGCATGCCGGTTGACCTGAAACTGACGGCTCGTGGGGCGCGGCCGGTCTCCAGCGACCTGATCACTGCCGTGCTGGATGCGGATGTGGCGGTTAAAGGGCAGGTGCAGAGCCGCGTTGATGTGGCTGGCAAGGTCAATCTGCGGCGTGTTGAGGTCAATATCCCCAACTCCCTGCCCACATCTGTTGCACGGCTGGATGTGGTTTGGCCGGGGGAAAAGACAGACAAGGTTGATCAGGAACGCGCCGCCAGTGCGCACGCCATGGTGGTGGGGCTGGACCTTGCGGTCATTTCCCCCGGCAAGTTCTTTGTGCGTGGGCATGGTCTGGATGCTGAAATGGCAGGCAGGCTGAATGTGACAGGCACTGCACAGGCACCGTTGCTGACGGGCGGATTTGACCTCAAACGCGGGAACTTTGATCTGGCGGGTATTTCCCTCAACTTCACCAAAGGTCGTGTTGCCTTCAACGGGGCCGGTGTTGGCCACAGTCTGGACCCCACGCTGGATTTTGAGGCGGACCGGGCTGTGAATGGGGAAACTGCACGCTTGAAGGTACAGGGTTATGCCAGTTCTCCCAAAATCAGTTTCGACTCCCTGCCGCCCCGCCCGCAGGAGGAAGTTCTGGCCATGCTGCTGTTTGGCACGGACGCGCGCTCCCTTTCCTCCACCCAGATGATAGAACTGGGGGCCGCAGTGGCAACGCTGACAGGCCTGACCCCGTTCGACCCCATGGGGGTCTTGCGTAAAACCCTCCATCTGGACCGCCTGACCATTGCTGGGGGTTCCGGCGTTGGGAATGGCGGCACCAGTGTGGAAGCCGGAAAATACGTGATGAAGGGGGTCTATGTAGGTGCCAAGCAGTCTACCTCTGGCTCGGGTACGCAGGCTCAGGTTCAGGTCGATCTGACCAAGCACCTCAAGCTCAATACCACGGTTGGCACAGGCGGCACGGTCACGGGCTTTACCACGCCGGAAAATGATCCGGGCAGCAGCGTTGGGCTGATGTGGCAGTATCGGTACTAAATGGCGCACCTTGTCCCTGCCTATGAGGCGGGACATCGGGCGACTTTCCAGAACGGGGCACTCAGAGAGATAGCAGCCAGACCTCTTCTGGCATTTTGCCCTGAAGCCCGGCAGGGGAGTGGCACCCTACTGAGGTGCCATGGCCAGTGAGCAACTGGCGGTATCGCACTCTAAAGTGCAGGACCGATAATGTGGCAGAGAACTGGCGTAAAAACACGCTCGTTCCCTGCCGACAGCGTTTACTCTGCGAGGTCAAGCACCACAGGAACATGGTCGGAGGGGGAGGGCCAGTCTCGAGCCTCGGCGACAATGGTCATGCCTGACAGTTCCGGCAGCAGGTCTGGCGTGACCCACACATGGTCAAGCCTGCGGCCCCTGTTGGAGGCCTTCCAGTCCCGGTTGCGGTAAGACCACCACGTGTAGAGCTTTTCCTCGGGTGGTACAAACTGGCGCATGGCGTCAACAAAGCCGCTTTGTATCCATGTTTGCAGGCGCTCTGTTTCAGGCGGGGTGTGGCTGACAATTTTCAGCAGTTGCTTGTGGTTCCAGACATCATGTTCCAGCGGCGCGATGTTCAGATCCCCTACCAGAATGGTCCGCTGGTTGGGGCGGTTGGCAAACCAGCGGGCTGTTTCCTCTACAAACGCGAGTTTGTGGGCAAATTTGGGGTTGGCTTCCGGGTCGGGCTCATCCCCACCAGCGGGCACATAGAAGTCATGCAGTTCCACGCTGCCAGACGGGGCCAGCACACGGGCCGCAACATGGCGGCAATCGGCTTTTTCGTACCAGACAGGCAGGTCGGATAAAGGCTCAAGCGGGTGGCGGGAGAGGATGGCAACCCCGTTATACCCCTTCATGCCGCTGTAGTGCAGGTGCTCAAACCCAAGTGCGCGCAGGTCGTCAGCGGGAAAGAGCGGGTCTGGCACCTTGGTTTCCTGCAGGCAGACCACATCTGGCCGCAGGTCGGAGGTCAGGCGTGCCAGCAAAGGCAGGCGCAGGCGCAGGGAATTGATGTTCCAGGTGACAAGTCGCATGGGCAGGGGGATGACTCATTGTGGTTTGCAGGGCAAGCAAAAACGGTGAATACCCGCAAGAGACAGCCCCAGTCTCTTGTAATTCAAATGATCAGGACCATTTTTCCGTCATGATGTCACGCACCACGGCCGCCGTAGGCTTTTCTTCCGCCCAGGACCTGCACAATGCGCTGCTGACTCTGGACAGCCATATCGACATTCCCTGGCCAGACCGTGACGATGCGTTTGAGGATACTCCTGACCGCCGTGTGGACCTGCCCAAAATGCAGCGGGGCGGCATGTCAGCAGGGTGCTTTGTGGCCTATATGGGGCAGGGGCCAGTCACAGCGGAGGGCCACGCCCAGGCGCAACAGCAGTGTCTGGACATGCTGGATGCCATAAACCGTATGCAGGGCACGCGGAATGGGGTGCAGGCCAAGGTCTGTTCGGATGTTGCTGCCATTCGGGCAGCCCATGCGGCGGGTATTCTTGCCGTTATCCCGGCGGTGGAAAACGGATATGGCATGGGGGAAGACCCCGGCATGCTCAAACTGTTTCGCCAGAAGGGGGCGCGTTATGTCACGCTGACCCATAACGGGCACAATGCGCTGGCAGATTCCGCCATTCACCGCCCCAGCCTTGGGGATACACCACAGCGGCATGGTGGCCTGTCTGCTCTGGGCCGTGAGGCTGTTGCCGAGATGAATCGTCTTGGCCTGCTGGTTGATGTCTCTCACGCAGCCAGACAGACCATGATGCAGGCGGTAGAGGTGTCAGCCACCCCCGTCGTGGCCAGCCATTCCTGCGTGCGCAGCCTGTGCGACCACCCCCGCAATCTGGATGACGGGCAGTTGGATGCCTTGGGGGCCAGTGGCGGGCTGATCCAGATTACGGCCATGCCTGCTTTTCTCAAACCCAAGCCGGAGGAAGGCAAGCGGGCAGGGTTTGTCAGCGACCTTGTTGACCATATCGACTATGTGGTGCGCCGGTTAGGTGTTGAGCATGTCGGGATTTCCTCCGACTTCGATGGCGGCGGTGCGCTGGAAGACTGGCAGGATGCCACACAGGGCGTGAACATCACGGCGGAGCTGCTGCGCCGGGGATACGACGAAAGCGAAATAGCAGCCTTCTGGGGTGGCAACTTCCTGCGGCTTCTGGCACAGGCCGAGCAGCAGGCCGGAGAACAAAGTGAGATCAATTGAAGAGGGAAAGGGAAAAGATTTTGTCCACTTCTCTCTTGACATCCTCTGTTTTTAACAAAAGTTTCAAACCGCATCAGAGGGCTGCAAGCAGACGCATGGAATTTCATTGAGAATCAAGCGATTAGATGGACTGCCTAAAAACAAGGCAATTCGATGAAAGGGCTGAAAATCTGCGGTTTGCGCTGAGTCCGCCCCAGCTGTTCCACAGAGTTATCCACACAAACGGTGGATGAAAGCACAAGCCCTTCCAGAGCGCCGTATGACGACCGACAACAGCCCCCCGACACCCACGCCCCAAGATGATGGTAGCCTGCCGTCTCCTCCCACCCTCAAGGGGGTGGAGGCCATCCGGTACGCCTTGCTGACCATGCCGCTGTCCCCCGGTGTTTACCGCATGCTGGGTGAGAAGGGGGATGTGCTGTACGTTGGCAAGGCACTGGCGCTCAAAAAACGGGTGGCGTCCTATACGCATCTGTCGCGCCTGCCCGAACGCCTGCGACGGATGGTGTCGGAGACGGTGGCGATGGAAATCGTCACCACCCATACCGAGGCCGAAGCCCTGCTGCTGGAGGCCAACTACATCAAGCGGATGAAGCCCCGCTTCAACATTCTGCTGCGTGATGACAAAAGCTACCCTTGGCTGATGCTGACCGATGGGCATGAGTTTCCCCAGATTACCCGCCATCGCGGTAAGGCGCCCAAGGGGGCAACCCTCTGGGGGCCGTTTGCCTCGGCCTGGGCGGTGGACCAGACCCTTAACCTGATCCAGCGTGTATTCTTGCTACGCTCATGCTCGGATGCTGTGTTCAGCAGCCGCACCCGGCCCTGCCTGCTGCACCAGATCAAGCGGTGCTCGGCCCCCTGTGTCGATCGGATTGATCGGGTCAGTTACGGGCATCTGGTCGATCAGGCGCGGGATTTCCTGTCCGGCAAGGACACGGCCTTGCGCGAAACACTGGGGCGGGAAATGAACGAGGCGGCCGAGGCGCTGGATTTTGAGCGTGCCGCCATGGTGCGTGACCGTATCCGCGCTCTGGCGCAGATGCAGGAATCCAGCGTGATCAACCCCGGCTCCCTGCCGGATGCAGATGTGCTGGGCCTGTGGCAGGAAGGGGGACAGACCTGTATTCAGGTCTTCTTCATCCGTGGGGGGCGCAACAATGGCAGCCGCTCATTCTTTCCGGCTCATACGCAGGATGAAACCGCAGGGGATATTCTCAGCGCCTTTATCGCCCAGTTTTATGATGACAAGCCATGCCCTGCGAGCATCCTTGTCAGCCATGAACTGGTGGAACATGACCTGCTGACCGAAGCTCTGTCCCTGCGGAGGGGACGGAAAGTGGAAATTATCACCCCTCAGCGGGGTGAGAAAAAACAGGTTCTGGCCCATGCCGTGACCAATGCGCGCGATGCCCTTAAGCGTAAGCTGGCGGAGAGTGCCGGACAGGCCCGCCTGCTGGAGGGCGTGGCAAAGGTGCTGGGGCTGGAGGCTCCACCAGAGCGGATTGAGGTATACGACAACAGCCATATTCAGGGCTCTCACGCCTATGGGGTCATGATTGTCGGAGGCTCGCAGGGGTTTGACCGCAAGGCGTACCGCAAGTTCCGCATCAAAGGCCCGGTCACACCGGGGGATGACTTCGGGATGATGCGCGAAGTGCTGGAGCGCCGCTTTGGTCGTGCCCTGAAGGAAGCGGATGAAGGAAACACCGCCAACTGGCCCGATGTGCTGCTGATTGACGGTGGGCAAGGCCAGTATTCCGCCGTGCGGAGTGTGCTGGATGATCTGGGTGTCAGCGGCGTCAAGCTGGTGGGGATTGCCAAAGGGCCGGACCGGGATGCCGGACGGGAGTGGTTTTACACGGGGGATTCTGAGCCCTTCCAACTCGATCTGCGTGATCCTGTACTGTACTATCTCCAGCGCCTTCGTGACGAGGCCCATCGCTTTGCCATTACCACCCACAGGGCCGGGCGTTCCAAAACCCTGGTGCGGTCTGAACTGGATGAGGTGCCGGGTGTCGGCCCCGCCCGTAAAAAAATTCTGCTCAACACATTCGGGTCAGCACGGGCGGTGCGTCAGGCCGGGCTGGCAGAGCTGGAAGCTGCACCGGGGATCAGCCGGGAAACGGCCCGGGCTGTCTATGGGCATTTCCACCCGGACTGGACGCCAGATTGAAAAAACAGCGAGATGGGAGCCTATGGGCATTTTCGCGGGGGACAAGCCATTCCCGTTCCCGGCGGAATGCGCTAGCATACTCGCGATGCTGACCGATCTGCCCAATGTCCTGACCATGTCGCGAATTGTCGCCATCCCTGTGGTGGTGGGCTGTGTTGCGTGGGGTACGCCGCTGGGGGATGCTCTGGCCTGCATCCTGTTTATTCTGGCAGGGATTACAGATTATCTGGACGGCAAGCTGGCGCGTTCACGCCAGCAACTGTCCGACTTTGGCCGGATGTTTGATTCCATAGCCGACAAGCTGTTGGTGGGGGCCTGCCTGATGGTGCTGGCCGGTTATGCCCGCTTGCCGTACGCCAGCCTGTGGCCAGCCATTATTATCCTGTGCCGTGAAATTCTGGTGTCCGGCATGCGGGAATACCTGGCTGAGCGTAAGGCCAGCCTGCCTGTGACCCGTCTTGCCAAATGGAAAACCGGTTTCCAGATGACAGCTATAGGCTTCCTGCTTGCGGGGGATGGCACCGGGCTGTTGCTGCAAATGCCTTGGCTGCATGTGGCCATGACGGGGGCCTGCCTGCTCTGGATCGCAGCGGTGCTGACCCTGATCACCGGTTGGGATTACCTGACCACCGGGCTGCGCTACGTTGAACTGTAAGGCTGAGACCCAGCCCTTGCTGTGGCATGGGTCTGCAAACGGTTACTTAGTTTTTTCACGCTATCATATCGGACAGAGCAGGCAGTCTGTGCTGCGTGCTGGATGAGTCGGAGTTAGGGCATGCGGAAAGCCGCCCTTATGGGTATGTGTGTGGTCTTGAGCGGTTGCACCGGTTTTGACAAATTTATCTCCGACACGGCAACCCTGCCGGGGGAAAACCCCAACGCGCCTGCGGGGCAGGCGTTGAACATGCGCAGGGTGCAGGGACTGTCCGCAGCGGAGCAGCCAATTTTGCCGGAAAACGGCAATATCTGGCCCGGCCCGCCCGAACCCCTGCCCACGCTGGAAGATGCAGAGCGTGAACGCGACGGCCTGCCTATAAGTGATACGCGCCCCGCCACAGGCCCACTCCTGCATGATGGGGAGGAAATGAGCCTGGGGGAAAAGGAAAGTATCCGTAAAGGTGCACCTCTGGCGGATGCCCCCGTTCTTCAGCCCCTGTCGGCAGAAACAACCAAGGGCGCAACCACGCCCCGCCTAAGGGCGGCTGCCCCTATTGTTATCCCCAATGGGGACGGCACAATGACGGTCATCAACCCTGATGGCACCGCCAGCACTGTGCGTGATGGGCACACAATTACCCCAAGTCATTAAGGGACGGCGACATTCCCTATTTTTGCGCCTGTTTGGCTTCATGCGTCCGTCATGCTGGGGGCATATATGAGTGAGACCTGTCCTCAGGCGCTGAGGACAGTATGGATGCCACGTGTCAGCGTGTGCAGTTCGCTCTCGCTAATTGTAAAGGCGGGGGTCAGATAGACGATATTGCGGAAGGGGCGCACCCAGCAGCCCTGAGCAATAAAGGCCTGCCGGAGTCTGTCCGGGTTGCTGATGCGGTCCAGTTCGACAACGCCTATGGCCCCGAGTGTACGTACATCGCGCACGCCGGGTAATGTACGGCAGGCTTTCAGGCCGTCTGTCAGGGCGGTGTTGATGGTTGCCACCTGCTCCAGCCGTGGTTCGGTGTCGAACAGATCCAGCGATGCATTGGCACTGGCACAGGCCAGAGGGTTGGCCATAAAGGTTGGCCCGTGCATCAGCGCGTGTTCGGGATTGTCGGACAGAAAAGCCTCAAAAACATGGCGGCGAGCCACTGTGGCCGCCAGCGCCATGGTGCCACCTGTCAGCGCTTTGGACAGGGTGATGATGTCGGGCACAATACCGGCCTGTTCACAGGCAAAAAAAGTGCCGGTGCGGCCAAAGCCTGTAAAAATTTCGTCCAGGATCAACAGCACATCGTAGCGGTCTGCGGCCTCACGCAGGGGGCGTAGGACTTCGGGGGCATGGAACAGCATGCCTCCGGCTCCCTGCACCAGTGGTTCGACAAGGATCGCCGCAAGTTCATGGGCGTGGCGTTCCAGAATAGCGTGAAAGGCCTGTGTGCTGGCGTCATCACAGGGCAGAGGGGCAATGATCTGCTGTGCCAGCACATCACCATACAGGTGGTGCATACCTTCCTCCGGGTCGCACACTGCCATGGTGGCCAGAGTGTCCCCGTGGTAGCCGCCCCGAAAGGCCAGTATGCGGGTGCGGCGTGTTTCGCCTTTGTTCAGCCTGCTCTGGATGGCCATTTTCATGGCAACCTCCACCGAGACAGACCCGGAATCGGTAAAAAAGACACGCTCAAGGTCGCCGGGCAGCCTGTCACACAGGCGCTTGGCCAGACGTAGCCCCGGTTCATGCACCATGCCGCCGAACATGACGTGGGGCATGGTTTCAAGCTGGTGCTGCACACAGGTGCGAATATGGGGGTGATTATAGCCATGGCAGGCTGTCCACCACGCTGCGACCCCGTCTATCAGCTCCCGCCCATCGGTAAGGGTAATCCGGCTGCCATGGGTGGCTGCTGCGGCAATGGGGGGGGATATTGTCTGCATCTGGCTATAGGGCAGCCAGATGTGGGGCAGCCCTTGCTGGTACCAGTCGGGAGTGGGAGAGGGAGCCGTCATACTGTCGCTTTTTCCGTTGATGATTGACCGAAGGCGCGGGCTCCGGCACCAGTTTATGCCATGATACGGTTTGATGAACTTTTTCACAAAGGGCTGAACAGCCTGGCAGGCCAGGGGCGTCTGCGGTCGTGCAGGCCATTGCAGGGCATTGGTCCGGGGCTGGTGCGCTGTGTCCAGACCGGGGCAGAACTGGTCGATTTTTCCTCCAATGACTATCTGGGGTTGCGCACACACCCTCTGCTGGCTGAGCGGGCAGCTCTGTGCGCGCAGGATGATGGCAGTGGCAGCGGTGCCTCCCGGCTGGTGACGGGCACCACAGCGCAGATGCGGATGCTGGAGCGGCGCGTGGCGGCCCTGAAAGCCATGCCTGATGCCCGCTTTTTTTCCTCCGGCTGGCAGGCCAATGCGTCACTCGTGCCCGCCCTGGCTCGTTTGTCGGTGCAGGAGACAGGGGCACCGGCGACCATTTTTGCAGACCGCCTCATGCACGCCAGCCTGTATCAGGGGTGCGCTGCCGCCGGGCTACGGCCGGTCAGGTTCCGACATAACGACATGGTCCATCTGGCCGAACTGCTGGCCAGCCATAAGGGAGATGGCCTACGCATTATCCTGACGGAAAGTGTTTTCAGCATGGATGGTGATCGTGCGGACATGCAGGCTCTGCATGCTCTGGCGCATGCGCATAATGCCCTGCTGTGCGTGGACGAGGCCCATGCAACCGGTATTCTGGGCGACGGCGGCAAGGGGCTGGCCTGTGGGCTGGCCGACCTTGTGGTGGGTACATTCAGCAAGGCACTCGGGGGCATGGGGGCGTTTGTCGCAGGGTCCGAGGTAGCCTGCACCTGGATTGAGAACACGGCTTCCGGCTTTATTTTCTCAACCGCTCCGTCTCCGCTGGTTTGGGGGGCTGCGGATGCTGCTCTGGACCTCCTGCCGGGTATGGAGGAGGAGCGGACCCATGTTGCAACCTTGGCCCAGCAGTTTCGGGTGCGCATGACTGCTGGTGGCATGGATGTCGGGCCTTCCACCACGCAGATTGTACCTGTGCTGGTTGGGGCAGAGCATGAGGCGCTGAATCTGGCGCGCACGATAGAGCATGCGGGCTTTCTGACTGTGGCCATCCGCCCCCCTACAGTCCCACCGGGGAGTTGCCGCCTGCGTGTGGTTTTTCATGCGCACCACACGACAGAGCAGATGGAGGCATTGGCCACCGCCATTCTGGCCGCCCAACACGAGAGGGGCTGATGCCACAGGTTTGTTCCGTTTTCTTGCATGGTTGGGGGTTTGGCGCGGATTTCTGGCAGCCGGTGCTGGATACCCTGAACTGGACAAACACGTGCGCGCCGGACCTGGGGTTTGTCGGGGCAACAGGGAACACGGCGGAGCCAACGCTCGACAGGTTGCGGCAGGCAGGCAGGCCGGTGCTTGCTGTTGGGCACTCGCTTGGGTTCCTGTGGCTGGCCGGGCAGGCGGCCCTGCCAGCGGGGAGCATGCTGGTGGGGGTGAATGCGTTTGGACGATTCGCCGCTGCACCAGACTTTGAGCAGGGTGTGCCGGTCAGAGTGCTCCAACGTATGCGGCGCGGGCTTGCGGCTGATGCTGTTACAGTGGTGGATGACTTTCGGAAGCGGTGTGGAGCCTCCACCTTGCCAGTCGGGGTCACGCCACACACTCAGGCTTTGCAGCATGGGCTGGACCTGCTGATAACAGGTGATGTTCGCCAAAACCTGCGTGAAAGGGCCGAACATGTGCACCTGCTGGGTGGGCGGCAGGATGGGCTGGTGCCGCCTGACATGACTGAGGCCTCAGTGCCGCACGGTGTTCCGCTAGCATGGCAGGAGGGCGGGCACTTGCTGCCTCAAACCCACCCGGCAGAATGTGCCGCTTACCTTGAGACCATACGCCAGAGCATGGAGCAGCATTCTGCATGACACAGATGACCCGCAACGAACGCATAAAAGCGAGTTTTGACGCGGCTGTGGCCTATGACAGTGCCGCCACAGTGCAGCGGCTGGCAGCCAGGAGGCTTGGCGCCCATATCAGCCAGAGCCTTGGCGGGCAGATCCCCCGGACCATTTTGGAAGTGGGGTGTGGAACAGGTTTTCTGACAGAAATCCTACGCGGTTTATGGCCAGAGGCCGAGATCGTGGCCACGGACTATGCCCCCCGCATGCTTGAGCGTGCTCAACAGCGTGGGCTGGAGCGGGTGCGCTTTGAGCGTATGGATCTGACACGGTTGGATGTGGACGGGCCGTTTGACCTCGTATGCGGCAATCTTGTGCTGCAATGGATGGACGAGCCCGGGCAGATTCTCAAGGACTTGTCAGCCCTGCTGGCGCCCGGTGGGCTGTTGGCGGTGTCTACCTTGCTGGAGGGAACATTTGCTCAATGGCAGGCTGCCTGCCGGGCAGAAGGGGGGCAGGCCGCAACGCCCGAGTATCCAAGCCTGACCAGCATGCAGGCTATTGTACCGTATCCCTGTGCGGGGGTATGGCAGCAGGAAAGCTGTGTGCAGCCGTTTGCATCAAGCTTGGAGTTTGTAAGGCACCTCAAGGCGACAGGGGCTGCCGTGCCGCGTGCAGATGTTGTTGCTCTCGGTCCAGGGCAGTTCCGCCGCGCAGTACGCAGGCTGGATGCCGCAGGGGCGGCTGTTACGTGGGAACTGGCTTACGGGTGCTTTCGCAAGCCCCCCAGGGCGGGTGTGTTTGTGACAGGTACGGATACAGGCGTGGGCAAGACACTGGTTTCAGCCTGTCTTGTCCGGCGCTGGCAGGCTGAATACTGGAAGCCCCTACAAAGTGGGCTGGCGGACGAGGCAGGTGATACACCAACCGTACAATGGCTCGCTGGCAACCCGGTGTGTTTTCCGCCTGCTCTGGCATGTCAGGCGTCTCTTTCCCCCGAGGCCGCAGCCCGTGCGGAAGGGGTTGAGGTGGACCCAGCACGGTTAACGCTGCCGGGGGCGGGTGCTCAGACACCTCTGGTCGTAGAAGGGGCTGGGGGCCTGATGGTCCCTGCAACACCTGAGCTGATGATGATTGACCTGGCCATCATGTGGGGGCTGCCGGTGGTGCTGGTAGCCCGCAGTGGGCTTGGCACGCTCAACCACACATTGCTGAGCCTTGAGGCCATGCGTGCCCGGGGCATAGCGGTTGCAGGCGTTGTGCTCAACGGCCCCGAAAACCCTGAAAACCGGCTGACGATTGAGGAAAAGGGCAGGGTGCGCGTTCTGGCGGAAATTCCACACTGTGCGGATATCACGCCCCAGACAGTGGATAATCTGGCAAAGCGCCTGCCGACCTGGGCTGATGTGATTCAGTCTGCCCGCTGAGATGGAAGGGTTTGAAACCCCACTTTCTCAGCGGGATGCCCCGTGATGGTGGGGCTGATGGGTAACGTGGGGGGCGTTTGTGTCCGCGCCCTCCCGGTGTGTGAGTCGTTAGTACTGACGCAAAAGCCCGGCCAGTTGCCCTTGGATGCGGAGTTTTTCCGCCGGGACAATCCGTGTCTCGTAACGCGGGTTGGCGGGTTCAAGAGCAACCATGGCCCCCTTGCGGCGCAGACGTTTGAGCGTGACCTCGTGCTCGTCAATCAGTGCTACGACAATCTGCCCGTTTTCGGCACTGTCGGTCTTGCGGATAATAACCTGGTCTCCGTCAAGAATACCGGCCTCGATCATGGAGTCGCCCACGACTTCCAGCGCATAGTAATCCCCACTGCCCAGCATGTCGGAGGACACGCTCAGGCTGCTCACGGGGTCTGCCAGAGCTTCAATCGGGGTACCTGCGGCAATACGGCCGTAAAGCGGCACCTTGAGCATTTCGCTCTTCTGGCGCGCAAAGCTGCCACGGATAACGTTGGAGGGCAGGTCTTCGGTAATTTCAGGCAGTTGGATAACTTCCAGCGCCCTAGCCCTGTGGTGGTGGCGGCGGAGAAAGCCCCGTTCCTCAAGGCCGGAAATCAGGCGGTGAATGCCCGATTTGGAGCGCAGGCCCATGGCTTCGCGCATTTCATCAAAGGAGGGGGAAAACCCTGTCTGTTTGAGGTGCGAGTCAATAAAAAGAAGCAGCTTGTGCTGTTTGCGTGTCAGCATCTCGCCCCCGGCAAGTCATGAGTAAAGTAGCACTGTCGTGTTTCTTTTTGTTCTATGTAGGTTCTTGTTTTTTGTCAATGTAAAGCCTGACGATTCAACTTGTTGCCGGTGCGTGGTCGCGGGTGTCGGGTCTTGTTGGCATGGGTCGGGCATACCCTGCCTGTGTGTCGGTCAGTGTGGCGTGGCGGGGATGATTGGCTGATTATTTGTGGTCTTGTGGGGTGTCTGCTGCAAGAAAGCTTGACCTTTTCATCGTCTATGCGCATTTTGCCGACACTTGAACACCTAGGGGCCGTGTTGTCTGGTCCCGTTACGATGTGCTGCTGAGGAAGTCATGGCCAAGACCAACGTTATCAAGATTCGTCTCGTCTCGACGGCGGACACCGGTTACTTCTATGTGACCAAGAAGAATGCCCGTGCCCACACCGGCAAGATGGAACTGAAGAAGTACGACCCGGTTGCTCGCAAGCACGTCGTGTTCCGCGAAGCCAAAATCAAATAAGGTTTGGCATTTGCCCAGACTGCTTGCGGTCTGGTTATGAACAACAGGAAACGGCGCCCCAGAGGCGCCGTTTCCTGTTTGGAAGCCCGTGACTGAAAGAAGGCACAGGTTTGAGAGAAGGATCAGAACACAGGGTCATGCCGGTCGTAGGGTACGACAATATCGTCCTTATCGGCCATGTTTAGCATGGCGCGGGCGCGTTCATCCAGAATATCGGTATCCAGCCCTTTTTCCTTCAGCGCGTTCACGCGCCTACGCCAGGCGGCCTGTTCGGTCAGTGAGTCCTGTCGGGCCTGTTTAGCCTGTTCCAGCAGAACAAGCTGCTGCTGGTAGGCCTGCATCCCATGGTCGCCTTGGGTTGCGTTCCAGCCGAAATAGCCAGCAATGCCCAAAAACACCATGGGCGGCACAATGGCCCGGATCATACGGCGAATAAAACGAACAATCTGCACGTGCGGCCTGCCCCATCGTGGAAATGACGTACCCTTTCTTCCTGTCTAGACGATGATATTCCTGACAGGAAAGAGGCTTTGTACAATAAAAAAGCCGCCTTCCCGTAGGAAAGCGGCTTTCAGTGTTTCCCGGTCTAGGAAACTGGCTGGTATCAGGCCGACTTCAGAATGCTGTAGCCAGCATACTGGGCCGCTGTTGCCAGTTCCTGCTCGATGCGGATGAGCTGGTTGTATTTTGCAGTCCGGTCAGAGCGGGAGAGCGAACCGGTCTTGATCTGCCCACAGTTTGTGGCCACGGCCAGGTCGGCAATGGTGGAGTCTTCGGTCTCGCCCGAGCGATGGCTCATCACGGCGGTGTAGCCCGCGCGGTGTGCCATTTCCACAGCCTGCAGGGTTTCGGTCAGCGTGCCAATCTGGTTGACCTTGACCAGCAGGGAGTTACCAACACCAGCCTTGATGCCACGGCGCAGGCGCTCGGGGTTGGTCACAAACAGATCGTCACCTACCAGCTGCACTTTCTGGCCCAGTGTCTGGGTCAGCAGGGCCCAGCCTTCCCAGTCGTCTTCGGCCATGCCGTCTTCGATGGAAACAATGGGGTAACGGCTGACAAGGTCGGCCAGGTAAGCGGCCATGCCAGCGGAATCGAAGCTCTTGCCTTCGCCTTCCATGGCGTATTTGCCGTTTTTGTAAAATTCGGTGCTGGCGCAATCCAGAGCGAATGTCACGTCCTCACCGGGGCGGTAGCCTGCGGCTTCCACTGCGCGGGTGATAAAGCCCAGGGCTTCGTCAGCCGACTTCAGGGCCGGGGCAAAACCCCCTTCGTCACCAACGTTGGTGTTGTGGCCAGCAGCGCTGAGGGCTTTTTTGAGCTGGAGGAAAATTTCAGAACCCCAGCGGATGGCATCGGCAACGCAGGGTGCGCCGACCGGCTGGATCATGAATTCCTGAATGTCGATGGGGTTGTCGGCATGTTGGCCGCCGTTGACGATGTTCATCATCGGCACGGGCAGGATATGGGCAAACGCACCGCCAACATAACGGTACAGCGGGATTTCCAGCTCAGCCGCCGTGGCTTTGGCAATCGCCAGCGAAACACCAAGAATGGCGTTGGCACCCAGACGCGCCTTGTTGGGCGTACCGTCCAGGTCGATCATGGCGTTGTCGATGTCGATCTGGTCAGAGGATTCCGCACCTTCAAGGGTGGGGAAGATTTCTGTTTCGATGTTCTCGACGGCCTTCAGCACGCCCTTGCCAGCGTAGCGCTTGGGGTCGCCATCACGCAGTTCAACGGCTTCATGCGCGCCGGTGGAAGCGCCTGACGGTACTGCCGCACGGCCCTGAGCGCCCGATGCCAGTTCAACATCAACTTCAACTGTGGGGTTGCCGCGGCTATCGAGAATTTCCCGCGCTACAATGTCAACAATCGCACTCATGGCTGTCTCTGCTCCTGTTGTTCCTCGGCGCCCGAAGGCGCGGGGTCTTCAATTCCGCTGGCCCCACAGGCGGGGCGGGCAGGAAGACCGGCTCCAGTGTGGTTGCTAGTGGCCTTGGGTTGGGCTTTCCTGTCAACACCGTAAAGCATGAAAACATGAACATTCGGAGGGCGCGGACGCGCATCGCATGACGAAACTTCCCTTTCTTGCCGTAGTTCTGATGCTTGCCAGCGTGCTGCCCTTTGTGGGGTGTGCCTGCGGCATCCTGTTTTTCGATTCTGGCGTGCCAACCCCTAACCTCATGGCGGGGCTGGAGCTTTATGCCGCAATCTCCTTGTCCTTTCTGGGGGCCGTGCACTGGGGGCAGGCGCTGGAAGGGGGTCGGGTCGTTCTGGTGGCTAATGCCGGGCGGGTCGACACCCTGCGGCTGGCTCTGGGCGTGGTGCCTGCCCTTATGGGGTGGTTTTGCGCCAGCGTGGCGTATGCTTGGGGGGCGTTGCCGGGGCTTGCCCTGTTTGCCGCAGCATTTGCCATAACCGCATTGGGTGAAAGGCAGGCCTGGCGGCGTGGCTGGTTGCCTGCCGGGTATATGGGCGTACGCTGGATTATGACGGCGGTGACCGAGTGCTGCCTGCTGATGGTCCTGCTGGCCCGTGCATTTTAACCCATCAGGGGTGCGTGCATGTGGGGGCTGCCTGTACTGGTGTCTGCCAGCCCCGGTGTTATGACAGGAACACAACAGACCGCCACGGGCGGCACTGTGGGAATGGACAAGAGGCAGAAGTGATGGACGGCAAAAGCAAACCACGCATTCTGGTCAAGGGCGCTGGTGTGGCCGGGCTGACGGCTGCTGTGACACTGGCGGAGCGTGGGGGGGCAGTAACCCTTTACGACCGCGGTGGACGGGTGGGGGCGGGTGCCTCATGGATGGCGGGGGGCATGCTGGCCCCTTGGTGCGAGGCAGAGTCGGCCCCGGCTGAAGTCACAGCCCAGTCCGCCGATTCGGTGGCGTGGTGGAAGGCCCATGTGCCGGGTGTAACCTGCAACGGCAGTCTGGTGCTGGCCCCTGCGCGGGATGTGGGGGAGCTGGCGCGCTTTGGCCGCCGGACATCACATTTTGAGCAGGTGGGGGCGGACGCCATTGCGGCTATGGAGCCTGATCTGGCCGGGCGTTTCCATAAAGGATTGTTTTTTCCTGATGAGGCACACGTTAACCCGCGTGACGCCCTGCATGCGCTCCTGGACCGGCTTGTCAGCCTGGGCGGACAGGCCTGTTTTGATGAGGCAACACCCCCGGATGAGGCCACGTTTGACTGGGTGGTGGATTGCACCGGCCTGAACGATCGTGACAGGTGCGACACCCTGCGTGGCGTCAGGGGCGAAATGCTGCTGCTGCGCTGCCCCGATGTGCAACTGCATCGGTCGGTACGCATGCTGCACCCGCGCATTCCTGTTTATATCGTGCCCCGGGCAAACCATCTCTTCATGGTCGGTGCAACCATGATAGAAAGTGAGGATGCCGGGGGCATGACCGTGCGTTCGATGATGGAATTGCTTAATTCCGTCTGGACATTGCACCCCGGTTTTGCCGAGGCGGAAATTGTCGAAATGGGGGTGGGGGTGCGCCCCTCATACCCCGACAATGTGCCGCGTGTGGTCCGCCATGGGCGGTATGTCTCGGTTAATGGTATGTACAGACATGGTTTTCTGCTGTCTCCCGCACGGGCGCGGGAAGCCGCCGATCTGATTTTCGGGCCGGAAAACCGGGAAGGTAACGACCAATGATCACTGTTCTGGTCAATAATGAAGAGCATGCCGTGTCGGCAACGACACTGGCTGACCTGCTGGACGAACTGGGCTACGGCGGCGCGCGTGTTGCTACGGCGCTGGATGGTGTTTTCATTCCGGCACCAGGGCGAGCAGCCGCCAGCCTTGGCGCAGGTGCCAGGGTGGAGGTCGTAGCCCCCATGCAGGGGGGCTGAAGGGTATGGCACGTCAGTTTTACGGGCAGAGCCTTACGTCCCCCCTTATGCTGGGTACGGCGCAGTATCCTTCGCCCGAAATCCTTAAGGAGGCCGTACTGGCGGCGCAGCCGGGGGTTGTAACCGTGTCCTTGCGGCGAGAGGCCGCGCGGGAGCGCGCTGGGCAGGCCTTTTGGTCGCTGATTCAGGGGCTGGCTGTGCCAGTGCTGCCCAATACCGCCGGGTGCCACACCGTGCGCGAGGCGGTGACAACCGCCCACATGGCGCGTGAGGTGTTTGGCACGGACTGGATCAAGCTCGAGGTCATTGGTGAGCAGGATACCCTGCAACCCGATGTTTTCGGTCTGGTCGAAGCCGCCCGTATTTTGTCGGAGGACGGGTTTAAGGTCTTTCCCTACACCACGGAAGACCTTGTGGTGGCGGAAAGGCTGCTTGCTGTCGGGTGCGAGGTGCTTATGCCCTGGGGGGCACCCATCGGGTCGGGGCGGGGGTTGAACAACGTGTTCGGCCTGCGCGCCATGCGTGCGCATTTTCCCGATGTGCCGCTGGTGGTCGATGCGGGTATCGGGGTGCCATCCCATGCAGCACAGGCGCTGGAACTGGGGTATGACGCCGTGCTGATCAATACGGCCGTGGCCCATGCAGGGGACCCGGCACAAATGGCCCGCGCTTTTGGGCTTGCGGTGCAGGCTGGCGTGCTGGCGCGTGAGGCTGACCCGATGGAAGCACGGGACATGGCAGCCCCGTCCACCCCTGTTGCAGGAAAGGCATTTTTAGCATGAGCACACTCCCCCAGGCCATATATCCGGTTGTTGATGTCGCCCAATGGGTGGACAGGCTGGGGCGTGCAGGAGCCCGCTTCATACAGTTGCGGCTGAAGGATAAGCCAGCAGCGGCTGTGGTGGCGGAAGTCCGCCAGGCACGCCAGTTTGCCCAGCAGTGGGGTGTCTGCCTTGTGCTGAATGATTACTGGCAGATCGCACTGGACGAGGGGATCGACTACATCCACCTCGGGCAGGAAGATCTGGACACGGCAGACCTTGCGGCCATTCGTGCCGGAGGGATCAGGCTGGGGATCAGCACGCATAGCCATGAGGAACTGGATAGGGCCTTGGCCTGCAAGCCTGATTACGTGGCGCTTGGCCCGATATGGGAAACCCGGCTCAAAAAAATGGCGTTCGGCCCGCAGGGGACAGCTAAACTGACCGACTGGAAAGCCCGCATAGGCAGTCTGCCGCTGGTGGCTATCGGGGGTATTACCCTGGCCCGTGTCAAACCATGCCTGGAGGCCGGGGCGGATTGTGTCTCAGCCGTATCAGACTTTATCCTGCATGCTGACCCACAAGCGCAGGTTGAGGCTTGGCTGGCCGCAACCCGGAGTGCCGGGGTGCAGCCCCAGCACGGATAACCGCCGGGTTGATGGTAACAGGGCTGTTCAGCCGCCGTTGAAAATACGGGCGGCATCGGCCTTGTCAAAGAGTGTCAGCAGGACAGTCGGTGCGGTATCCAGTGGCTGCGCTGTTTCAGGCGCAGTCGAGGGCAGAATAACCTCTGCCTGAGCGTAGGCGATTGCCAGAATTTTATCGACAAGTTCTTCCGGGGCCAGTCGGTATTCTGGCAGGCCGGACTGGCGGCGGCCTGTGGCATCGCCCCCACCACGCAGGCGGAAGTCTTCATCCGCGATCAGAAAGCCATCTTCTGTGTCGCGCAGGCATGTCAGGCGGTTGCGGGCTGTCTGGCCCAGTGCGGCATCATGCAGCATCAGGCAGTAGGAGGCATCAGCCCCGCGCCCCACGCGGCCACGCAACTGGTGCAACTGCGCCAGCCCAAAGCGCTCGGCATGTTCGATCACCATGACCGTGGCCGAGGGAATATCCACCCCCACCTCAATAACAGTGGTGGCGACGAGAATGCGGGTCTGCCCGGTTGCAAAATCCTGCAACGCCTGTTCCCGCAGGGTGGCATCCTGCTGGCCATGTGCCAGCCCGACCACAGCCCCAAAGCGTTCCATGAGCTCCGCGTAGCGGGCTTCGGCCGCAGCAATGTCCAGGGCCTCACTTTCCGACACCAGCGGGCAGACCCAGAAAATCTGCGCCCCGTTGCGTAAGGCCCGCTCCAGCGCGGCCAGAATATCCTCCATCGCTGCCAGAGCGTGCAGGGAGGTATGGACGGGTTTGCGGCCCGCAGGCTTGCCGTCCAGGCGGCTGATCTGCATGTCACCAAAGCGGGTGAGCAGCAGGGTGCGGGGGATAGGGGTTGCGGTCATGAGCAGCATGTCCGCGTTCTGGCCCTTTTCCAGCAGGGTCAGTCGCTGCTCCACTCCAAAGCGGTGCTGTTCATCAATCACAACCAGCCCGAGGTCGGCAAACTGCACACCGTCTTGCACCAGTGCGTGCGTACCCACGACCAGTTGGGCAGTGCCATCCGCAATGCTTGCAAGGGCTGTTTTACGCGCCTTGCCTTTGACACTGCCTGACAGAAACACCACCGGCACGGGGGAAAGCCGCGTGAGCGTGGCGGCATGCTGGCGGGCCAGAATTTCCGTCGGGGCCATCAGTGCAGCCTGTGCGCCCGATTCTGCGGCGCGGAGCATGGCCATAAGGGCGACAAGTGTCTTACCTGCTCCGACATCCCCTTGCAGCAGGCGGCGCATGCGACGGGGCTGGGCCATATCGGCCTCAATTTCCTGCAGCACATGTCGCTGGCCGGGGGTAGGGGCGTGGCCGAAGGTTTTCAGGCTTTGCTGTTGCAGTGCGCCATCCCCCGTCATGGTGCGACCGGGCCGTGCGCGGGAGGCACGTTGGGCAATCCGCATGGCTAACTGGTCGGCCAGCAGCTCGTCACACGCCAGGCGGGCCTGGGCGCGTGCATAGCATTTCTGCCATGCACTGCCGGACTGGCTGTCAGGGATGGAGGCGGGGGACTGCAACCAGTGCAGGGCTGTTGCAAAATCCGGCCAGCTATTGTGGTGCAGTAAAGCGGGGTCGAGCCATTCTGGCAGGTCGGGGGGCAGCAGGGCCAGAGCCGCTGTCATGGCCTGACGAACCTGCCCGCTAAACAGCCCCGCTGTCAGCGGCCAGACAGGGTCCAGTATGGGAATCCGTTCGGTCGTGGCGGCAGGCAGAAGGTAGTCCGGTGTGGTCATGCCCAGCCGGTCATGGAACTGTTCCACCATGCCCGAGAGAGCGAGCGGGGCGTCTTTCACCAATTGCTTCCCCTGCCATGGGGAAAAAACCGCAATATCCAGCGTGCCTGTGCCATCCGATAGGGTGGCCCGCCAAGGTTGGCGGCTGTGTGGCGTGGGGGGGCGGACATCACACACCACACCGCAGATTGTGGCGATCATACCGGGTTTGATGTCACGCAGGGCAGGGCGTAGCCTGCGGTCAGTCACGGTTTCAGGCGGGCGGAACAGCAGGTCCATGACCCGTGAGCCACCCGTAATACGCGCCAGAAGCCGCGCGCGTGCGGTGTTAACCCCGCGCAGGCTTTCAAGCGGGGCCAGTAACGGAGCCAGTGCACAAAGTGCCTCTTGTGTCCGAACCGAAGAGGATGTGAAGGAAAGGGGGCTGGACACCGGCAAGAACACAGGCCTCTGTTTGGCTGGCTGACAGAAACGAACAGCAACGGTATAGGACAGCTGCGCCATGCAGGACAATTTTACACAGACATCCCCCCTCCAGCCCACGCCCGAAACCACAGCGGGCGAGGACACTCTGGCCCCACGGCGGCGTCGGCTGCGCTTTCGGGCCCAGCACCGTGGCACTTTCGAGACGGATATTCTCATCGGCGGGTTTGTGGATGAACAGGTTGATAGCCTGAACGAGCAGGAACTGACCGACATGGAGGCCATTCTTGAAATGCCCGACCCGGACCTGACAGACTGGCTTTTTGGCCGTCTGCCCTTGCCGGAAGAAAAGGCAACCCCCATGCTGCGCCGTATGGTGGCGTCCTGCCGCGCCAGATGCGGCCATTAAGCGCCGTACCGAATGCCAGCAGATGACAGGATAAGAGACAAAGGCCAGATGACAGCAGATACAGGCACGCATACTCGTATTGCCACTCTTTGGGGCGTGCCAGAGGGTTACGATGCCCTGCTGCTGGCGCGGCGAGCGCGTGAACACAAAGGCCCGGTGCTGCATGTGGCCCGGAGCGACGCCGCCATGGTCCGTCTGGCCGAGCTTCTGGCCTTTGTCGCGGCCGATATTGAAATCCTGCGTTTTCCTGCGTGGGACTGCCTGCCGTATGATCGCGTGTCCCCCAATCCCACGTTGGTGGCGGAGCGTGTGGCAACGCTGACACGGCTTTTGGAGCCTGCATCTGGCAAGCCTCGACTGGTGCTGACCACGATTAACGCCGCCGTGCAGCGTGTTGCCCCCCGCCGGACGTTTGAGGGGCAGTCCCTGACCATCAAAACAGGGGAAAGTCTGGATCAGGCGTTGCTGATCGATCTGCTGGTGGCCAATGGCTACACCCGCACCGATACGGTGATGGAAGCCGGGGAGTTTGCAACGCGCGGGGGTATTTTTGACCTTTACCCCGCAGGCGCGCCCGAACCTGTCAGGCTCGACCTGTTTGGGGAAGAGGTGGAAAATATTCGCGCCTTTGACCCAGGCACCCAGCGCTCGACAGAAAAGCGGGACAGCCTTGTGCTGTGTCCTGTGTCCGAATTCTCGCTCGATGCCGACAGTATTGCGCGTTTCCGCACAGGCTGGCGTGATGCCTTTGGCCCGGCGGCAGCGTCGGACCCGTTGTATGAGCATGTGTCCGATGGGCGCAGGCACCCGGGGCTGGAACATTGGCTGCCCCTGTTCCATGAGCATCTGGAAACCCTGTTTGATTACCTGCCCGGTGCTGCCATTACGCTGGAACATCAGGTGGAAGAGGGGCTTGCTGCCCGGCTGGATATGATAGCCGACCATTATCAGGCCCGGCGTCAGCCCGTGCGTGAGGGGGAAACACCTTATCGGCCTCTACCGCCGCACTTGCTCTATCTTGATCGCAAAGGGTGGGACGCCGTGCTGGACCGCATGGCGGTGGTGGCGTTTAGCCCCTATGCCCAGCCAGACGGTGCTGCCGGGGTCGATATGGGCGGCAGACCGGGCAAAATGTATGCCAAAATTGTCCCCGGCGCCCAGCGTGAGCAGGTGTTCGGCCTGCTGGGGGACCAGGTGCGTGAATGGTCGCAGGTTGGCCGCCGGGCGTTTGTGGCGGCATGGAGCCGTGGCTCGCGCGAGCGTATTGCCACACTGCTGCATGAACATGGCGTTGCCACGGAAACATTCGAGACATGGCAGCAGGCCAGCAAGGCCCGCCCCGGCCCGGTGGGTCTGCTGACCCTGGGGCTGGAACGTGGTTTTGTCGCGGATGATCTGGCGCTGGTGTCCGAGCAGGACCTGCTGGGCGAGCGTATTGGTCGCCCCCCACGCCGCCGCCGCCGTGCAGACGAACTGATTGCGGAAGCCAGTGAACTGTCGTCGGGTGATCTGGTCGTGCATCAGGACTACGGCATTGGCCGTTACGACGGGTTGGAAACGGTCAGTGTTGGCGTAGCCCCGCATGACTGCCTGCGGCTGTTGTATGATGGCGGGCAGAAGCTGTATCTACCTGTCGAGAATATCGAACTGCTCAGCCGTTTTGGTTCCGATCAGGCCGGGGTAGCCCTGGACAAGCTGGGTGGTGTTGCCTGGCAGAACCGCAAGGCGCAGATGAAAAAGCGCATCCGCGATATGGCGGGTGACCTTATTCGTACAGCCGCAGCCCGAGCGCTCAGGGAAGCGCCGGAACTGACCCCGCCAGAAGGCATGTGGGACGAGTTCTGCGCCCGTTTTCCGTTTGTTGAAACAGACGATCAGGCCCACGCCATTGCCGATGTGCTGGGCGACATGGCATCGGGCAGGCCCATGGACCGGCTTGTCTGTGGCGATGTAGGCTTTGGCAAGACCGAGGTTGCACTGCGCGCGGCGTTTGTGGCCGCAATGTCTGGTGGTCAGGTGGCGGTTGTGGTGCCCACAACCTTGCTGGCCCGCCAGCATTACAGAACCTTCGCCGCCCGGTTTGAGGGCTTTCCCATCAAGGTGGCGCAGTTGTCGCGGATGGTAACGGGCAAGGAGGCCACAGCCGTACGCAAGGGCTTGGCGGATGGCACCGTTAACATTGTTATCGGCACCCATGCTCTGCTGGCCAAGACTGTTCAGTTTTCCGCCCTTGAACTGCTGATTATTGATGAAGAACAGCATTTTGGGGTCAGCCATAAGGAAAAACTCAAAGCCCTGCGTGAGGACGTGCATGTCCTGACCCTGTCCGCCACGCCGCTGCCCCGTACCTTGCAGCTTGCCCTGTCGGGTGTGCGGGAAATGAGCCTGATTGCCACCCCGCCGACAGACAGACTGGCGGTGCGTACATTTATCATGCCGTTTGACAGTGTGGTGATCCGCGAGGCCATCCAGCGCGAGCGGTTCCGTGGTGGGCAGGTTTTCTGTGTCGCCCCCCGGATCGAGGATCTGGACCGGCTGGCGGAAAGGCTGGCCACCATTGTGCCCGATGCACGGGTGGTGCAGGCCCACGGGCGTCTGGCCGCCACAGAGCTTGAACGAGTGATGACCGAGTTCTCCGACGGGAAATACGACATCCTGCTCTCCACCAATATTGTGGAAAGCGGGTTGGATATGCCTGCGGTTAATACCCTGATCATCCATCGGGCGGACATGTTCGGCCTTGGCCAGTTGTACCAGCTCCGTGGGCGTGTCGGGCGTGGCAAACAGCGTGGCTATGCGTACCTGACCTGGCCGCAGACACATGTTCTGTCCGCATCGGCCGACAAGCGGCTGGAAATCATGCAGACGTTGGATACGCTGGGGGCGGGCTTTACCCTGGCCTCGCATGATCTGGACCTGCGTGGGGCAGGTAACCTGCTGGGTGACCAGCAGTCCGGCCATGTCAGGGAGGTCGGGATCGAACTCTACCAGCAGATGCTGGAGGATGCCGTGGCCGATCTACGCTCCGAACAGGGGCGGAGCAGGCAGGAGGAAAGGGACTGGGTTCCCATTATTGTCATGGGTCTGCCTGTGCTTATCCCGGACAGCTATGTGCCTGATCTGCCGGTGCGGCTTGGCCTGTACCGCCGTATTGGCGGCCTGTCCTCCGATGCGGAAATGGAGGCCATGGAGGCAGAACTGGTGGACCGCTTTGGTGCGGTCCCGCAGGAGCTGAAAAACCTGCTGGATACCGTTGACCTGAAAAGATTCTGCCGTCTGGCAGGGGTGGAAAAAGTGGAGGCAGGCCCCAAGGGCATGGTCATCCAGTTCCGCCAGAACAGTTTCCGCAATCCCGCAGGGTTGGTGCAGTGGATGGGCCGGTGGAAAGATGGCGCAGTGCGTCTGCGGCCTGACCATAAGCTGGCGGTGGTGCGTGAACTCACCAACGTCCAGCGCATGGGGCTGGCCCGCAAAGTGCTGAAAGAACTGGCAGCCCTGTGTGAAAAATGTCCTGCCTGATGAGGCAGGCTATTGTATAGGCAGGGGAAAGCCGTTTACGGTCAGCACGCCACTGCTCCAGCTTGTGTCCCAGGTGTTGGCATTGCCGCTACGGTGGCTGACCAGTCGGGCCAGGACCAGGGCGGTGGCCAGTTTGATCTGCCCTTCCGCTCGGGCAGTGCTGATCAGGCCTTCCAGATTGCTGATTTCCAGATGGCCGGAGGCTGATGTTGCCGACACATCGCCCGTCAGCGTCGCCTGTCCGTGCCCGCTCAGCACGCTGTCTTTTTGCGCGGCACGGAGTTCGGCAATATCAACATGCACCGCAGGGGCTGCTGTGCTGCGTCCGCCAATGGCGGCCAGCAGGGCGGGGAGTTCATTCACAGGGATCGAGAAGGCGGCGTGGGCCTGTGTCGGTAGCAGACCCTGGTTGGCGACATTGTGATAATGCAGGCCACCAAGGTTTAATGTTGCGGCGGAACGCCCTGTGCCTGTGCGGCCCTGAAGCTGCAACTGCGCCGTTCCGACACTGACCTGTGCCGTTCCCACGACGATGGATGCACTTTTCCAGCTCATGCCCAGGCTTTTGCCACTGGCCAGTATGGCCTGAGCAGCCGTTCCCTGCTCGGACAGCCAGGAGGAGCAGGCAGCATTATGCTGCCCCGTGACAGAGGACAGAAGCAGGAGGGACGCCGCCTCGGCCATGGCATGCACGCTGTCCGGGCTGCTGCCAGCGGGGGCCGCAAACTGCATGTGGGCCGCATGCAAAGTGCTGCGGCCGTCGCCTGTCCTCACGACAAGGCCGGTATAGCTGGCCCCCTGCGCGCTATCGTGACTGATATGGGCGCACGCCGCCGGAGGGGCCGCATGGGCGGTCAGAGGCAGTGCGAGACCTGCCAGAGCAGGCAGCACATAGGCCAGAGCGGGATGTATAAAATTCTGCTTCATTGCGTCGGCAGGGTGCCGCAAGTAAAAGCGGCATGCAATATCGCAATCCTTCAGGGCGGGAACGGGCACCATGCGGTTTCTGAAAATGGATCCTTTTTTGCTGGGTTTGCTGGTGGCTATCCTGCTGGCGACTGTCTTGCCCTGTCAGGGGGTGGCGGTACCGCTGTTCCATGGCCTGTCCGTGGCATTGATTGCGCTAATGTTCTTTCTGCAAGGGGCGCGGCTGTCGCGTAAGGCGGTGCTCGAAGGCGTGGTGGCCTGGCGGTTGCATGCTGTCATACTGGCCTGCACGTTTGTGCTGTTTCCGCTCATAGGGCTGCTGGCTTATAAGCTGTTCCCGCATGTGCTGGCGCCAGAGGTCTGGCTGGGCATGCTGTTCCTGTGCTGCCTGCCGTCCACTGTGCAGTCATCCATTGCCTTTACGTCCATTGCGGGGGGCAATGTGCCTGCCGCGGTGTGTGCGGCAACGGCGTCCAATGTGTTTGGTATTTTCATTACGCCAGTGCTGGTCAGCCTTGTGCTGCGGCAGGATGGGGCGGCCATGGGCAACCCGCTGGATATTGTCTACCAGCTTCTGGTCCCCTTTGTTCTAGGGCAGATCTGCCAGCCTTTCCTGGGGGCATGGGCACATCGGAAGAAAAAGCTGCTGTCCTTGACGGACCGGGGCTCTGTTCTGGTGGTGGTGTATGTGGCGTTCAGCAGTGCTGTGGTGGAAGGGTTGTGGCACAGGCTGCCATTGGAGCAGTTGGGCATGATTGTTGTGGCTGATACCGCCCTGCTGCTGCTTGTGCTGGCCATAACCATTGTGTGCAGCCGCATCCTGCGTGTTCCTTACAGGGACGAAATTGCCATTGTTTTCTGTGGGTCCAAGAAAACGCTGGCATCGGGCGTGCCTATGGCCAATGTCCTGTTCCCGCCCGCCTCTGTTGGGATCATTGTGCTGCCGCTGATGGTTTATCATCAGATCCAGCTTTTCCTCTGTGCTGTGCTGGCCCGGCATTTTGCCCGCAAGCATGGTGCTGCACAGGCTGCGGAATAAAGGCGGCCCTATGTCCAACCTGGACCCGGAAGACTGGGAAAGCCTGCGGGCTATTGGCCACAGCATGCTGGATGGCATGCTGGATAATATCCGCTCTGTGGCGCAGGGGCCTGTCTGGCAGCCTCCGCCAGAGGCGGTGCGTGGCATGTTCCAGACAGCGCCTCTCCCTCAGGCGGGCACTGATTTAGCCCAGCTTTACCAGCAGTTCATGCGTGATGTGGTGCCTTATGCTGTGGGCAACAGGCACCCGCGTTTTATGGGCTGGGTGCATGGCGGTGGGACCGCGCAGGGTATGCTGGCCGAGATGCTGGCTGCGGGGCTTAATGCCAATCTGGGTGGCCGCAACCATATTCCTGTGGATGTGGAGCGTATGGTTATCCGTTGGGCAGCCAGTATGTTCGGTTTTCCGCAGGAGGCCACGGGGCTGCTTGTTACCGGGTCTTCCATGGCCAACTTCATCGCCATTCTGACAGCCAGCCGTGCCGTGGCAGAGGGTGGAGCAATCCGGCAGGCCGGACTGTCGGGGCGGCCGCTGGTTGGGTATGCCTGTGCCAGTGCCCATGGCTGTATTGCCCGCGCTTTTGACATGGCAGGATTGGGCACACAGGCCCTGCGGCGTGTGCCTATGGATGCTGATTTCCGCATGGATGTGCGGGCACTTGAATGCATGATTGCAGCAGATCGGGCGCAGGGGCTTGAACCTTTTGTGGTGATCGGGACAGCAGGCACGGTTGATGTCGGGGCTGTGGACCCGCTGGACGCACTGGCAGATCTGGCTGCGCGGGAGAAGCTCTGGTTCCATGTTGATGGAGCTTTTGGAGCCATGGCCCGCCTGTCGGAGGCGTATGCTCCGTTGCTGCATGGCATGGAGCGGGCGGATAGTCTGGCGTTTGACTTCCACAAATGGGCGCAGGTTCCTTACGATGCCGGGTGTGTGCTCGTGCGCGAGCCGGGGCGACAGGCCGCAGCCTTTGCCCAGTCGCTAGACTATCTGTCGCGCGAGGACAGGGGGCTGGCAGCGCAGGCCCCGTGGTTCTGTGACTTTGGGCCGGACCTGTCACGTGGGTTTCGGGCGCTTAAGGTCTGGTTTGCCATCGCCGGGTTCGGCACGGATGGGCTGGGGGCGGTGGTTACGCGGTCCTGCGCAGTGGCGCGCTATCTGGCAATGCGGGTCAATGCCCTGCCGTGGCTGGAGCTCATGGCCCCGGTTGTATTGAATGTGGTCTGCTTTCGGGTGGTTGCTCTACAGGCATATGACCCGGATTGGCTGAATGCTGAACTGGTGAAAGACCTGCACGAAAGTGGTGTGGCAGCGCCCTCGACCACCAAAGTGAACGGGCAGGTTGTGATACGGGCGGCCTTGGTCAACCATCGCACAACGGAGCATGATGTCGATATTATGCTTGATATGCTGCACAGCTTAGCTACTGCGCGACAGAGTGAGGGGCAGGCAGGGCCGGGCTAAAAGGCTATGCGGGCAGCGGTTGCGCTGGAATGGGGCATAGTCTGTGTTAAGGGGCGTGCGATAGCTGGCACGCCAACTCTGCTTCTGCGTTACAAACGGATGGCTGGGTGCAGAGGCTCTCCTTAGGAAGGCCCCCGTGTTGACGGATGGGGGCTGCCCATCCATGGAATCTCCGTTGGGAAGTGCCGTCACGGATATCGGGCTTCTAGCGAGGCTTTTTATGGCCTAGCAAAGAAGTTCGTTATCTACCGAGTAGTAGCTGGGCTCTTCCGCACTTATGGGCATGCAGCGTTCTGTAACCCAAGGCGGCATATAAAAGTTTGCTGCCTTTGGCCCCGCCATGCTCTGCGCATGCGGAGCGCTGCGTCCAACACTGAGTCGCTGCCTATATGCGGGAGAGAATTCAGTGAGGCACATCTGTCTGCCCCTCACTGAAGCCGAGCCTGTCAGCGCTTTTTGCGGCCTAAAGGCTTGTCATCAAACAGGGCGGAGAGGGATTGCAGCATGGTCCCGCCCAGTTCCTCTGCATCGGTAATGGTGACAGCCCGCTGGTAGTAGCGGGTGACATCATGCCCGATGCCGATGGCTGTTAGTTCCACCGCGCTTTTGCTCTCAATCATGCGGATGACCTCGCGCAGATGGTCTTCCAGATAGGATGCCGGGTTGACGGACAGGGTGCTGTCATCCACCGGGGCACCGTCGGAAATCACCATCAGAATACGTCGGGCCTCAGGCCGCACTTTCAGGCGTTGCCAGGCCCAGAGCAGGGCTTCGCCATCAATGTTTTCTTTCAGCAACCCTTCGCGCAGCATCAGGCCAAGGTTGGCCCGCGCCCGCCGCCACGGTGTGTCGGCGGATTTGTAGATGATGTGGCGCAGGTCGTTCAGGCGGCCAGGGGTGGGGGGCTTGCCGTCCTGTAGCCAGAGTTCACGGCTTTGACCGCCTTTCCAGGCACGGGTGGTAAAGCCCAGAATTTCCACCTTCACGCCGCAGCGCTCGAGGGTGCGGGCCAGAATGTCCCCACAGGCTGCGGCGACGGAAATAGGCCGCCCACGCATGGAGCCCGAGTTGTCGATCAGGAGCGTGACAGCGGTATCGCGGAATTCGGTATCGCGTTCGCGCTTGCAGGACAGCGGCATCATGGGGTTGACCACAATGCGTGACAGCCTGCCCGCATCCAGCAGCCCATCTTCCTGATCGAACAGCCATGACCGTGTCTGCTGGGCCATCAGCCTGCGTTGCAGCCGGTTTGCCAGTCGTGAGACTACGCCATGCAGGGTTGCCAGTTGCAGATCGAGTTGCTGGCGCAGACGGGTCAGCTCCTCCGGGTCGCAGAGTTCCTCGGCCGGAATTTCCTCATCAAAGCGAGTTGTATAGGGGTGATAGCCCTTGGCGGTTTCACCCGGCTCGGCCTCGGGTTTCTGGCCGGGGCCTGCGGCCTCACCGTTTTCCTGTGCTGAGTCGGAATCCTGCTCGTCATCCTCCGTGCCGTCATCGGCACTGTCGCCACCGCCCGCCATCAACTGTGGCTGGGTGATGGTTTCTGACATATCAGGCTCGTCGTCCTGGCTGTCGTCATCCTGCGGGGCAGGGGGCTGGTCGGCTGTTTCTTCCGGCTGCTCCGTGTCGTCTGTCGCGGAGTCGTCGAGGGTTTCCTCGTCGGTGGGGGCGTCGTCCTCGGCAAGTGCGCAGGCGGCCAGCAACCGGCGAGAGGCACGGGCATAGGCGGCCTGGTTTTCCTGATTGGTGCTCAGGCCTGTCAGCGCATCCAGCGCCTGTTCGGGCAGGGTGGCCTTCCAGCGGGTGACGATGTCGCGTGCTTCGGGCGGCATAGGGGTGCCTGTCAGCATTTCCCGCGCTAGCAGTTCCAGCCCGATCACGGGCGAAAACTGCTCAAGGTCGGTCATGCGGTCCAGCCCGTAGGACCGGACTTCCTGCTCCAGCCGGTGGCGCAGGTTGGCTTCCACACCTTTCATATGGCGTGCGCCCAGAGCTTCAATTCTGGCCTGCTCCAGCGCGTCATAGACCTCACGCGCGGTTGTTTCGGCAGGCTGGCGGGCGGCATGCAGGGCAAAGTCGTGGTGTTTCAGGCGCAGGGCCTGAGCGTCGGCATCACCGCGCAGGCGTTGCCGTTCCTCATCATTGAGCGCAAGGGTCGGGGTTTGCAGCCGTATCTTGCCGCCTAGGCTGAGCGGGGCCAGCGGCATGTTGCCGCTGTGAAAGGACACATCAGCTTCCCGCTGCCCCCCCATGGCCCGGAGTGTGGCGGCGGTGGCCTGCCGGAAGGTGTCAGCCCTCTTTTCAGCCTCCTCCCGCGACAGGCGGGGGCCGGTATCGGCTGGTCCTTTTGTCTGCTCAGCCATGGGGCCTCCGCTGTGCTGGTGTTCAGGCAGTGCGGCCTGGCAATGGGCTGGTGTTGAAGCAGCGTTGATAATATTCCGCCACCATGCCGCGTTCTGCCTCGTCACATTTGTTGAGGAAGGTCAGGCGGAACGCAAAAGCCGTATCCTTGAAGATACGGTCGTTTTCCGCCCAGGCGATGACCGAACGCGGAGACATGACCGTGGACAGATCACCCGCCATGAACCCGGTCCGGGTCAGGGCTGCCAGTGCCACCATGTTGTTGATTTTTTCGTATTCAGCCTTGTCCTGGGGGCTGATGCCAAGGCGCGAACAGACAATGCCGACTTCCTGCTGATGGGGCAGGTAGTTGAGCGACGTGACAATGCTCCAGCGGTCCATCTGGCCCTGGTTGATCTGCTGTGTGCCGTGGTACAGGCCGGTCGTGTCACCCAGGCCCACGGTGTTGGCGGTGGCAAACAGGCGGAACCACGGGTGAGGGGTAATAACCCGGTTCTGGTCCAGCAGGGTCAGCTTGCCTTCCACTTCCAGAATACGCTGGATGACGAACATGACATCCGGGCGACCGGCATCGTACTCATCAAACACCAGGGCGCAGGGGCGTTGCAGGCACCAGGGCAGCAGCCCTTCCTGAAATTCGGTCACCTGCTGGCCATCCTGCACGACAATGGCGTCCTTGCCGATCAGGTCTATGCGTGACACGTGGCTGTCCAGATTGATGCGGATACACGGCCAGTTCAGCCGTGCGGCAATCTGCTCCACGTGGGAGGATTTGCCCGTGCCGTGAAAGCCCTGCACCATCACGCGGCGGTTGTACGTAAAGCCTGCCAGAATGGCCAGTGTGGTGTCGTGGTCGAACAGATAGGTCGGATCGATTACGGGCACATGGTCGGTGCGGGTGGAAAAAGCCGGAACCACCATGTCGGAGTCGATGCCAAACACCTCGCGGGCCGAAACCTGCAGGTCTGGGGCCGCAATGGCTGCAATGGGGGGCAGGTTGCTGGCGGGTGCCTCGGATGTGGTGTCAGTCATGGTCGTCCGTCTGTTCTGGGTGGTCGGGAAAGCCGCGTTATCCATCATGGTCTCAGCCATGATGATACATGCTCAGGCGGTTTTTTCGAGGTCTTCCGCAAGAAGATGGGTTTTCACGATCGTGAAAGCGACGTTGATGCGTTTGAGGCGCTCTTCCGCCTGCCGGTCACCGTTGTTGGTGTCAGGGTGGTGCTTGCGGGCCAGGACGCGGTACTGCGTTTTTGCATCTTCCAGAGAAACAGGCCACGCCAGCCCCAGTACGGCCAAAGGTTCGCGCAGGGCCATGGGGGCGCTGGGGGTGTCCTGCGCCTGTGCACGCGCGCGCTCGGCCCGCGCGCGGCGGTGGGTGCCAAGAATGTCCAGCGGGTCAAGGATATCCTCTTCCTGCGGGGTGGCGCGGCGGGTGGAGGTCGTGCCTGCCTGCCCGAATGTCCATGTTGGCCGGTCCCAGCTTGTGTCGGCGCGCAGATGCGCCTCAATCTGGCCGGGGCTCATGCCTTTGTAGTAATCCCACCGTGCATTATAGTCGCGTACGTGCTCCAGACAGAACCAGTAATACTGGTTCAGCGTATCGCGGGAGCGGGGCGCGCGGTATCCGGCCGCTTTTTCACAGCCAGGCATGTCGCAGCAGCGTTCCGGCGCGTTTGGGTCCGGATCGAATGCGCGGGGGCGGGTGTTCCTTCGCTTCGTCATTTCCTGTTATTTGCGTTGCAAACGCGTCAGTCGCAAGAGGTTAACACTGCATGACCGCTCTTCCTGAGTCAGTATCCCCCTCTGGTAACGAGGGGCCGCGTGTTGCGCGGGTCAGGGCAACGCTCGTGGCGCTGCTTCATCCGCAAAGGCTCGACATCCAAGACGACAGCCACCGACACGCCCACCACAAGGCCATGGTGCGCGGCCCGGAGGCTGGCGCGACGGAAACCCATTTGCGTGTGCATGTGGTGTCCCAGGCGTTTGCAGGGGTGAACCGCGTTGCCCGCTCGCGCATGGTGCATGACGCTCTGGCAGATGAACTGGCCAGCGGCCTGCACGCTCTGGCGCTGACACTGCGCACCCCGGACGAGGAAGGGCAACTGGCATGACAGCCCGAGTCCCGGTTATGCGGGCACTGGCGTTTGTCCTGCCCTTCGTGCTGGCAGCCTGTGCCACGCCGGAGGGGGGGCAGAGCCCGTCCGACAGGGCGGCGGTTCATCAGGTGGAAGGATATTTCCAGACTGTTGACCTGGAATCGGTGCCTTTTGTGCAGGCATGGCCAGATGGCGCACGCGGGGCGGGCACGCTGAGCTATCACCCCGGCGCATTGTCCATGCACTTTACCCAGCCCCATGTGATGGACCTGACAGCGCAGGGGCGGCATGCTGTCTTTACCGACAGCCAGACCGGGGCGGAGACCCATCTGGGGTTGGCGCACAACCCGCTTGGGCTCCTGCTGGACAACCCCATGCGGCTGTCGGGGCCTGTAACGGTGACGGACGTCCAGCATGGGGCGGATGGCCTGCTGCAACTGTCGCTGACCCGCACCGACAATCCTTCCCAAGGGTTGGTGACGTTGCGTTTCAGAACGGTGGCGGGCCATCTGAGCCTTTATGAGGCCCGCATTGTGGATGAGCGTCGCAGAGTTACGCTGATTGATCTTGAAGCGCCGTAACGGCCACTTCCTGCAAGGCTGAGGGCGTGCTGCCAAAAACAGTGCGCCATGACGCCACAAGTGCGGCGTCCAGTTCCGCCATGGTGGTGCGCAGGCCCAGCTTGTGCAGGCTGGTCACGCCGTAGTCCCTGATGCCGCAGGGGACGATTCCTTCAAAGTCGGACAGGCGTGGGTTCACATTGATCGCTACCCCATGCCAACTGACCCAGCGGGAAACCCGCACACCAATGGCGGCGATTTTTTCTTCCTGACCGGTTGTGGGGTTTGCAACCCACACGCCGACACGGCCCTCGCGCACTTCCCCCGTCACGCCAAACTGCGCCAGTGCCGTTATGATCCAGCGTTCCAGCGCCTGCACATAGGCACGCAGGTCCTTGGCGGGCAGGTCTCCATGGGGTTGGTTGAGGTCAAGCATGGCATAGGCCGTGCGCTGCCCCGGTCCATGGTACGTCCACTGCCCACCCCGGCCTGCATGATACGTTGGGTATCCTGCGGGGTTGAACAGGTCTTCCTCCCGCGATGATGTGCCAGATGTGTAGAGTGGCGGGTGTTCCAGCAGCCATATCCGTTCCTGAGCAGTCTGGGCGCGAATATCGCGCGCGATCTGCTCCATCCGGGCGAGGGCTTGTGGGTAGGAAACTTCTTTTTTGCTTATTTCCCACAAAATTTGGTCTTTGGTCATTGCCGCCTGTCTGTTGTTCGGTTATAGGCTTCTCACCACACGGTATCGCCTTTTTGGTACCTGTTGTCACGTGCGGTCGTGGCGGAATGGTAGACGCGCAAGCTTGAGGTGCTTGTGGGGGAAACCTCGTGGAAGTTCGAGTCTTCTCGACCGCACCATTTTTTCTAAAAATAGTATTGCCATAAACGGTATAGCCCCATGGAAACCCATGGGACCATGCCGCTTTTGGTGTTTTTTTGGCCCCTGTTGGCCTTTTCCCATTTTTGTGCTGCTGTTGTCACAATCATGACAAATCTTTCCCGGTAATTGGAAATGTCTTCACGGCGGGAGATGTGTCAGAAAGTTACAGGGCTGATTCAGGCATTCGCAGGCAGGAACGGGTAGAGGGTGTGCCGGATGGAAAAACCATAGGCACACACCACCACCGCGCCAGGTTTGATGATTTTTGAAAAGCCCCAAGGCGTCATGGGGGTGGGGTATGGCGTTACTGTTGCCAGAGGCACCGGCTACGCCCCTGCCCATGACGATGAATCGGATTGCATAAGCTGCGGGCCGGTTCGGAAATATGTTCAACTTGATTTTTTAAGGTGTTGCATTCGTGTCTAGCCCCAAGCCTTTACGTAAAGCAGTCCTCCCTGTCGCCGGATTGGGAACGCGCTTTTTGCCGGCGACCAAGGCCATGCCCAAGGAAATGCTGCCTGTCGTTGACAAGCCGCTGATCCAGTATGCCATTGACGAGGCGCGCGCCGCGGGGATTGAGGAATTCTGCCTGATTACAGGCCGTGGCAAGGATTCCCTGATCGACTATTTTGATATTGCCTATGAACTGGAAAGCACCCTCAAGGAACGGAACAAGACCGACTGCCTGAACGCGCTGGCCCCCAGCGCCATCAAGGCCGGGTCGCTCATTGCCGTGCGGCAGCAGGAGCCGCTGGGCCTTGGCCATGCGATCTGGTGCGCGCGTACATTTATCGGCAACGATCCCTTTGCCATCCTGCTGCCTGACGACATGGTGCGCGCCCCCGTTGGCTGCCTCAAGCAGTTGGTGGATGCTTATAACGAGACGGGCGGCAACGTTGTGGCGGTCTCGGAAGTGCCGCGTGAGCATACCAGCCGTTACGGTATTCTGGATGTCGGGTCGGACAACGGCCACCTGGTTGAGGTCAAGGGGCTGGTTGAAAAACCCAAGCCGGAAGACGCCCCCTCCAACCTGTCGATCATTGGCCGCTATATCCTGACAGCCGACATCATGCCCCATCTGGGCAAGCTTGAACGCGGCGCGGGTGGTGAAGTGCAGCTGACCGATGCCATGGCCAAGATGATCGGGCATGTGCCCTTCCACGGCGTGCGCTACGAAGGCACACGGTATGACTGCGGCGACAAGCTTGGCTTCCTTGAAGCCCAGATCGCCTTTGCCCTCGAACGCCCCGAACTGGCTGATGGCGTCCGGGAATTCCTCAAGCGTTACGTTGGGTAATATAAATGTCGTTTTCTCATAATTTCGATCCGACCAGCCTGCGTGAATATGATATCCGCGGGATTGTTGGCAAAACCCTCAGCGCTGAGGATGCCTTTGCCATCGGGCGTACGTTTGGCAGTCTAGTGCGTCGCAACAACGGCAAGCTTGTTGTGGTCGGCTATGATGGTCGCCTGTCTTCCCCCATGCTGGAAGAAGCTCTGGTTCAGGGTGTTGCTGAGTGTGGGCTGGAGGTTGTGCGGGTTGGCCGTGGCCCCACGCCCATGCTGTATTACGCCTCATCCGCGCTGAAGGCCGATGGGGCCATTATGGTCACGGGCAGCCATAACCCGCCGGACTATAACGGCTTCAAGATGATGCTGGCGGGCAAGCCCTTCTTTGGTGAGCAGATTCGCGAACTGGGTGAGCTTGCTGCCAAGGGTGACGTTGTCACGCTGGAAAAAGGCAGCGTGCGGGAAGTTGACCTGCGCGAAGAGTATGTTCAGCGTCTGGTCCGTGACTATGACGGCGGCGAGCGCAAGCTCAAGATCGTCTGGGACAACGGCAATAGCTCGGCTGGTGAGGTGCTGGAAGATCTGGTGGCACTGCTGCCGGGCGAGCATATTGTGCTCAATGCCAAGATTGACGGCACATTCCCGGCCCACCACCCCGACCCCACGGTTGCCAAGAACCTCGAGCAGCTTATCAGCGTTGTGCGTGATAACGGTGCTGATCTTGGTATTGCCTTTGATGGTGATGCCGACCGTATCGGTATTGTGGACAATCAGGGCGAGATCCTGTGGGGGGATCAGATTCTGGTCCTTCTTGCGCGTGATGTGCTCAAGACCCACCCTGGTGCCACCATTATTGCCGACGTCAAAGCCAGCCAGGTGCTGTTTGATGAAGTGGCACGCGCAGGCGGCAAGCCGCTGATGTGGCGTACCGGCCACTCCCTCATCAAATCCAAGATGGCGGAAACGGGCTCTCCTCTTGCGGGCGAAATGTCCGGCCACATCTTCTTCGCTGACAAGTGGTACGGGTTTGATGATGCCCTGTACGCAGGCGTTCGCGCCCTGGGTATTGTCGCACGGATGGATGAACCTCTGTCGGTGTTCCGCGAGGCCCTGCCGTTGACCATTTCCACCCCGGAGGTCCGCTTTAATTGCGATGACCGCCGCAAGTTTGAAGTGATCGAGGAAGTGGCGGCCCGCCTCAAGGCGGAGGGGGCGGATGTCTCCGGTATTGATGGTGTGCGCGTCAACACAGCCGATGGCTGGTGGCTGCTGCGTGCGTCCAACACGCAGGCCGTGCTGGTGGCCCGTGCGGAAGGCCGCGATGCTGCCGGGCTTGACCGCTTGAAGGCTGCGCTGGTGGCCCAGCTGGAGCAGTCCGGTCTGGAAAAGCCTGACTTTTCAGGCAATAACGCAGGCCACTAAGTCCAAGGCTTCGCCCTGTCAGCCATGACGGGGCGGAGCGTTTTTATCCCTTCGGTGACGTTGGGGTAAAAACATCGTTCAGGTTTGTGTCAAACTGCCCCGGTGTGGCCGCTTTGGGCTGTGATGGGTCAGGGGCCCAGCCTGACAGAATGGCCATATGCAGGGGCATGGCAAAGTGGCCTTCTGCGTTGCTTTCCAGCTCTGCTGCGGCAGCAGCAAACAGCATGCGGGGCGCTGTCGTGCGTGTACGCAGGGTCAGGGCGTTGTTTTCACCCGCAGCCCGCAGGTCCGCCATCAGGGCCCGGAGTGAGCGGTAGCGCAGGTCCAGGCTTTCGTGGTCAACCACAGGGAGCGCGAAGCCCGCCCGTTGGAGCAGGGTCACACAGCTCTGCTGGGTCGGGAGGGGTGAAACGCGGGGGGAAACCCCATCACACAAAGCCAGTTCAGCATTGTCCAGTGCGTTCCGCAGGGGCCGCAAGGTGGGCAGTATGGGCATGCTGGCCAGAAACAGCCCATCGGGCCGTAGAGCATGGCGGATCTGGCTGAAAATTCCCGGTAAGTCGTTCACCCAGTGCAGGGCCAGATTGGCAATGACCAGATCAAAGCTATGGGGTGCAAAGGGGAGTGTATCCATGTCAGCGCAGAGGGCGGGTGGCGGAGCCTGCCTTGCCTGATCGGGTGCGCTATCAAGGGACACAACAGGAATGTTTCGCTCTGCCAGTGCAGTGGCAATCAGGCCGCGCCCGCCAATATCCAGCGCAGAGGTAAATTGCCGGGCAACATCATCCAGTCGATCAAGCAGAATGCCAGCGGCTGCATCCAGAATCGGCGTTACGGTATGCTGGAGCCGTGCGGCACGATTACGATGGCGGCGTACAGCTTTGAAATCGAAGATATCCGGTACAGTCATGAGGTCATGATGTGCGCGTTTCTACGAGGTTTGCCAAGCGCTGGATGGGTGGGAAGGGTATGACCAGACCCGCCATGTTCAGGCGGGTCTGGCACGCCCTGCTGGATTTACTCTACCCACCGTCCTGCCTGTCCTGCGGGGCAGATGTCACACAGGCGGGCCTGCTGTGTGGGCCGTGTCTGGTGCAGTCACAGCCTGTGGTACAGCCTTTTTGCCGCACGTGTGCAACGCCACAAGTGTCGCAGGCGATGTTGGGGGATGGGGGGTGTTGCCCTGCGTGCGAGCGCCATCCTCCGCTCTGGGGGCAGGCACGGGCGGCTTTTGTTTACACGCCGGTTATCCGCAGTCTGGTCTTGCAGCTCAAATATGCTGACCGGCTGGAAAACGCTGCCTTTCTGGGGCAGCGCATGGTGCATGCAGGGGCGGATATGCTCAGGCCCGGTGTGCTGCTGGTACCGGTGCCCGTGCATAGGTGGCGGCTGTTGCGGCGTGGGTATAATCAGGCGGCCTTGCTGGCCGCGCACATAGCGCGTCGTGGCGGATTTGAGCATGTGCCAGATGCCCTGGTCAGGCAGCGGGCGACAGCCAGCCTCGCCCGTTTCTCGCGCGAGGCGCGCTGGGTGGAGGTTGAGCATGCCATGACTGTGCGGGCAACCCGCCGCAACCAGATTGCAGGCAGGCATGTGGTGCTTGTTGATGACCTGCTGACCACAGGGGCGACCGCGACGGCCTGTGTGGCGGCCTTGCAGCAGGCAGGGGCTGCCCGCGTTGACCTTCTCGTCGCGGCAGTTGTTCCCGCGCGGGAGGAAGTTGATATAAGCCTGCTGGATATGCCAAAGCCTGCTTCCCATATGTAAGAGGCTGTTTCAGAAAGTCATAAAGGCTGCTCAGGTGGGTATGGCCTGCCGGGCTGAGAGCTTATTTTACGCCAGAACAAACCAACAGGAGACATGGAATGCCGCAGATCGAAATTTATACGCAGCCGGGTTGCCCATACTGCATTCGGGCTGTTGGCCTGCTGGAAAGCAAGAAGGTTGATTTCAAGGAAATCAATGCTCCCAGAGGTACCAAGGAACGAGAGGAATCTATCGAGCGTTCAGGGGGGCGGACAACAGTTCCGCAGGTTTTTGTCGACGGCCAGCTTATTGGTGGGTGTGATGACCTGATGGCTCTGGAGCGTCAGGGGCAGCTTGATGCCAAACTTGGCCTTGGCTGACACAATGCCTGACAGCCAGCGAAAGGGCGGAAAGGAATGATCTGTTATCGCCTGCACTGTGCTGCCGGGCATGAGTTTGAGGGCTGGTACAGGGATAGCGCCACCTTTGCGCGCCTGCGTGAAGGGGGGCTGCTGTCCTGCCCCGATTGCGGGTCAGCCAGGGTCGAGCAGGCTCCGATGGCTCCGGCCATTGTCAAAGGTGGACGCAAGCCACCCGCCTCGGCCCCCCAGCAGCCAGAGGCCTCCGTGCCAGTTGCTGCGGCAGGAGTTGCACCGCAAGCTCAGACTGTGGTGCCCGATGCTATGTTGGGGGCCATGCGCCGTGTGCGTGAGGCTATTGAAGAAAATTGCGAAAATGTCGGGCGCAATTTTGCGGATGAGGCATTGCGCATGCACCATGGCGAAGCTCCCCAGCGCGGCATATATGGTGATATGACCAGCAGTGACCGTGAACTTCTGGAAGATGAAGGTGTTGAATTCCATACCGTGCCCTGGGTACGCAAGGCGGATGGCTAAGGCCTTTTAAACCAGCTACCGTGCCCTGTGAGCGGAAATACGCATGAACATAATCCCAAGGGAGAATGGACGTATGGCGGGTTTGACCAGTTTTGTCCGTGTTGGTGTGTTGGGGCTTTGCCTGGCTGCGGGGTTGACCGGGGCAGGGCAGGCGCGTGCGGCGGCGGGTGAGGCCCTGATGGGCTATTGGCTCAGTCAGGACCACGATGGTGTGTTCAAGGTTGAGCGCTGTGGAGATACGGTCTGCGGCACGCTGGTAGGCATGCGTTACGATGGCACCGATATTCCCCATGGGTATGATGGCCGTCCGGAATGTAATATCCGCATGTTGACGGATTTTAGGCCTCTGTCGGGCGATAGCGGGCGTCTGGGTGGGCATATTCTCGACCCGGACAGCGGGCATGTTTACAATGCCCAGATCTGGTCGCCCAAGCCTGATGTTCTCAAACTGCGGGGCTATCTCGGCCTGCCCATTTTTGGGGAAACCCAGACATGGACCCGCTATACCGGTGGCCCCATGGGGCCGATGTGCAAAATGCCCTGACAGAGCCCGCGGCAAACCCGGCTGTAGCCGGGTGCCTGCGTGTCAGTCTTTCCGAAAAGCCGCGATGTAATTGATCCCCATGTCGCGGCTTTCCTTCCAGCCACTGGGGCTTGGGGCCATGCCCGCGATGGCGGTTGTGTGTAGTCCGGCAGCCCGCGCATACTGGGCCAGTTCCGACGGGCGGATGAACTTGCGCCAGTCATGCGTGCCAACAGGCAGAAGCCTCAGCAGATATTCGGCTCCGACTTTGCCAACCGCGAAGGATCGCAGCGTGCGGTTCATGGTGGAAATCACAACCGTGCCGCCTGGGCGCACCAGTTGGGCCAGCATGTGGGTGAACTGCGCGGGGTCGGTCACATGTTCGATAATCTCAAACGCCACGACAGCATCAAAAGTCTGCCGCTCTTCCACAAGGGTTTCGGCACTGCCACAGCGGTATTCCAGCGGGCCTGCGGTGGCGGGCAGGGGCGTGCTGTCCAGATGGGCGCGTGCGGCAGCAATACCGTTGGCTGAGGCATCAAGCCCCAGCACATCGTATCCTTCCTTGGCCAGAGCCTCGCTCGCAATGCCCGCGCCGCAGCCGATATCGAGCACTCTGGCCCTGCGTGCGGTCGCGCCGCGCAAAGGCAGGTGGCGTGCTGCCCAGGCAATACGCAGCGTATTCATGGCATGCAGTGGGCGCATGGGGCCGCTGGGGTCCCACCATTGCTCCGCCAGTGCACTGAAACGGGTGATTTCCTCGTCCGAGACCGATGAGACTGGCTGGCTGTTGGTGGCGTTCATGCAACAAATTCCTTTCCTGCTGGTCTCCCCGCTGGACGAAAGGGGGCCGGGAAGGTTATGTGACGCGCCTTGTAAAGCTGTGCAACTGTTCCGATGTGCCTTTTCTTCCCCGTCACATCAGGAAGAAAGCAGAGCGGACAGTATTTTTTGCGGCGTGTCTGGTGGAGAATAAAGCTATGTCCGGTTCCACACCCCGGATTGTCATGAAATTCGGCGGGACATCCGTGGGGGATCTCGACCGTATCAGGGCGGTTGCCCAACGCGTCAAGAAACAGAAAGACGCGGGCTGCGATGTGCTGGTGGTGGTTTCGGCCATGGCGGGGGAAACCAACCGCCTGGTGGGGTACTGTCAGGCGCTGTCCCCTCTGCATGATCCGATGGAATACGATTCGATTGTTGCCACGGGTGAGCAGGTTACCAGTGGGCTGCTGGCCATTGCCTTGCAGGCGCTGGGTGTGCCTTCGCGCTCATTCGCCGGGTGGCAGGTGCCGATCCGCACGGATTCGCTGCATGGCAAAGCCAGTCTGGACACAATCGACGGCACCCGTCTGCTGGGCTGCATGGCCGAAGGCATTGTGCCCGTGGTTGCAGGCTTTCAGGGTGTTGCGCCGGACGAGCGGGTTTCGACCTTGGGGCGGGGTGGGTCTGATACGTCGGCGGTTGCGCTGGCTGCGGCCATCAAGGCCGACCGCTGCGACATCTACACGGATGTGGACGGCATATACACGACAGACCCCCGGATTGTTTCCAAGGCCCGCAAGCTCGACAAGGTAACGTACGAGGAAATGCTGGAACTGGCATCGGTCGGTGCCAAGGTCTTGCAGACACGGAGCGTGGGGCTGGCCATGCGCGCGGGTGTGCGTGTGCAGGTGCTGTCCAGCTTTATGGATGGCCCGGCGGTGATGGAAGGGCAGTTGCCCGGATCTCTGGTGGTGGATGAGGACGAAATCGTGGAAAAAAAACTGGTTACCGGCATCGCCTATTCCCGTGACGAAGCCAAGGTGTCGATCCGGCGTATCCCTGACCGGCCGGGCATTGCCGCCGCCATTTTTGGCCCGCTGAGCGAAGCCAACGTGAATGTGGACATGATTGTCCAGAGCACGGGTGCTGACGGCACCACCAATATGACCTTCACCACCAGCAAGACCGACCTACCGCGGGCTATCAGCGTGCTGGAAAGCGTGCGGCAAGCCGTGCAGTACGAAGAAGTGGCGACAGACCCGGATATTGTTAAGGTCAGTGTTGTTGGCACAGGCATGCGCTCGCACGCAGGTGTTGCCAGCACGATGTTCCGCACACTGTCCGAGCGTTCCATCAACATCCAGGCGATTTCCACCAGCGAGATCAAGGTGTCGGTGCTGGTTGCGGCTGACTATGCGGAACTTGCTGTCCGGGCGCTGCATACAGCATATGGGCTGGATGATGTCTGAGGTTCTGGCACCCGAGCAAACCGAAGCCCCGACAGAGGCTGAACGCCAGCGCGCCCGGCGTGCGCTCGACCGGCTGTGGCAGAAGGGGGCTGAATTTCTTGGCACACCTTACGCCATTCTGGGCGGAGCCATGTCCTGGCTGAGTGAGCGGCACCTTGTGTCGGCCATCTCCAACGCGGGTGGGTTTGGTGTTATCGCCTGTGGGGCCATGGAGCCTGCGCGTCTGGCGGAAGAAATCGCCGCGACCCGCGCCATGACGGACCGCCCCTTTGGCGTCAACCTGATCACGATGCACCCGCAGCTTGATGAACTGGTTGAGGTCTGCCTTCAGGCTGGTGTTGGGCATATCGTGCTGGCAGGGGGTATCCCCCCCGGTGCCGCCATCAAGCGCATCAAGGACGGTGGGGCCAAGGTTATCGCCTTTGCTCCGGCCTTTGTGCTGGCCAAACGGCTCGTTCGCATGGGGGTGGATGCCCTTGTGATCGAGGGGGCCGAAGCTGGTGGTCATATTGGTCCGGTCTCTCTGACGGTGCTGGCGCAGGAAATTCTGCCCCATATCCAGAATGTGCCCGTATTTGTGGCTGGTGGGCTTGGTCGTGGGGATGCCCTGCTGTCCTATCTGGAGCAGGGGGCAGCAGGCGGTCAGTTCGGGACGCGCTTTGCCGCAGCGGCAGAAAGCATTGCACACGAGAATTTCAAGAAGGCATTTGTCCGGGCCGCCGCCCGCGATGCCGTCACATCGGTGCAGTTGGACGAGCGTTTTCCCGTTATTCCCGTTCGGGCACTGAGCAATGCCGGGGGGCGCGAGTTTGTGGCCCATCAGGCCGAGGTTATCCGTCGCTTTCAGGGCGGGGAACTCACGCGTGAGGAAGCCCAGCTTGATATCGAACATTTCTGGGCCGGGGCATTGCGCCGCGCCGTGATTGATGGCGATGTCGAGCGCGGCTCCGTCATGGCGGGTCAGTCCGTGGGCATGGTTGGTTCGGTTCAGCCTGTGGCGCAGATTATTGCTGACCTGATTGATCAGGCCGTGGTAGCTCTGGTCCGTCAACAACGACGTATGGATGCTGATGGCTGAAAACGCCCACGGAGCCGAGCCGGGGCAGAACGCCCCGCAGTTGCCTTTACCCGACGTGGCGGCGCTGGGTGTGGGTGAGGCTTTGCGTAGGCGCCGCGAACAGCTTGGCTGGTCAGTGCACGATGTAGCCACATGGCTGCGTATCCGTGACTTGTATATTGATGCGCTGGAAACAGGTAAATCCAGCGTACTTCCAGCCGAGGTCTATACCCTGGGCTTCCTGCGTACATACGCGCAGGCGCTGGGTTTTGATGCTTCCGTGCTTGTGGGGCGTTACCGGCAGGAAAGCCGCAACACCATACACAAGCCGGTTCTGGACTTTCCAGACCCACCGCCCGACCGCCGCCTGACCCCTGCGGTGTCTATTTCACTGGGGCTGGCAGTCGTCGTGGCCAGCTATGTGGGCTGGTATTATTTTGTCGGGCATACCCCACCCGTGCCAGAGCATGTGCCCTCTGTGGCCAGCCTGATGCCTGGTGAGACGGGGCATAACGCGCCATCACCACAGGTGGCTTCCATCCTGCCTGAAAAGGCAGGGCCGCAGCCGTTGCCGAAGCCTGAAATACCCGCACCTCTGGTTGCAACTGAGGCTGAAGCGCCTGCTGTCGCAGGGGCAGGTCCGGCGGCACCGTCATTTGTCCAACCCGGTCCAGTCCCGGCAGAGGTGACCCCAAGTGCGGATGTACCTCCTCCAGCGCCAGTCGGGCAGGATGCCCAGATTGTGCTCAAGGCGCAGGGGACAAGCTGGGTGCAGGTCAAGGACGGGCAGGGGAAAGTGGTGTATGACCACGTCCTGCATGCGGGTGATGACTGGTCGGTCCCTGCGGATAATGGGCCATATAGCCTGACCGTCGGCAATGCCGGGGGCGTGGTGCTTGTGGCCGATGGTCTGACAACCCAGCCACTGGGCCGCAATGGTGCCGTACGCAGGAACATCGCGCTGACTGCCCAGACCGTGCGTGATGGTTCCGTGGGTGGTGGGCAGGACGCACCTGTGCTAGTGAAGACAAAAGCCGATGCCTCGGTCCCTGATGTGGCGGCAGTTGTGCCTTCTGCCAACGGGCAGTCTGGTTCTGTTAAGCCGCGCCAGCCCGCGCGAGCGGACAAAGCGCCAAAACAGCCAGAGCCCAGCGCAGATGACCTGAATGCCCGCCAGCTTAGGGGGATGGGCGCACAGTGACATGGCTTGTTCCATCCTTTGCGGGTAGTCAGGTCGCTCTGGCTTTGGCAGGACAACTTTCAACCTCAAGGGCATGCCGTGCCGCCGAAAACGGTTGTGCCCGGCAACTGTCGTTTCGACAAAAGGATGCAAGATGAGCGGCTACCGGCCTTACCAGTATATTGAGCGTCGGAAATCCCGGCAGATCCATGTCGGCAAGGTCGCCGTCGGTGGGGATGCCCCTATTTCCATCCAGACCATGACCAACACTCTGACGAGCGACGCCAAGGCGACAATCGAGCAGATCCGCCGTGCAGAGGTGGCCGGGGTCGATATCGTCCGCGTTTCCTGTCCGGATGAAGAAAGCACGGCAGCGCTGGCCGAGATCGTTCGCGAAGTGAACGTGCCAATCGTTGCGGATATCCACTTCCACTACAAGCGCGCGATTGAGGCTGCACAGGCTGGTGCGGCGTGCCTGCGTATCAACCCCGGCAACATCGGTAGCCCGGAGCGTGTGCGCGAGGTGGTGAAAGCCGCCAAGGATTATGGCTGTTCCATCCGTATTGGTGTGAATGCCGGGTCGCTTGAAAAGCATCTGCTTGAAAAATACGGCGAACCTAACCCCGAAGCACTGGTTGAAAGTGCTCTGGAACACGCAAAAATTCTTGAAGATCATGACTTCCGTGAATTCAAGATCAGCGTGAAGGCGTCGGACGTGTTCATGGCTGTTGCGGCATACCAGCAGTTGGCTGATGCCTGCGATTACCCGCTGCACATTGGCATTACCGAGGCTGGCAGCAAGCGCGCAGGCACGGTCAAGTCATCCATTGGGCTTGGCAACCTGCTGTGGGCTGGGATTGGTGATACCATGCGTGTCTCCCTTTCCGCCGCGCCGGAAGAAGAAGTGCTGGTTGGCTGGGATATCCTAAAATCCCTGGGGCTGCGCCATCGTGGGGTCAAGATCATTTCCTGCCCGTCCTGTGCGCGACAGGGCTTTAACGTGATCGAAACCGTGCAGACGCTGGAAGATCGCCTGGCCCATATCAAGACCCCGCTGACCCTGTCGATCATCGGCTGCGTGGTGAACGGTCCGGGTGAGGCCCTGCTGACAGACTTGGGTGTGACGGGTGGTGGCTCTGGCCGCCACATGGTGTATGCCGCAGGCAAGCAGGACCACACCATTGCCGCTGGTGACATGATCAGCCACGTCGTGGATCTGGTTGAACAGCGCGTAGCCGCCATTGAGGCGGAAGAAGCCGCAGCCAAGCTGCAGGGCGAAGCCCAGGCGCTGCCTGACATGGCATCCGCCAACTGAATGTCTGACGTTCTGCCTCGACCAGAGTAGTGGTTGGGGCAGAAGCAGGCATCATCCCCTCATTTTAGAAAAACAGGGCAGTTTTCCTTCTGTGATGAGGGAGAATGCCGACCAGAACAGGACAGGCCGTGAGCAGTATTCAGCCCGTAAGAGGAACGCACGATCTTATTGGTGAGGAGCAGCGCCGCCATACGCGGGTGGTGAATACCGCACGGCATGTGGCCGGGCTTTACGGTTTTGAAGAATGGTCAACGCCGATTTTTGAAGACACACGCGTTTTTTCCCGCTCGCTGGGTGATACGTCGGATGTTGTGTCCAAGGAAATGTATTCCTTCAGCGACAGGGATGGTGAAAGCCTGACACTGCGCCCCGAAGGGACGGCGGCCATCTGCCGCGCGCTGGTGACAAATGCGCTCACACAGTCCCTGCCGCAGAAGGTGTTTTATACTGGCCCCATGTTCCGGCATGAACGCCCGCAGAAAGGGCGTTACCGCCAGTTCCACCAGATTGGTGCAGAGCTTCTGGGGGCCGCCGAACCTTTGGCGGATGCCGAAGCCATTGCCATGGGCTTTGCCGTGCTGGAGGCTCTTGGTGTGGCCGAGCATGTCACGCTTGAGCTGAATACGCTGGGCGATGCGGAAAGCCGTGATGCGTGGCGGCAGGCGCTGGTGGAGTATTTCTCTGCCCATAAATCTGTTCTGTCGCAGGACAGCCTGACACGGCTTGAAAAAAACCCGCTGCGGATTTTGGACAGCAAGGATGCGGGCGACAAAACCCTGTTGCCCGATGCCCCAAAGATGGATGCGTATCTGACAGAACACTCCCGCACATTCTGGGCCGAACTGCGCCGGACGCTGGATGTGTTTGGGGTCAACTATGTCGTCAACCCGAGCATTGTGCGTGGGCTGGACTATTACAACCACACCACGTTTGAATTTGTGACCAACCGCCTGGGCTCGCAGGGTACGGTGCTGGCTGGTGGCCGTTATGACGGGCTTGTCAGCCAGATGGGCGGGCCTGATGTGCCTGCTATTGGCTGGGCCGCAGGGGTCGAACGGCTGGCCATGCTGCTGGAGGCTGCGCCAGCCGCCCCCCGTTCTGTTGTGCTGGTGCCTGTTGGTGCCCCGGCAGATGCGGCTGTGTATGGGCTGTTGCAGGGGCTGCGTGGCCAGGGTATCCGCACGGAAATCGGTTATAAAGGCTCCCTGCGGAAGCGGATGGAGCGTGCAGGCAAGCAGAATGCCAGCCATGTCGTGTTTGTCGGTGAGGATGAACTGGCCCGGGGCGTTGTGCGTGTCAAAAGCATGGAAAGCGGGCAGGAAGCTGAAATTGCTCATGACACGCTGATGTCCAACGCCGGGACTGTTTTTGCGCCATGACGTTGGATGAACGGCTGGATAAAATTGTCAGCCGGGCGCTGGAACTGGAGGCTCTGCTGGCCGGTGGGCTGGGTGGAGATGCCTTTATTCAGGCTTCGCGCGAATACGCGGAGCTTGAAGCTGTTGTCGCCCGTATTAACGCCCTGCGTGAGACCGAGCAGGGCATAATTCAGGCCCAGCAGCTTCTGTCCGACCCGGAAATGCAGGAACTGGCCAGTAGTGAGCTGGAAGAACTGCAAGAGCGTCTGCCACAGTTGCAGAAAGACGTTCGCCTGGCGATGCTACCCAAGGATGCAGCGGATGAACGCAGCGCAATCCTGGAAGTGCGGCCTGCTGCGGGTGGGGATGAGGCCGCTCTTTTTGCGGCTGAATTGTTTGATGCGTATCGTCGCTATGCCGAAATCAAGGGCTGGCGCTTTTCGCTGATGGATTATGACGAGAGCGAGCTAGGCGGCCTGCGCTGCGGCATTGCTGAAGTCAACGGGCGGGGGGTGTTTGCCTGCCTGAAGTATGAATCGGGCGTGCACCGGGTGCAGCGTGTGCCAGCAACGGAAAGTCAGGGCCGTATTCACACCTCAACGGTGACAGTCGCCGTGCTGCCAGAGGCGGAGGAGGTTGATGTCACAATCGATGACTCCGACCTCAGGATTGATGTCTTCAGGGCATCAGGCGCGGGCGGTCAGCACGTGAACAAGACCGAAAGTGCCGTGCGGATTACGCACATGCCGTCAGGCATTGTCGTGTCCATGCAGGAAGAAAAAAGCCAGCATAAGAACCGCGCCAAGGCCATGAAAATTCTGCGTGCGCGCTTGTACGAGCGTGAGCGTGAGCAGGCTCATGCCTCCCGCGCGGCTCATCGTCGCTCACAGGTGGGGACGGGTGATCGCTCCGAGCGCATCAGAACCTATAATTTCCCGCAAGGGCGGGTGACGGACCATCGTATCAACCTGACCCTGTATAAAATCGACCGCGTCATGTTGGGTGAGATTGATGACTTTGTGGAAGCCCTGACGCAGGAAGAGCAGGCGGCCCTGCTGGCCGAGGCCGGGTTCTGACAGAAGGGCAGGCCATTTTGCCATCAGGCCGCAATGGCCGGGTTGGTCAGGGTAGCCTAGCTGATGGGGGCAGCGCAGACATCGGAATGGCCGGGCGTATGCTCGGCTGTTGTGGGTGAGTCCGGGTCGGTCAGGAAAAAGTCGGTAAAGCCGTCGGCTCCCATGGCGTAGAGGCGGTGCCCGTCAGGATTGTGCAGCAGGCCATCACTGCTGACCTCATGGGTTTCGACCCGGCCTTCAGGCGTGCGAATGGTGATTTCACCGCAGAGAGTATAGGAATGGTCGATACGGCCCACAGGTGTTGTCACCTTGATAACCTTGCTGCGTTTTGTGTCATCCAGCCGGAATGTGGCGACCAGCCTGCCATCGAGGTAGATCCGGGCATTTTCTGAAATTTCGCTATCGGCCTTTTCGTCCACGACCGAAAATTGTCCCGCCATGGCATAAGGGGCCACCCCCAGTAAAAGCAGGGGGGCCAACGCCAGAGCCGAAAAGATATGCCAGGGTGCACGCATGGGATTACAGACATAGTTGCAGTGTTGGAGGGGTTATGGCGGCGGATGATACTCAAGACTGTCAGTCAATAGAACAGCTTTTACAACTGGGTGGGCAGGTCCTTCAGCAGGCGGGTATTGAAGCCCCTCGGCGGGAGGCACGTTTGTTGCTGCAACATGCGTTGGGCCGTTCGGCAGAGCAGATGTTGTCCTTGTCCAGGCAGGATAAGGTCGAGGCAGGGCGCTACCTGACGCTGCTGGCCCGCCGCGCCCGTCATGAGCCATTTGCCTATATTACAGGCCGCAAGGGTTTCTGGACATTGGAGCTGGAGGTTTCTCCCGCCAGCCTTGTGCCCAGGGCTGATACGGAAACTCTGATTGCCACGGTGCTGGAGCATGTTCCTGACAGGCAGAAAGCACTTTCTGTGCTGGATCTGGGCACCGGCACCGGCTGTATTCTGTTGGCTGTGCTGGCTGAATATATCAACGCCTGGGGGGTTGGTATTGATATCAACCCTCAGGCGGCTGTGCTGGCCCGTGGAAACGCCGTGCAGTGTGCGCTGGGGGATCGTGCTCATATCCTGGCGGGGCGTTGGTCTGACGCACTGGCGGCCAATGTCAGGTTCGATATTGTCTTGAGCAACCCCCCCTATATTCCGACCAGAGATCTGGCGGACTTGATGCCGGAGGTGCGCGAGCATGAACCCTGCACAGCATTGGATGGTGGGCCTGATGGGTTGGATGCATATCGGGACCTATGCTCCCGTTTGCCTGCGCTGTTGAATGAGGACGGGCTGGCCTTTTTTGAAATCGGGATAGGGCAGGCCGAAGCCCTGACGGCACTCGCCCAGGCGGGCGGATTGCAGGTTGTGGCGGTTGTGCCAGACCTTGCTGGTATTTCACGGGTCGTTGTGTTGCGCCGGGTGGTGTAAAAAATTGGTTGGCTTTGCTGGATTCTGTTGGTAGGGTGACCGGGCTTGATACCTTTGGCGGCAAAAGCGTCGACTTCTGCCACGCCAAGGCAAGCGGTAAGGGCCTTTCATCTGATGGCTGTTTGGAGCCGTCTTTCAAAAAGCCCATTCCGAAAGACAATTCGGCCTTCATTCAGGAACATGCCTTTCATTTTGGACTGTTTCCTCATGCAAAGTGCCATGAACAGGAAAGCGCTGTGGTAAACCCATGAACGTAAAACGGATGCGGACCAGACATCATCGTTCTGGTGGCGGGAATGGAACATCCCGCCAGTTGAACGGCCAGATTCCCATGAACCGGAATCATGTTTTTGACAGTCATGGTCCGGATGTGCGTGTCCGCGGGACAGCCCAGCAGCTTTTTGAAAAATATCTCCAACTCGGTCGCGATGCGACAGGCAGCGGTGACAGGGTGGCAGCGGAAGCCTACTTCCAGCATGCCGAGCATTATTTCCGCATTATGAACGCGATGGCCCAGGCGGCCCAGCAAAGCCAGATGGAGCGGGCTGAGCGGCAAGCTGCGCGCCAGCAGCGCACATCGTCCACGATGGCAGAGGACGAGGATGATCGTCAGCAGGAAGGGGATGTGGAGGACGATCAGATCGAAGTCCGTGACCTCGGGGCCGAGCCTCAGCCGGAACTGTCTGAAGGGTAAGTCTGTCAGCGGTCAGCGCCTGCCTTGTTATGAGGCAGGCGTTTTCTGGTCATGTATTGTTTTTCTAGTGCTATAAACACAAAAACGCTCCGAAAATTTCTTTTCGGAGTTTTTCTGATATCCAAGTTTTTCAGGGAAAAACTGGTAGCGGCGGAAGGATTTGAACCTCCGACCAAGGGATTATGATTCCCCTGCTCTACCACTGAGCTACGCCGCCATCTGTCGTTGGCGCTGATTTAGCTTTTCCCGGCTGGGGCGTCAATCCGTTAAGTGATATTTTTTCAAAAATTTTCAGTGGCTGGTGGGACTTGGCGTTATTGCCCCAGATTTCCTGCCCCAAAAATATAGTTGCTGATCTGCTGCTCCAGACTGGTGGGCTCCAGCGTATGGGTCATGACTGTGCCTGGTGTGGCGGGGGTGCCGCCGGGTCCGGGTTCAATCATCAGCGCGCTATCGGCTGTCAGCGTGCTGCTGCCAATGGTCAACAGGCTGTCCTGCGGGATGTGCAGGCTGGCATTGAGCCGAAAGTGGACAATAGCCATCTGGCTTTGCGGATCGAGGCTTACAGACGTAACCCGGCCAACACGCACCCCGGCCAGATCAACATCCGCCCCACGGGACAGGCCGTTGGCTGAAACAAAGCGGGCTGCCAGTTCCTGACTGGCTGTGCCTGGGGCTTTTTGTGTGCCCAGGGCATATGTGGCGAAGGCGGCTGTGCCCAACAGCACCAGCCCGCTGAAAATACATGCCCCTGTCCGACCTTGTTTGCTCATATCCGCTGTCTACTCCCTGTCTGGCGGCACGCTATCATGCCAGCGGGAGGGATGAAATCCTTGCGGCTGACGGATGCATGGTGCAAGGACTACAGCGGGTCTTGGTTAGTGTGGATCATAGCGGATATGTCTTTTTTTCAGGCACTCGTCATGGCGCTTCTGCAAGGGGCGACAGAGCTTTTCCCGGTTAGCAGTCTGGGGCATGCCGTTATCCTGCCAGCCATTCTGCACTGGTCGTACGACCCGCATGATGCGTCATTCCTGCCATTTCTGGTCATGCTGCACCTTGGCACCTCTGTCGCACTGCTGATTTTTTTCTGGCAGGACTGGTCCTCATTGGTCAAAGGGGCTTCCGGCAAGCTCGGTGCGCGCATTCAGGCGGAAAGCTTCCATATTTTCAAACTGCTGATTGTGGCTACCATTCCGGCAGTTGTGGTGGGTGGTTTGTTCGAGCATCTGCTACGTTCCATGTTCGGATCGGCATCGTCTGCCGCGGTGTTTCTGTTCCTCAACGGTGTGCTGCTGCTGCTTGTCGAACGCCTGCGTGGCTTTGCGGGAGAGGCCGGGATACGGTGCATCGCCGGGTTGAGCCTGCGGGATGCTGTGGTGGTTGGTCTGTTCCAGTGCCTTGCATTTTTCCCGGGTTTTTCACGCTCGGGTGCGACTATCTGCGGTGGTCTGCTGCGCGGCCTGCACCATGATACGGCGGCACGTTTTTCCTTCCTTATGGCGCAGCCGGTCATTATTGCGGCAACCGTAAGAGAAGCCTTTAAAATGCGACACGTGCCGCTGGATGCCGGGCAGATGCATATTGCCATGGTTGCCGCCGTGGTGTCCGGCCTGACTGCGTTGGCCAGCACGGCGTTTCTGATGCGTTATTTCCGCAACCACGACAAATGGGCACTGTCCCCCTTTGGCTGGTATTGCATGGTGGCTGGTGCCGCAGCTTTTGTGGCCCTGCATCTGGCGGCCTGAAAAATATGGCGGGTTCTGGCCCGCCCTTGTCAGTCATTCAGCGGGTAAGAGGCCAGCAGGCGTTTCTGCCACCGCCACAGCCGTATGCCCCGCCACAGGCTTGTCGGTTTCCAGCCTGCGGCTTTCTTGGCCGCGCCGATGCGAAAGCTTGCGGCATAATGGTGGAACTGGGCGGCATAGGCTTCCCGCAGGGTTGTTCGAGCATCCCATATATGCGTGGCCTCTGATCCTGCGCCGTTGATTTCAATAATTTCAAAATCCTCGCCACGGCGGAGGGCTTCAACCGAGCGGAATTTGACGTCGATCCGCCCGAAGTGAAAATCCGGTATATCCTGCATGATCGCATCAATCCGGGCTGTCAGCTCTGGCGTGATGTCAGCAATGCCATTGCGGAAAATGGCGCCTTTGCAGTGGTTGCCTGTAAAAACCAGCTCAATCTCTTCACCTTTGGCCGGGATGTCATTCAGGCGTTTTGCAAGCCGGGGGGTGTAGATGTGCAGGACCTTGGCCGTCCGTGTGTCCTGCTGCAGAAGGCTGAGCAGAGTGTCGTGCCCATTGCCGGTCAGGGTGGGAATGTCCTTGTAGGTGAGGGAGGACAGATATCCATGCGGAGCATCGGCTTCACGAATGTAGAAAAGTCCGGCCTCTGCCTTCCATGGGATCAGCCTTTGCAGCATCAGCGTGACCCCACGGGGAAAGGTGGCGATCGTCTGGGTCAGTTCCTGCTCTGAATGGACAAGTTTGACCCCGGTGCCATTGCAGCCAACATCGGGTTTGAGCACGATGGGGAAGTGCAGGTCGTGCTCCCGTATGGCTTGCAGTGCTTGGGTGGCATCCTGCGGGCCGGTAGTAAAGGTGGTGTAGGGGGCAATCCAGCGTGATGCGTAGCTTCCCGCCATGTCCAGGATACTGCTTTTGCTTTCCCCGCACAGTCCGCCGGTGACAACGCGCGGGTTGGCAGCCGTGGGCAGTGTGACATCCCCATACCGAATGCCCAGCAGGATCCAGTAGATCACCACGGGTGTATAGAAAATCCAGCCGGGCCAGAATTCAAACAGGGACAGAGGGTGTGCGCTATCGGTAGGGGCTGTGGGAGTGTTGCTGGGTGTCATTATCAACGCTTCATGGTGCGGGCCAGTACGCGCCCGATAAGGAAAATAGCCAGAATAAAGCCCCCGATGCCAACCCAGCGCCAGGGGCCGAGGTGGTTGAGCAGGAACATGCCAATATGGAGGGACAGCGCAAACAGTGCGGTTGTCCACAAGAGTGTGGCCGCAATGGTCGCGAGTGTGAATGCCGTCAGCCCGGCATTAAAAAAGCCGCAGGCCGTATAAAGGGGCAGGCGGGTGCCCGGAATGAACCTGCTGATGAAAACAACACGGAACAGGTTGTGTGATAGCCATTGCTGCTGTTCATGCACGGCTGGCATGTTGACCCAGCGGCGTGCCGGGGGCCAGCGGGAGGCCAGATAGCCCAGGCCGTACAGCCCGACATCCCCCACGACAATGCCAATATACAGGGCGGCCAGAGCCGTCATGGGGGCCAGAACATGCAGCTTGACCTGTATGGCGGTCATGATGGTGGCGGCATCTTCGAGTATAAAGGTGGCGGCAATCACCAGCAGCATCTGCAGCGCGGGGCTGGCGGTGGTCAGTGCAAGAAAAAGGTCAGGCAAGGCGTGGTCTGTACTTTCGCGTCAGGCCCGGGCCGTGGCGCGGGTGTGGCTGCAAGCAGGCTCTTTTGTCCGGGGTGTGTCAAGGGAACACGCTGCGGGAAATAAAATGCCCGGTAGCCTGACGGAACACATATTCCGCGCTATTCTGTCGCCTTCATTCAGGCGGACTGACAGGCGTATTCCCATGCTGCGAAGAACACTGCTTGCTGGCGGGTTGGCCGCCTTTGTAACCCCGGCTCTTGCAGCCCGTAGCCCCGGAGCGGGAGGCAGCAGCTATGCTGCGTTTCTGGCCGGGGTGCGGCGCGAAGCCCTGGCGCAGGGTGTGTCGGCTGCAACCCTGAGCAGCGCTCTTGCGCTGGCAGTGGAGCCAAACCCGAAGGTGCTTAAAGCTGATAGGCACCAGCCGGAATTTACCCTGACCTGGGCGCAATACAAAGATAGGGTCCTGACCGAGACAAAAATTGCCAATGGTCTGGATGCCGTGGCGGGCAGAACCCAACTGCTAGACCCGATCAGCGCGACCTATGGTGTCAGCAAAGGGGCGATAGCAGGGATATGGGGGCTGGAATCGGCGTATGGCGTGCATATGGGTACGTTCCATGTCATCGATGCCTTGGCGACACTGGCGTATGATGGTCGCCGATCCTCTTTTTTCCGTTCGGAACTGCTTAAATCGCTGGTTATTCTTGATCAGGGGGCAATAGCGCCGGTGCAGATGCTGGGTAGCTATGCAGGGGCCATGGGCCAACCCCAGTTTATGCCCAGTGCTTACCTGCGTTATGCAGCCAGTTACCCGGCGGGTGGGCGTAGTGATATCTGGCATAATGAAGGTGATGTTTTTGCCTCCATCGCCAATTATCTGGCGCGCTGTGGCTGGCAGCAGGGGCAACCTTGGGGGGAGGAAGTCGTGCTGCCTGCCAGTGTGACGCAGGATCAGCTTGGCCGGAGCCGAGTAAAGCCCGTGTCGTGGTGGGCTCAGTTGGGGGTGCGGCCGCGGGCTGGTCATTTTGCCAGCATGCAGCAGGACGGTGCCGTAATCCGGCCAGATGGTCCGGGTGGCGAGGCTTTTCTTGTTTACCATAATTTCAATGTGATACGGCGCTACAATCCATCGGATTTTTATGCGCTGGCCGTCGGCCTGCTGGGTGATGCAATAACGTGAAGAAGACCGTTTTATGGGGGTGCCTGACTGTGGCGGCCTGCACCCCGGCCCCGCAGGTTCAGCCTGACCCCCATTATGTTGTCGGGCAGGCATGGCAGGCCGGAGGGCAGTGGTTTTACCCCCGTGAGGATTTTTCCTGGCAAGGCACAGGCGTTGCGATCAGGCAGGAAGCGAAGAAAGGGGAACTGACTGCCGATGGTGAGGTGTCGAGCGACATCACCATGACCGGTAGCCACCCGACCCTCCAACTGCCAGCCATTGTGCGGGTAACAAACCTGGAAAACGGGCGGGAAATTACAATCCGCCTGAACGACAGAGGACCGGGGCAGGCGGGGCGTCTGATCGGTCTTTCCCGGCAGGCGGCCACGCTACTTGGTGTTGGGGATGCCCCCGTGCAGGTGCGTATTGTCGAGGATGAAATGGCCAGCCGTAAACTGGCGGAAAACCTGCCCGGTGGGCCGATGCTCCAGATCAGCATGGCTCCGCTGGAGGCCGTGCAGCAGGCTGACCTGGCCGGTGGACAGGCCGGGCATGTCGGTGCAGCCGTGGCTGGCTCAACGCCAGTGACCCAGATTGACAGGCGCGCGCTGGTTGCCGACCTGCCGGTCGAAGTCAGGCAGGGGCAGCCAGCCCCCGGCATGCTGTGGGTTGAAACCATGGATTTCACCAGCCGCACCGCCGCCATGACCCAGGCGGCCCGTCAGGGGGCGGGTATTCGGCCTGTTCTGGCTGGCCATGGCATGATGTGGGCTGTCCGATACGGACCATTTGTGACAATACAGGAGGCCGACGCAGCCCTGCATAGGGCGCTGGCCAGTGGCTTTAACGGATCTCACCTTGTCGTCGAATAGGGAAAAAAGTTGCAGACTCGACGGTTCTTACTCGCTGGGGGCGCAGCCCTTTTCTCTGGTGGTTTGGTAACGGGCGCTCAGGCCCGTTCACACGCGCATGCGGCATCCGCAAAAACACCTGTGGCGGATGCTGCACAGGCAGGGGGTGTAGCCGAAACACCGGGCATGACTCCGCTTGGCCCGCTGGATACGGTCGCCCGCTGGGCCTGTGTGCTTGATTACGATAGTGGCGCTGTCCTGCTGGATAAAAGGGCTGATGAGCGCATGCCGCCGTCATCCCTGACCAAGATGATGACGGCCTATGTCACCTTTGGCATGCTGCGGGCAGGGCGGCTCAAGCTGGATCAGGCCTTGCCTGTCAGCGAGCGCGCCTGGCGTATGCAGGGCTCCAAGATGTTTGTGCCGCTGGGGCAGAGCGTGCCTGTGCAGGACCTCATCCAGGGCATGGTCATTCAGTCGGGGAATGATGCCTGTATTGTTCTGGCCGAAGGCATTGCCGGGTCTGAAGAACAGTTTGTGGCTTTGATGAACGATACGGCCGCCAAGCTGGGGCTTAAGTCATCGCATTTCATGAATGCGACCGGCTGGCCTGCGGAAGACCACTACATGTCCGCGCGCGATGTCGCCTATCTGGCTTTGCGCCTTATCCATGATTTCCCGGAATACTATCACTTTTTCTCCGAGAAAGAGTTTGTGTTCAACAAGATCCGTCAGGAAAACCGGAACTCTCTGGTTGTCAAAGGTCTGGCTGACGGGCTTAAGACTGGCCACACGGACGCAGGTGGTTTCGGGCTGTGCGCATCCTCCGCGCGGGATGGCCGACGTGTTATCCTTGGTATCAATGGCCTGCCCACAGCCGCTGCGCGTGGCCGCGAGGGTGAGCGGTTGATGGGCTGGGCCTTTGCCAATTTTGAAACAGCACAGATTGTCCGCAAGGGTGAGGTGCTCGACCAGGTGCCTGTGTGGATGGGGACTGCGCCCTCCGTCCCGCTGGTTGCCGGGCAGGATTTCAAACTGCTGCTGCCACATGGCTGGCGTAACGGCACCCATATTGCGCTCGATTACGATGCCCCGTTGCGGGCTCCGGTGCAGGAAGGGCAGGAAGTCGGTCAACTGACCATCACCCTGCCGGGTGGGCGTTCGGCCCGCGTGCCGGTTGTTGCCGGGCAGAGTGTGCAGGAACTGGGCTTTCTTGGGCGTGCAGCCCGCAGGTTGCACCTCTAAGTCATGGCATCAGGACTGTTCATAACGCTTGAAGGCGGGGAGGGCGTGGGTAAATCAACCCAGGCCCGCCTGCTGGTCGATGCCTTGCGCTCGCATGGGTATGACGTTCATGCCACGCGTGAACCCGGTGGCTCGCCCGCAGCGGAGGCTCTGCGGAACCTGATGCTGTTCGGGGAGGCTCCCTTGTCCACCCGGGCGGAGATACTGGCGCATTTTGCCGCCCGCTTTGACCATGTTGATCAAGTCATCAAACCCGCACTGGCGGCCGGACAGATTGTGCTGTGTGACCGCTTTACAGATTCGACCCTGGCCTACCAAGGTTATGGTCGCAGCATGGGGGATGAGAGCATTCTCTCGTTGATCCGTATGCTGGATGGTAACCTTGGTCTCCAGCCCGACAGAACATTCCTGCTGGAAACCCCCAGAGAGATTGCTCGTCAGCGGTTGGTGGCCCGTAAGGCCCCTACTGACAGGTATGAACAGGCGGATGAGGCGTTTCATGCCCGTGTGATTGCCGGGTTTCAAACCATTGCCGGGCAGAACGCAGGGCGGATCAGGCGGGTTGATACCTCCAGCCTGTCTGTTGAGGATGTGAATAGCCTGATCGTGCGGGATATTCTGGCCATTCGGGCTCATGTCTGACCAGCAGGCCACGGAGCCCCGTCTGGCCTCCGTGGCATTGCAGGGGCATGAGGGCGCGGTAGCCCTGTTCCGCACGGCACTTGCCAGCGGGCGTTTACCCCATGCGTGGCTGATTACCGGCCCTGCAGGCATAGGTAAGGCCACGTTTGCGTTTGCTCTGGCACGTATCCTGCTCGGAGGGGAGGCAGAAGGCAGTCCCGCTGGCCGACGGATATCCGCCGCCACGCATGCTGACCTGCTGGTTGTCGAGCGTGGCTACGATGAAAAACGGCAGCGTTATAGAAGTGAAATTGTTGCCGATGACATCCGTCCGGTTAACGCGTTCCTGCGCCGTACAGCGGCGGAGGGGGGCTGGCGGGTTGTGCTGGTGGACGGTGCGGAGTGGATGAACCGCAGCGCCGCCAATGCGCTCTTGAAGATACTGGAAGAACCCCCTCCGGCTGCCGTGCTCTTGCTGACAAGCTCTGCTCCCGGGCGGTTGTTGCCAACCATCCGCAGTCGTTGCCGCAAGCTGGAACTGGCACCACTTGGCCCAGAGGCCATGCAGGCGGTGGTGCGCGCGCAGTGCCCGGGTGTGTCGGCGTTTGAACTGGCGCGTATCCTGCCCGGAGCGCAGGGAGCCCCTGGTCGTGCGCTTGCTCTGCTGGCAGATACCGGTGGAGAGATCGCGCAGTGTGTTGACGCCGCCATGGCTGGTGTCAGCGCGCTCCGTGGATATGAGCTTGTTGAAACCATTTTACGGCGTGACTATGGTTTTACGCTGTTTTTTACCCTGTTATCAGGTCATCTTCAGGATAACGCCCGACAGGCGGCCCTGAAGGGGGATGCCGCCTGTTCCGGTCTTGCGCGCGCTTGGGAAGATATCTTGCGCCTGCAGGCCGAAACCGAGCGTTTCAACCTGGATAAGCAGGAAGCCCTCCTTGAAGCCCTGACAATTGCGAGCCGAGTATGACCCGTCGTTTTTATGTCACCACCCCGATCTACTACGTGAATGGAGCGCCGCATATTGGCCATGCCTACACCTCGATCGCCGCAGATGTCATGGCGCGGTTTCATCGTCTGAGCGGGCATGATGTCTTTTTCCTGACCGGAACGGACGAACACGGGCAGAAGGTTGAGCAAGCGGCACAGAACGCCGGTGTGGAACCCAAGGCATTTGCCGACAAGGTTGCCGCGGATTTTCGCAACATGGCTGATGCCATGGACATTTCGTACGATGCCTTTATCCGCACCACGGAGCCACACCACATCGCCAGCGCTCAGGCGTTGTGGAAAAAAGTGGCTGAGAATGACGCCATCTACCTGGGTGCGTACGAGGGCTGGTACGCCCTGCGTGATGAATGTTTTTATGGTGAGGACGAGCTGATCGCGGGGCCTGACGGCCAAAAGCTGGCGCCTACAGGGGCACCGGTGGAATGGGTTAAGGAACCATCCTACTTCTTCCGTCTTTCCGCCTTTCAGGACAGGCTGCTTGAGCTTTATGAGCAGAACCCTGATTTCCTGGGGCCACATGGCGCGCGGAATGAGATTATCAGCTTTGTCAAACAGGGCCTGCGTGACCTGTCCATCAGCCGGACCAGTTTCCGCTGGGGTATCCCCGTTCCGGGGGATGAGCAGCACGTTATGTATGTGTGGTTCGACGCGCTGGCCAATTACCTCAGCGCGCTTGGCTACCCCGATGCCTCAAGCCCCCGTATGGCGTACTGGCCTGCCAGCCTCCATCTGGTTGGCAAGGATATTGCGCGCTTTCATGCGGTGTACTGGCCTGCCTTCCTGATGGCAGCGGGTATCGAGCTGCCGCGCAAGGTCTTTGCCAATGGCTGGTGGACTATCGAAGGCCAGAAGATGAGCAAGTCTCTGGGCAATGTGGTGGACCCGCGTGACCTGGTGCAGGAGTTCAGTCTGGATACGGTGCGCTTCTTCCTGCTGCGTGAAGTGCCCTTCGGAGGGGACAGCGACCTTTCCCGCAAGGCGCTGATGACACGCAACAATGTTGAACTGGCGAATGACCTGGGCAACTTGGCCCAGCGCACACTGTCTCTGGTGGCACGGAACTGTGGTGGCATTGTGCCAGAGCAGGGTGCACGGACGGAGGAAGATGCCAAGCTGCTTGGTCAGGTCAGCCTGCTGCCCGACCTGCTTGCCCTCCAGCTTGATCGCTGCGCTCTGACAGATGCGTTGGAGGAGGTGTGGAAGGTTATCCGCGCCTGCAATGCCTATATCGACCACCAGGCCCCCTGGGCGCTGCGCAAGACAGATCCAGACCGTATGGCCGATGTTCTGAGGGTACTGCTGGATGCCCTGCGGGGTATTGCCACACTGTTGCAGCCCTTTATGCCGCGTAGCATGGCACAGATGCTCGATCAGCTCGGTGTGACGGAGGGGGAGCGCGTTTTTGCAGCCCTGTCGCAGCCCTTGCCAGCCGGGCGCCAGCTTCCCGCGCCGCAGGGTATCTTCCCGCGTTATGCTGATCCGGAACCGGTTTGAGGGAGGCGCTTATGCCGGTGCTGATTGATTCCCACTGTCACCTCGATCATTTTTCGCAGGAAGAACTGCCCGACCTGCTGGCCAATGCCAGCCAGGCCGGGTTGGGCGGGCTGGTGACCATTGGCACCCGGCTTGCCCGTGCAGCGGAACAGAAAGCCCTGACACGGCATGACCAGCTAAACCTACGTGTGTGGTGCACTGTCGGCACACACCCGGACCATGTGGAAGAAGAGCCCTTGCCGGAAGTGGAGCAGATTATCGCCACGGCTGATGCTCCGGGAGTGATCGGGATTGGGGAGACGGGGCTGGATTACTTCCACGGGGCGGAGCATGTGCGGCCCTTACAGCAGGAAAGTTTCCGCCGTCATATCCGCGCGGCCCGTCAACTGGATATGCCCGTGATTATCCATGCCCGTGAGGCGGATGAGGATGTGGCTGACCTGCTGGAAGCAGAATACGCACAGGCTCCCTTTGCTATGTTGCTGCACTGCTTTGCCTCCGGCCCGGATCTGGCGCGGCGGGTTGTGGACATGGGGGGGTATGTCAGCTTTTCGGGGATAGCGACTTTCCCGAAATGTGAGGAAATCCGCAGTGTCGCGCGGGCTATTCCCTCTGACCGGCTGGTGGTGGAAACCGATTCACCCTATCTGGCGCCAGTACCCCGGCGGGGTAAAAAGAACCAGCCTGCTTTTGTCGCCTTTACAGCCGCCAGACTGGCGCAGGAACTGGGCATGGACGAGGCAGCATTTGCTGGACTGAGTACGGAAAACTTCTTCCGTCTGTTCCGCAAGGCAGTCTGATACGGGTGGCGACATTATGAAAATTACGGTTCTTGGCTGTGGGGGCTCCGCAGGTGTGCCTATGCTGGGTGGTGCAGATGGTCGCGGACAGTGGGGCTTGTGTGACCCGGCTGAAAAGCGCAATATCCGTAGCCGGGCCTCCATCATTTTTCAGATGGACAATGGTCATTCCATTCTCGTGGATACAACGCCTGACCTGCGTAGCCAGCTTCTGGCCAATGGTGTGTCGGCTTTCCAGTCGATCATCTATACCCACGCTCATGCTGACCATATTGGGGGGATAGATGATGTCCGGGGTATCAACCGGCTGATCGGTCAACCCATACAGGCCTATGGTGCGCATGATGTTCTGGCGGAAATCCAGCAGCGTTTTGCGTATGTGTTCAAGCCATGGACACCCCCGGAGTTTTTCAGGGCTGTGCTGGAGGCCGTGCCTGTCAGCATGGGGCAGCAGGTTAGTATCGGGGGGTATCCCTTCCACCTGTTTGAGCAGGAGCACGGGCGTATTCTGTCGACTGGCATACGGTGCGGTGCATTTGCCTACAGCACGGATGTTGTCGCCTTTTCTGACAGCTCCATGGCGTTGTTGCAGGGGGTGGATACTTGGATGGTGGATTGCTTCCAGCGTGCCCCGCACAGTGCTCATGCTTGGCTGGAAAAAGTGCTGGAATGGCGTGAGTATATTCGGCCACGCCGCATGATTTTGACCCATATGGGGGCAGATATGGACTGGCGCTGGTTGCAGGAGAACCTGCCGCAGGGTGTGGAAGCCGCCTACGATGGCATGGTGCTGGAAATACCTGAGCCTGCACAGCCGAGCGCCTAAAAACTAACTAGAGGTTGTTTCTGTAGAATGGGGTGAAGGGGCCGAGAGGCCCCTTCCGGGTTTCAGGGCGGAGCCCTGAAAAAACGACTTATCAAGCAAAAAACTCACAACGGTGTCCTGCAACGCCATTGCCGAGCATTGTTAGCCCCAGTCGCTATGTTGAACGGGGGCTGAAAGCAGAGTTCATCGGCTCATCAATACGGTCAGTTCCGCAGCTTCCAGAACATGCCGGGTGACACCACCCAGGATCAACTGCCGCAGGCGGGAGTGGGAGTATGCCCCCATGGCCAGAAGATCAGCCCCAAATTCGTTACAGGCAGCAAGAAGCCCCTTGCCGACATCGCGCTCAATGGGGGGGAACTCGACAATATCAGCCTTGATGCCGTGGATTGCCAGATAGGTCACAACGTCCTGCGCGGCAGGGCCGCGGCGCTGGTAGTCCTCGCAGTGCAGAATGCGTACGGCGTCTGCCGTGCTGGCCCAGGGCAGGGCGCCACGCAGGGCTGCGGCCGATTCTGCTGTACCGTTCCAGCCAATGCAGACCTGCTTGATAAACCCGCCGGGAGCCATGCGGGGGGCCATGACAACGGGACGACCGCTATCAAACAGAACGGCGTGCAGGGTTTCCGAGGCTGAAAATTCAGTTCCGGCATCGGGGTGAGGGACCAAGGTAAAGTCGGACAGCCGGGCATGTGCCGGGACAATCTCATTCTCGGCCCCGCGCAGGATATGGAAGCTGATGCTCGGCCGGTCCATGGGGGGCAGGGTGTTGGGAGAGACAACTTCAATATCAGGCTGGCTGGCCACAAAGCGCTCAAACAGCACATGCACGTCATGGGCATGGCGGGAGCTTTCATGGTCGGCCGAGCGCATGAGGTCCTCTACCATGGCGCCGGAAAGACCTTCACCCGCAAGTGGTGCAATATCCCGCCCGTCTGAGCGGACATGCAGGACAGCCAGATGCGCCCCAAAGCGGCGGGCAAAATTGCATCCCTGGGCCAGGGCGGCCTCCCCATTCAGGGTGCTGGGGAGCGGCAGCAGAATCTTACGAACGTCCTTCATGGCTGATTATCTTTCTGATGGCCCACAGGGAGCATGTGTTGCAAAGGTGCCACGTACTTTACGGATAGAGACGCGTGACGTTCCATGGTGTGTCGCCCTGCCTGTCCCATACGGCACGGTCGTGCAGGCGGTAGGGGCGTTCCTGCCAGAACTCAAAATGATCCGGAGCGACCCGGTAGCCTGACCAGTTTTCGGGCCGCGGGATGGGGCCGGTGGCATATTGCTCTTCAACCGCATGCAGGCGTTCTTCAAAAACCGAGCGCTCGGACAGGGGGCGGGACTGGTCAGACGCGATAGCCCCCAGGCGAGAGATACGGCTGCGGCTGGCAAAGTAGGCGTCGGCCTCTTCCGTGCTGACAGGGGTAATGCTGCCCTCGATTCGGATCTGGCGGCGCAGGCTCTTCCAGTGGAACAGCAGGGCGACATGGCGGTTTACGGCCAGTTCCTGCCCCTTGCGGCTATGCAGGTTGGTGTAAAAAACAAACCCGCGACGGTCCGCCCCCTTGAGCAGAACGATGCGGGCTGAAGGACGGCCATCCGGAGTTGCCGTGGCCAGCACCATGGCGTTGGGGTCGTTCAGCTCGGTTTTTTCAGCATCCTGAAACCAGGTGTCGAAGAGCACGAACGGATCGGCCGTCACGTCGATCAGGGGAAGGTCAGCCAGCGGAAGGGCCGGTGTGGAGGGGGGCGTGTCCATCATGCTCCTGACTCGTCAAGCTATGGGAAGGAAAGTGAACCTTCCACTCTTTGCATGACTTTCATACTCCTGCTGCCTGACGGTTTGAAGTATATGAACTGCTTTCAGGCTTGTTTCACTGTGGCGGGTATGCGACCAAACCGCTTCGACAGGCCTTGAGTGGTCGCGTAACAGAACAGGTTGAGGTTTTTGCATGTCCGCACCCAGCTCCACATTGCCCGCACAGGGAACCTTGATGAAGGGCAAAAAAGGCCTGGTGATGGGCGTCGCCAATGAACGCTCGATTGCCTGGGCTATTGCATCAGCCGTTGCCGCGCAGGGTGGGGAAGTCGCCTTCACCTATCAGGGGGAAGCCCTTGGCAAGCGGGTAACGCCGCTGGCCCAGAGCATAGGGTCCAACCTGGTGCTGCCGTGCGATGTGTCGGACGACGCTGCGATTGATGAAACCTTTGCTGCCTTGGAAAAAGAATGGGGCGAGCTGGATTTTGTAGTTCACGCCATTGGCTGGGCCGATAAACAGTATCTGCGTGGCCGGTACCTTGATACGCCGCGTGATGCCTTTCTCACCGCCATGAATATTTCCTGCTATTCCTTTTCGGCCGTCGCACAGCGCGCCGCACGGTTGATGAAGCCGGGTGGCTCGCTGTTGACCCTCAGCTACCTTGGGGCCGAGCGTGTCATGCCGCATTACAATGTCATGGGTGTTGCCAAGGCAGCGCTTGAGGCCTCGGTGCGTTATATGGCGGCAGACCTCGGGCACGATGGTATCCGGGTCAATGCCATTTCTGCCGGGCCGATCAAGACACTGGCAGCCAGCGGGATCGGTGATTTCCGTTACATCCTTAAATGGAACCAGTATAATGCTCCGCTGGAACGCAATGTCTCGCTGGAGGAAGTGGGCGGGGCAGGGCTGTATATGCTCTCCGACCTGTCCGGTGGCGTGACGGGCGAAGTGCACCATGTGGACAGCGGGTACCATGTCGTTGGCATGAAAAACCCGACTGCCCCCGATATTGCCGTTGCCGGAGACTAAGGCGCCGTGTCCTACAACACCTTTGGCCATCTGTTTCGTGTTACCACATGGGGGGAAAGCCACGGCCCGGCCATTGGGTGTGTGATCGACGGCTGCCCCCCGCTGCTTTCCCTGACGGAAGAGGATATCCAGCCTTGCCTTGACCGTCGTCGGCCGGGCCAGTCTGCCTTTACCACCCAGCGGCAGGAAGCCGACCGGGTGCGTATTCTGTCGGGCGTGTTTGAGGGCAAGACAACCGGCACCCCCATTTCCCTCATGATTGAGAACACGGACCAGCGCTCGCGGGATTATGGTGACATTGCCAGCACCTACCGTCCCGGTCACGCTGATCTGACGTATGATCTCAAATACGGTATCCGTGACTATCGGGGCGGTGGTCGTTCCTCCGCGCGGGAGACGGCCTGCCGGGTGGCTGCGGGTGCCGTTGCCCGCAAGATCCTCGGGCCTGACGTGACGATCCGTGGTGCTCTGGTACAGCTTGGCCCACATGACATAGACCGCACCCGGTGGGATTGGAACGAGGTGGACCGTAACCCCTTCTTTTCCCCCGATGCTGCGGTTGTGGCCGAGTGGGAGAGCTACCTGGCCGGTATCCGCAAGGCAGGGTCGTCTGTCGGGGCTGTTATCGAGGTGCAGGCCGAAGGGGTTCCCGCAGGTCTGGGGGCGCCTATTTATGGCAAGCTGGATGCAGACCTTGCAGCCGCTTTGATGAGCATTAACGCCGTGAAGGGTGTGGAGATTGGTGACGGATTTGCCTCCGCCGCCCTGACCGGCCCGGAAAACGCCGATACGCTGGCCATGCAGGACGGTAAGGTCGTGTTTGGCTCCAACCATGCAGGCGGCATTCTGGGAGGCATTTCCAGCGGGCAGCCTGTCGTGGCGCGCTTTGCGGTCAAGCCGACCAGTTCCATGCTGACCCCCGTTGCCTCCATTACGCGGGACGGTACAGCTATCGACGTTGTGACCAAAGGGCGGCATGACCCCTGTGTTGGTATTCGCGCCGTACCTGTGGGCGAGGCCATGCTGGCCTGTGTTCTGGCAGACCACCTGCTGCGCCATCGTGGGCAGGTTGGGGGCTGAAACCCGCTGAATGATGTTGTCTGGCGGACATCGTGCCGCCAGCATGACAGAAGCGGGAAGGGCGGGCTGAGGGTCATCTCGCAGAGGTGAGAAGGCGGACGGGCAAGATGGGCTTATACTCGGCCCACTTGTGCGGTTGGTAACACCCTGTTGTTGCGCCACTGTGATCCAGCCCGGCAGTGCTCTGCCGGGTCTGATAATGCGGAGACCATGATGAGTTCCACCTCAAACGATACTGCATCCACTGTTGATGTCGCCTTGATTGGCGGCGGCGTGATGAGCGCAACCCTTGGTACGCTGTTGCGCCAGTTGCAGCCGGGGTGGAGTATCGGCATTTTTGAACGGCTGGATAATGTCGCGGAAGAAAGCTCCAACGCCTGGAACAACGCAGGTACCGGGCATTCCGCGCTTTGCGAACTGAACTATACGCCGCAGGCAGCTGATGGCCGGGTGGATATTTCCAAGGCCGTGGTGGTGAACGAGCAGTTCCAGATTTCGCGCCAGTTCTGGTCTTATCTGGTGGAAAAAGGTGTTCTGGCTTCCGCACGGGATTTTCTGACCCCTGTACCGCATATGAGCTTTGTGTGGGGGGAGGACAATGTGTCCTTCCTGCGGAAGCGCTATGAGGCTCTGTCTGCCCACCCGCTGTTTTCGGGCATGGAATACACAGAGGATCAGGGCCAGATCAACCAGTGGGTTCCGTTGATCATGCAGGGCCGCCCAGAAGGGCAGAAACTGGCGATTACCCGTAGCCTTCGGGGTACGGATGTCAATTTTGGCGTGCTGACCCGCCTTCTGTTCACCTATCTGGCCAACACACCGGCCTGCACGCTGCACACCAAGCATGATGTGACCGACATCAAGAAAGTGGATGACGGCTGGCAGTTGACCGTGCGTGACCTGCGACAGAACGAGGTCCGTACTGTCAACGCGCGTTTTGTCTTTATCGGGGCAGGTGGGGCCGCGCTGTCCCTGTTGCAGAAAACCGGTATTCCTGAAGCCGCAGGGGTAGGTGGTTTCCCGGTCAGTGGGCAGTTCCTACGCTGCACCAATAAGGACATTGTGGCCCGCCATCTGGCCAAGGTTTATGGCAAGGCCTCTGTCGGTGCGCCCCCCATGTCGGTGCCGCATCTGGACACCCGCGTGATCGACGGCAAGCCAGCCCTGCTTTTTGGGCCGTATGCTGGTTTTTCAACACGCTTCCTCAAGCACGGCTCACTGATGGATCTGCCACGCTCAGTCCGCAAGAGCAATCTTGGGGCTATGCTGGCCGTGGCCCGCGACAACTGGCCGTTGACCAAATATCTGGTTCAGCAGGTGTTGCAGTCTGAAAAAGACAGGATCAAAGCCCTGCAGGACTTTATCCCCGATGCAGAGTCCAAGGACTGGGAACTGGTGGTGGCTGGCCAGAGGGTTCAGATCATCAAGGCTGATCCTGACAAGGGTGGCGTTTTGCAGTTCGGGACAGAAGTCATTAGCAGTGCCGATGGTTCTGTTGCTGCTCTGCTCGGGGCATCTCCTGGGGCATCCACGGCGGCGCCGATCATGCTGACAGTCCTGCGCAAATGCTTTGGTGATATGTTGCCGGAGTGGGAGAGCAAGCTGCGTGAAATCGTGCCGTCCTACGGACAGCGGCTGTCTTCCAATCTGGAACTGTGTGAAAAAGTTACGGATAGAACCGCCAGTGTTCTGGGCCTGCCCGCCTGATTTTTTAAGGGCCAGCAACGGCAGGGGGTGTGTCATAGCCCCCTGTGGTGAGTCAGGCTGGGTCTGAGATGCTCATGTCCGGTCTGGTCCACCAGCGACTGCCGGGTTCGGCCTGCACCGGGATGATCATGGTTGGGTCACCCTGAAAGCTGACCGTGTTGGTCGGCGTTTCTTCTATGCTGAGTTCGGAACAGTAAAGCACACCGCCTTCTGCACTCAGAAAAGCGTTCAGCTTTGACATCAGCAGGCAGACCATGAGTTCCGTTGTCGGATCCCCAGGGGTGACGACAATCCGGGCTGCTCTGGCAGGTTCGTGCGTCTGAAACCATCCCAGAAGCGGGTCATCTGCCGCAAGTTGCAGGGCGTGGTCCAGTCGTTCATCGACAAAACGGTGCCAGGTGCTTTTAGCTTTCTGGAATGAGACGGGCATGTTGCCTGCGCCATCCAGCCGGGTCAGAGCAGAAGGTTTAAGCCTGACGGTGATGAATTCGTTATGGCCATGGGGCAGGGCACAGCTTTCACTCGCACCGTGGATCAGGCGATGCCCCATGGAAAAGCGGCGTGTAAAAATAAGATCAGGCATTGGGGGCTTTCTTTGCCATGTAGGTTTCCCAGCCAGTTTTGCGCAGTTGGCAGGCCGGGCAGGTGCCGCACCCATACCCCCAATCATGCAAAGTACCGCGGTCACCCAGGTAGCATGTATGGCTTTCACGGTTGATCAGTTCAACCGCAGGCAGTCCGCCCAGTTTTTCAGCCAGCGCCCATGTTTCAGCCTTGTCACGCCACATCAGGGGGGTGTGCAGGACGTATCGGCTTTCCATGCCCAGGTTCAGGGCAACCTGCAGGGCCTTGATCGTGTCGTCCCGGCAGTCCGGGTAGCCGGAGTAGTCGGTTTCACACACGCCGGTTACAATATGGCGGATACCGCGCCGGGCGGCCAGAGCCCCAGCAAAGGTCAAAAACAGGAGGTTACGGCCGGGTACAAAGGTATTGGGCAGGCCGTTCTCATTCATCATGATTTCGGCGTCGCGCGTCAACGCAGTGTCGGAAATGGCATGTAGGGCTTGCAGGGGCAGGGTGTGGTCCGGCCCCAGGCGCGAGTCCCAGAGCGGATCAAGGACTGCAAGGCCGCTGCGCAGGGCTGCCCGACAGTCCAGTTCCACGGCATGGCGCTGGCCATAGTCAAAGCCCAGTGTTTCCACGCGGCCAAAGCGGGCAAGAGCCCAGGCCAGACAGGTTGCGGAATCCTGCCCGCCGGAAAAGAGGACAAGGGCGGCTTCATCACTCTGCTTGGGGGCAGTAACCATGGTTAGGGAATACCCGTGAGTTTATGTGTCTGTAAGGACAGGCCCCATTGCGGGTGCGACAGGCAATAGGCAATAGCAGCCTGTACGTTGGCCTGCTGGTCGGGGCCATCCATGGGCTGTAGCCAGAAATGGTGGAAATCCAGCCCCGTCAGGTCGGCTGGGTCCAGATCAGGCTGGGGGAACACCAGCTTGAGCTCCATGCCTTGAGTCTGCTGTAGCGAAGCACCGGCTTTAGGGCTGATACAAAGCCAGTCGATGCCGGGCGGGGCAGGGAGTGTACCATTGCTTTCAACCGCAATGCTGAAGCCTCGGTCATGCATCGCCTCGATGAGGGGCGGATCAAGCTGAAGCAGGGGCTCCCCGCCTGTAAAAACAACCAGAGGTTCTTCATGGGGCTGGGGAGGGCTGTTGGGCCAAAAACGGCTTACGGCGTCAGCTAGGGCGTCTGCGGTTTCAAAGCGTCCGCCATCTATCCCATTTGTGCCGACAAAGTCAGTGTCACAAAAGCGGCAGGTTGCGGATTGCCGGTCTTCCTCACGGCCAGACCAGAGGTTGCAGCCTGCAAAACGGCAAAAAACCGCCACACGGCCAGCCTGGCCGCCCTCACCCTGGAGGGTGAGGAACATTTCCTTGACGGCGTAGCTCATGCAATGGTCATGCCTGCACGATCAAAGAGTGATGCCAGACGTATGCATGCCCAGCCTGTCCAGCAGGGAGCGGTCACGCAGGGCCTGGGGGTTGGGCGTGGTCAGCAGGCGTTCGCCATAGAAAATGGAGTTGGCACCGGCCAGGAAGCACAGGGTCTGTGTTTCGTCACTCATGTTCTCACGGCCAGCGGCCAGTCGCACCCGACTTTTGGGCATGGTAATGCGGGCAGCGGCAATCATGCGTACGAATTCCAGCGGTTCCACTGCGTCCGCCTGTGCCAGCGGGGTGCCCTCAACCCGGACCAGCAGATTGATGGGTACACTTTCAGGATGGGTCGGCAGCGTGGCCAGAGCCGCAATCAGACCTGCCCGGTCAGTTTCGCTTTCACCCATGCCGACAATGCCACCACAGCAGACACTAATGCCTGCGTCTCGCACGCTGGAGAGCGTATCCAGCCGTTCCTGATAGGTACGGGTGGTGATGATTTCCCCGTAGTATTCGGGAGAGGTATCCAGGTTGTGGTTATAGTAATCCAGCCCGGCGCCCTTGAGCTTGAGGGCCTGCTGGTCGTCCAGCATGCCCAGCGTGACGCAGGTTTCAAGCCCGAGTTCTTTGACGCCGCTGACCATGGCGCACACCACATCCATGTCGCGTTCCTTGGGGGAGCGCCATGCCGCTCCCATGCAGAAGCGGCTTGCACCGGCGGCCTTGGCTTTTCTGGCCTCTGTCAACACCTGTTCCACAGCCATCAGCTTTTCAGCCTTGACGCCATCTTCATGCAGGGCGCTCTGAGGGCAGTAGGCACAATCCTCCGGGCAACCGCCGGTCTTGATGGAGAGCAGGGTCGAAATCTGGATTTCGGTCGGGTCAAACGTAGCGCGATGGATGGTCTGAGCCTGAAACATAAGCTCCGGCAGCGGCAGGTTCAGCAGCGCCCGAATTTCCTCGACTGTCCAGTCATGTCGGGTTTCCACAGCGGCAGTGGAGGATGTGTGAGAAAGAGGGTGTGAACCATCAGGCATGATGCTAACCGGACCAGAATATGCTGAAAAGGATCGGAACTATAACCCGCATGAACGGGTAAGGCCAGTTTGATGGAAAAAATGTTTCCCAAAGGGCTAGAGTGTGCGACGTCACAAGCAGCAGGCACCGTTTTCCATACTGTCTGCGAGGAATTGTTCTGGAAGGACTGATCATGGGCGAGCGTAAGGTTGTTGCTGGTGCTCTGCTGGCCGTTGTGCTGGCAGGGGGGCTGGGTGGATGCCAGCAGCAGGTTGATGATCGATCGAAGACGGTTGTCAAACCACTGCGTATTCCTAATCCGGCGTCTCTCTACTGTATCAAAAAGGGCGGAACGCTGAGCATCGAGCACACAGAGAAGGGGGGTGTGGGCTATTGCCATCTGCCAGACGGCAGCGTGGTGGATGAATGGACGCTTTTCCGTCAGGAACACCCGCAAAAGGACTCCTGAAGCCCTTGGAATGCCGGTTTGAACGATCACCTCGTGCGGTGGTTCAGTCCGGGATTCACGCGCATATAAATCGTATAAGATATATTATGCCAACAAAAATAGCGATGGGATGAGGGCTGATTGAGGTGCTTGATGAATGGACCGTGCGGCCTTGATTTTACGGCGTTGAGGCTCATGTCTGACTTCCAGATGCTTCCGTTGTGGCGCGGTGATGCAAAATTTGCGCCGCTTCGGGTGTTTTGCCTCTCAATCTGGCGCTGAAACTGCTGATGGGAATGCGGCCATGCCGTTTGAGTGTCACAGAAACGGCCCCGCTTCTTGCTCGGCGAGTTGTGAATGAATGATAAATAACAAATCTTAATTGTTAATTTTAAAAAAACTCATGAACTCCGAATCGTTATGTTGTGCATTGCCACATAGTGCTGTATGGATGCGTTAATTCAGTGCTTATAATGCCTGGCGTGGTGTAATATGGTCGAAGCCTTGGATACTACCAGTGTGAAGCAGTTTGAAGCCGTTCAGGACAACCCTGTTGCGCTACTGCGTAAAGCGCGTGACGTTTTTGGCGAAAAACTGGCTGTTCTTTCTTCCTTTGGTGCGGAATCAGCGCTGCTTCTGGCTATGGTTGCCGAGGCTGACCGCGACCTGCGGGTGCTTTTTCTCGATACAGGTCGGCATTTCCCCGAAACCCTCGCCTACCGGCGTGATTTGGCGGATGTGCTGGGTCTGACCAACGTGGTTGATGTCGGCCCCGATGGCAAACAGATCGAGCGTCGCGATCCCACGGGGGAACTCTGGGCGTTTGACCCCGATGCCTGCTGCGCTCTGCGCAAGGTTGAGCCCATGAAACTGGCCTCCCTGCCGTATGATGCGCTTGTGACGGGTCGTAAACGTGGGCAGGCCACAACGCGCGCGCAGATGACTGTCGTTGAGCGCAAGCAGGACGGGGCCTTGCGCCTCAACCCGCTTGCCTTCTGGAGTGCTGAGGAAATTGGCGCGGAAATCAGGCGTCGCGGCCTGCCGCAGCACCCTCTTGTGGCGCAGGGTTACCCGTCAATCGGGTGTGAGCCCTGCACCCAGCCGGTAAACGCGGGAGAGGATGCGCGTGGCGGGCGCTGGGCCGGGTTGAACAAGACCGAATGTGGTATTCACCTCGGCGGCTGAGAGCGCTTTTTTGCCTTCGGACTTTTTTTAATCACCCTTGCCCGGGAAAAACGGGGTTACGGAACAATGGATCATCTTGATCAACTGGAAGCTCAGAGCGTTTTCATTCTGAGAGAAGCCTATCGCACCCTCAAGCCGCTGGCCATGCTGTGGTCGTTGGGGAAAGATTCCAACGTCATGGTCTGGCTGGCTAAAAAGGCGTTCATGGGGCGGGTTCCCTTCCCTGTCATGCACGTTGATACCGGCAAGAAGTTCCCCGAAATGTACAAATTCCGGGATGAATACGCACAGAAGTGGGACCTTGACCTGCTTTTGGGTGAATGCCCCCCGGTTGAGGAAATGGACCCGTCCCTGCCCCCGGCTGCCCGTTCTGCCGCCCGCAAGACTGCGGGCCTGGCGGCGATGATCGAAAAGCACAAGCTGCAGGGTGTTATTGCCGGTATCCGCCGTGATGAGCAGGGCACCCGCGCGAAGGAGCGCGTTTTCAGCCCGCGCGGTGCCAGCCATAAATGGGATATCCGCAACCAGCCGCCCGAATTCTGGGACCAGTACGCAACCCCGCATGAGGAGGGCATGCATATTCGTGTGCATCCGCTGCTGTCATGGCGGGAAATTGACATCTGGCGTTATATCGAGCGCGAAGGTATTCCGCTGGTTGACCTGTATTTCTCCAAAAACGGCAAGCGTTATCGCTCCTTGGGGGATTCAGACATTACCTTCCCGGTGGAAAGTAACGCATCCACGCTGGCAGAAGTGATCAGGGAACTGGAAACCACCAAAACCTCCGAGCGTGCCGGGCGTGCCATGGACCATGAGTCCGAGGATGCTTTCGAGCGCCTGCGTGTGGCAGGTTATCTCTGAGACCTCTGGACTGGAACGGACCCTGAATAATGAGCGAAAACATTTCTTCCAGCCATGAGGCCGCAACCCCGATCGTGATTGTCGGGCATGTTGACCATGGCAAATCCACCCTGATCGGCCGCCTGCTGCATGATACAGACAATCTGCAGGACGGTAAGGTCGCGCAGATTATCGAATCTTCCAAAAAGCGCGGGCTCAAGATTGAGTGGAGCTTCCTGCTGGACTCCCTGCAGATCGAGCGTGATCAGGGTGTGACGGTTGATTCGACACGCCTGCCCTTCCGCCTTGGTACGCGTGAGTTTGTGATTGTTGATGCCCCTGGCCACCGCCAGTTCCTGCGCAACATGATCACCGGCGCTGCGGATGCAGAAGCCGCTGTGCTGGTGGTGGATGCGGCCGAGGGTGCCCGGGAGCAGACACGCCGCCACGCCATGCTGCTGCGGTTGATTGGCATCCGCCATGTAATCGTACTGCTGAACAAGGTTGATCTGCTGGACTTCGATCAGGCACGGATTGTGCAGGTGCAGAAGGACGTGGGTGACCTGCTGACACGGCTGGAACTTGAGGCTGCCGTATTTGTCCCGGCTTCGGCGCGTGAGGGGGATAACATTGCCCAGCGCTCCGCCAACATGCCGTGGTATGAAGGCCCGACCCTGACAGAAGCCCTGGCCCAGGTGCCTACACCAGACTCCCGTATCGAACTGCCCCTGCGCCTGCCTGTGCAGGACGTCTATCGCTTTGATGACAAACGCTATGTTGCCGGGCGAATTGAGCGCGGGCGCGTGCGTGTGGGCGATACGGTTGTGATTGGCGCACAGAAGACCCCTGCCCGCGTTGCTTCGATCGAGAGCTGGCACACGGCCCCCCATGTTGCAGCATCCGCAGGTCAGTCTGTTGCCATTACGCTGGAGCCGGATGTTATCCCCGACCGTGGGGATCTGCTGCATACTCCAGATGCCCCGCCGGTTGAGGCATCCCGCCTCAAAACACGCCTCTTCTGGCTGCGTAAGGAGCCTCTGCGCGTTGGCGAAAGCTTTCGCCTACGGCTGGCTACGGCCGAACATGCGGTTACGGTGTCGTCCATTCTGTCTGTCGTCAATCTGGATGACCTGACAGAAAACCCCGGCACGGAAGTGCCGCCCGAAGGGTTTGCCGAGATCATTCTGTCGGCTTCGGGCAGCATCCAGTTCGACCCGTTCACACCTGGTACAACGGATGGCCGTGGTGTGCTGGTTGACCGGCAGCAGCGTATTGTCGGTGGTGCACCGCTGATTGGCCCTGCGGAAATCGAAGCTGGCGACAAGGCCATTCACCCCACATCAAGCGCTGTGACCGCGCAGGATCGTGCACGGGTCAAAGGCCATAAGGGGGGTGTTTTCTGGCTGACCGGCCTGTCTGGCTCAGGCAAAAGCACTCTGGCCCGCGCTGCGGAAAGCAGGCTTTTCGCCAATGGTGTGGATGTCAGCGTTCTGGATGGTGATACATTGCGCGCAGGGCTGTGCCATGACCTTGGCTTCTCCGAAGCGGAGCGCACGGAAAACGTCCGTCGTGCCGCAGAGGTCGCCCGCATCCTGCGTGATGCGGGGCAGGTTGTGCTGGTCACTCTGATTTCACCCCTGCGTTCGGACCGTGAACTGGCTCGCCAGATCATCGGGGATGATTTCGAAGAAGTGTTCGTCGATGCCGACCTGTCTGTGTGTGAGCAGCGCGACCCCAAGGGGCTGTATGCTGCGGCCCGTGCAGGCAAGATCAGCGGCTTTACCGGAATCGACGCACCTTACGAAGCCCCGCAGGCGCCTGCCCTGCGCCTGCAGACAGGCCAGACCAACGCCGACAAGCTTGCTGCGGATCTGGCTGGCTTTGTCGAAGGCAAGGTTGCGGTTTCTGGCGGTCAGCGCCAGACGTCCTGAACGTCTTTTGCTGTTCTGACGGGAAACAGGGTGCCACAGGCTCAAACTGTGGTACCCTGATTGCAAGAGCCGGATATGCTGGCTGGTCTGGGACATGTTGCCGGAAATCCGGGTTACTGTAATATGCGACAGTTTTTTTCAGCTTTTGTGCAAGGCAGGCGGCATGTTCTGCCCGGCTTTCGTTTATCCATGGCAGCAACGCTGCTTTGGACAGGCTTTCTGATCGTCCTGCCCCTGTCCACCCTGCTGGTCAGGCCCTGGCAGGAAGGGGCTGGCGCCGTATTGTCCGCGCTGCATGACAGCCGCATGTTCGCTGCTCTCTGGACCAGTTTTTCCTGCGCGATCATGGCCGCCGTCTGCAACCTGCCCTTTGGTCTGCTACTGGCATGGGCACTGGCGCGTGGTCACCTGCCTGGTCATCGTCTGGCAGATGCGCTGATCGACCTGCCTCTGGCGCTGCCAACCGCTGTGACAGGCATTACGTTGGCCACATTGTATGGTCCACATGGCTGGCTTGGTGTGCCGTTGGCCAAGCTGGGTATTACGGCATCCTATAATCGCACCGGCATTGTGCTGGCTCTGATGTTTGTTGGCCTGCCCTTTATGGTGCGGGCGATCGAGCCTGTCTTGCGGAACCTGCCGCATGAACTTGAGGAAGCCGCCGTGCTGCTGGGGGCCAGACCCCGACAGGTTTTTGCCCGCGTTATTCTGGCCCCGCTCCTTCCCGCATTGGTGACCGGTTTTGGCCTATCCTTCGCACGGGGTGTGGGCGAATACGGGTCGGTCATTTTCATAGCAGGCAACCAGCCCTTCAGGAGCGAGATCGCCCCTTTGCTGATTGTTGTTCGCTTGCAGGAGTTTGATTACGCGGGAGCCACTGCAGTGGCCTTGATCCTGCTGCTGATCTCGCTGTTGGCGCTTCTTCTGGTCGGTGCCATGCGACGTCGGCTGGCCTTGTGGAATGAACCTGCATGAGCCGCTACCTGATCTGGTCCGCAAGCTGGCTGTTTATTCTGGTTGTGCTGGTTATTCCGCCAGTGCTGGTGCTGACAGAGGCGCTGCATGATGGCTTGGCTGCGGCGCTGGAAACACTGCGTGACCCAGACGCCATTGCTGCCATATGGCTGACGTTGAAGGTGGCTGTGGTGGCAATTGCCATCAACACATGCTGCGGTGTGCTGGCAGCGTGGACACTGTCGCGCTTTCGTTTCACCGGGCGGCAGATGTTGCTGGTTCTGCTGGAATTGCCTCTCAGTATTTCGCCCGTTGTGTCTGGTCTGGTCTGGCTTTTGCTGTTTGGGGCGCAAGGCTGGTTTGGACCGATGCTTGAGCGCTGGAATATCCATATCGCCTTTGCCGTGCCCGGCATTATTCTTGCGACACTGTTTGTCACCCTGCCCTATGTGGTGCGGACTTTGGTGCCGGTTATGGAGCTACAGGGGCGTGAGGCGGAAGAAGCCGCGGTGCTGGCCGGTGCTGGTTTTTGGCAGATATTGTGGCGTGTGACCCTGCCGGGTGTGCGTGGGGCACTTATTTCGGGCGTGTTGCTGACAACGGCTCGTGCCTTGGGTGAGTTCGGTGCGGTCTCCGTGGTGTCTGGTCATATTCCGGGCGAGACGGAAACAATGCCTCTGCGCATTGAAAATCTTTACAACAGCTATCAGTCGGTTGGTGCCTTCACCATGGCGGTGCTGCTGGGCATCATGGCTATGATGACGGTCGTGCTGCGGGCAGCGCCGGGCTGGATTACGCGCCTGCGGGAGAAAAACGCATGAGTATCACCGTCAACACTCTCGTGCGTTCTGCTCCGGGGACCAGAAAGGTCCTGCTCGATCATGTGTCGCTAGAGGTGCCTGATGGTGCCTTTGTTGCTCTTGTGGGGCCCTCAGGAGCAGGCAAGACAACTCTGCTGCGTGCCATAGCGGGGCTGGACCCCTATGACTCAGGCACAGTCAGCCTGGACGGTCGCGTTATGGAGGATGTCAGGGCGCGGGCTGGCAAGATGGGCTTTGTTTTTCAAAACTATGCCCTGTTCCCACATATGACGGTGGCGCGGAACATTGCCTTTGGGCTGAGTGTTCTGCCAGCCAGCCAGCGGCCCAGCCGTCAGGCTATTGCCAGCCGGGTACAGGATCTGCTGGAACTGATGCAGATACCGGATATGGGCGGTGCCTATCCGGCGCGTCTGTCAGGGGGGCAGCGGCAGCGTGTTGCATTGGCTCGGGCCCTTGCGACAGATCCGCGCGTGCTGTTGTTGGATGAACCCTTTGGTGCGCTTGACCCCATTGTCCGACGTTCCATCCGTGGTTGGCTGCGGAACCTGCATGACAGGCTCGGGCTGACAACAATCCTTGTCACCCATGATCAGGAAGAGGCGCTGGATGTTGCAGACCGTATTGTGGTCATGCAGTCGGGCCGTATTGTGCAGGATGCCTCGCCCCAAGGGCTGGATGACCACCCATCGACTGAGTTTGTCATGGAGTTTCTGGGAGAGGCCGTCTCCTTTCCCGGTATCGTGCACAATGGGTTGATGACCCCCGATGACCCCGAGGCATGCCCCTTCGCCGTGCCCTCAACGGTGGAGAATGGCCCTGTCGTTGCCATGATACGCCCTTATGAACTGTCTTTGTGCCCGCCTGATCCAAGCCAGACAGCAGCGCTTGAGGCTGTACCGCGTGGGGTTAGAAACGGCTATCGGCATTATACGGTGCAGTTGTCCGGGCGGAGTGTGCCGCTTTTTGTCGCGCAGGATAGTGTGACAGGGGGCGCGGCTGAGGCTGTGCTGAACGGAAGTGGGTTGGATATAAGCCGGGCTCGACTGTTCCGCGCAGGTGTTGCGTGTTTATGATACGGTATTTTTTCGTATTATATTGCTAACATCTGTGTATTTTTGTATTTTGTTGCAACGGGAAGATGCCGGAAAGGTATGAGCGTGGATCGCAGGAATAATCGTCGCGATGCTGAGGGCAGCAGTGTCGTTACAGCAAACCGTCTGCTTGATGGGCGGATCGTCTGGCTGGACCCGGCAGGTAAATGGCAGTTGTCCATTGCCCAGGCGCAGACATTTTCCAACGATGGGATGGAAGCCGTGCTGGCCAGACAGACGGCAAAAGCCGCTGAGGATGAAGTGGTCGGTATTTACGGTGTCCAGGTTGAACCGTCGTCTTCCGGGCCGGAGCCTATTACAACGCGTGAACGCATCCGGGCTTTTGGCCCCAGTGTGCATGCCGCCTTTACACCCGCCTGGCAGCCGCTTTCCGGGTCAGCGGGCGTCTGAAACCGACAGTCAGGATAGAGAGTATGACACAGACACCTCAGCCCTCCTCCCGTCAGGTCGGACGTTATGCGTATGATTCTGTCGATCGTACGTTCCTCAAGCAGCGGGTGGACCAGTTCCGTGATCAGGTACGCCGCCGTCTTGCCGGGGAACTGAGCGAGGATGAATTCAAGCCCCTGCGGTTGATGAACGGCCTGTACCTACAGTTACATGCCTACATGCTGCGCGTGGCCATTCCTTACGGTATTCTCAGCGCGTCGCAGATGCGGACACTGGCGCATATTGCCAGAAAGTATGACCGCGATTACGGGCATTTCACAACCCGCCAGAATATTCAGTTCAACTGGATCAAGTTGGAAGACACGCCGGAAATCCTTGATATTCTGGCCGATACGGAAATGCATGCCATCCAGACCAGTGGCAACTGCATTCGTAACGTGACGTCTGACCAGTTTGCCGGTGCCGCACAGGATGAGGTGCTGGACCCGCGTGTGCATGCTGAAATCCTGCGGCAGTGGTCTACTCTGCATCCTGAATTCACGTTTTTGCCGCGCAAATTCAAGATCGCCATTTCAGGCAGCATGCAGGATCGTGTGGCAGCACGCTTCCACGACATCGGCCTGCTGGCACGCATGGGCGATAATGGCCGGGCCGTGTTTGAGGTCTATGTCGGCGGTGGGCTGGGGCGGACACCCGTGATCGGCACGTTGCTGACATCGGAACTGCCGGAAGAAGACCTTATCGCCTACCTTGAAGCCGTGCTGCGTGTGTACAATGAGTACGGACGCCGCGATAACATGTACAAGGCCCGGATCAAGATCCTTGTACAGGCTCTGGGTGCCGAAGGCTTCCGTGAAAAAGTAGACGCCGAATTCGCGGCGATGGACCGTGCCCGCTACCATCTGCCGCCTGAGATCGTAGAGGCCATCCGTGCCCGTTTTGGTGCCCCTGTGTTTGATGCGGATGCCGCACAGGCAGAGCAGGCTCTGGCCCTGCGCCTGAAGGCAGACCCCGAGTTTGCCGCATGGGTCAGAACCAACACTCACCCGCACAAGCAGAAGGGCTATTGCAGCCTGACTATTTCCTGTAAGCCTGCTGGTGGCATTCCAGGGGATGTGACATCTGCCCAGATGGACCTGCTGGCCGATCTGGCTGACCGCTACAGCTTTGGGGAGCTGCGGATTACCCATTTGCAGAATGTGGTGCTGGGTCATGTCCGTCAGGATCATCTGTTCGAGCTGTGGCAGATCCTGCAGTTGAATGGCCTGGGCACGCCCAATATTGGCCTGATTACGGATATTATTGCCTGCCCTGGTCTGGATTATTGCTCTCTGGCCAATGCCCGTTCGATCCCGATTGCCCAGAAACTCAGCGCCCGGTTTGCAGATGCAGGCTTGCAGCGGGAGATTGGGAGCCTGCGGCTGAATATTTCAGGCTGCATCAATGCTTGTGGGCATCACCATGCCGGGCATATTGGTATTCTGGGTGTTGATAAGCGCGGGGAAGAGGCTTTCCAGATCACCCTTGGTGGTAGCTCTGGGGATCTGCCTTCCATCGGCCAGATCATCGGTTCGGCCATGTCGGAAGATGAAACGGTTGATGCGATCGTCCGCATCATCGATACTTATCTTGCCCAGCGTGCTCCAGGGGAGCACTTCATCGAGACCTGTCGCCGTCTTGGCACAGCACCATTCAAGGATGCAGCCTATGCCGTTGCTTGAGAACGGTCAGATTATCGAAGATACGTGGCAGGAAGCACAGGACGGTCAGCCACTTTCCCCAGATTCTGATATTCTGGTTCCTCTGTCCCGGCTGGCGGAAGGTCTGGGTCGTAACACAGGTGGTCGGCTTGGTGTTGTCCTGACACCGGCTGACAAGGTGGAAGACCTGCGGGCCGCACTGCCCCGGCTGGATATGGTCTGCCTGACCTTTACGTCCTTCCGGGATGGCAGGCCCTTTACCCAGGCCCGCGCTCTGCGTGAGCATCTGGGCTATAAGGGCAGCCTGCGGGTGCAGGGCCATGTTATTCCTGACCAGTATGAGTTCCTGCTGCGTTGTGGGGCTGACCAGGTGGTTGCCGGTACGCAGAGCCCTGTTTCCGTGTGGCTGGAGGCCCATAAGCGCTTTTCCATCGCATACCAGCCATCAGTTCTGGATGAAAAAGCTGAGGGCTTTGCCTTCAGGAAGTGGCTGTCCCCCTCATAACGGGCGGGGCGTATGGCTAAGCTCCTTCGGGGGGCGGAAGTTTTGTTCCGCTCCTGCGCGGTGTCGCTACTACGGGGCTATCTTGGGATTGCGGTGGCGACAACCCGCTGGACTTTCAAGATTGCTCCGCTGGCCCGTCCTTATCTGACTGGTGAGGACGGCAAAGCCGCTGTTATTGTTTTCTGGCATGAAATTTTGCCACTGACCCCCGCTTTTTGGTGGTGGGCCGAACAGCAAAATCCCATTCTGAAATTAAAGGTGCTGATCAGCCGTAACCGGGATGGTCGGCTTATTGCAGATATGGTGGCCCCTTGGGGCGTACGGTCCATCGCGGGCTCGTCAGACACAAAAGGGAAAAATAAAGGTGGTGCTGCAGCATTGCGCCACATGCGGCAAAGCCTGCGGGCTGGATCGCTGATTGTGGTGACACCTGATGGTCCCAGAGGCCCACGGCGTGTGCCTCAGCCCGGTGCTTTCGCCCTTGCCCGCCTGTCAGGCCAGCCCGTAGTCCCTGCGGGGGCCAGTTGTTCTGGCTTTCGGCTTGGGTCGTGGGACAGACTATTGCTGCCTCTTCCCTTTGGTCGAGGGGTATTCGTGGTAGGGGCTCCTTTATTCTTTAGCCGTGAAACAGAGGAAACAGGAAAAGACACGCTTGCAGAGAGTCTGAATACTCTGATGCATGATGCGGGTTGTTCAGCCCCTCAGGGCGAGCACGGATATTTTCGACCCCGCAGCTTTCCTCCGTCCTGGCTGTGGCATGCTGTTGGCATGTGCCTGACCCCGTTTTTACCGTTCTTTCTGCGCTGGCGTCAGACACGGGGTAAGGAGTTACCTGCGCGTGTGCGGGAAAAAATGGGCTTTGCAACACGTTGTCGCCCCTCTGGACCACTCCTGTGGTTTCATGCCGCAAGTGTGGGGGAAGTTGTCTCTATCCTGCCGCTTGTTCTGAGTTGCCTGGCTAAAAACTCAGATGTGTCAGCGTTGGTGACAACCGGTACGGTGACGGCAGCAACCATGCTGGCTCAGCGTATTTCTGACCCAAGGGTGATACACCAGTTTGTCCCATTGGATACGCCGCGATGGGGCCGTCGCTTTCTTGAGTTCTGGCGACCGCAAGTGGCGGTTTTTACGGAAAGTGAACTCTGGCCAGGTTTGTTGGGGCTCTGTCGTGCGCGGGGTATCCCTGTTGTGCTGGTCAATGGCCGGATGTCTGAGTCATCCTGGCGCACATGGAGGCATTTCCCGTCTACAATCAAAAAAACGCTCCACTGCCTGACGTGGATATCGGCCCGTACTCCCGAGGATGCTGAGCGCTTCTCTGTCCTTGGTGCACGTCGGATCATACAAGGGGGAGACCTGAAGGTAGCAGCCCCTGCCCTGCCTGTTGATCAGGCGCAGTATGTCGCTTTGCAGAAACGGTTTGCTGGCCGTTTTGTCGTCCTGGCTGCATCAACCCATTCCGGAGAAGAGGAACAGATTATACAGGCTGTTCAGTCAGTAAGGAAAACGCACCCCGAAGTGTTGGCGATTATTGTGCCACGGCACCCCCAGAGAGGGGCTGAGGTTGCAAGCCTTCTGCACAATGCCCCACAGCTGAGCCTGGGCCAGCTTCCAGGACCGGAGGATGGGGTCTGGATCGCTGATACATTGGGGGAAATGGGACTATTCTTCCGTTTGGCAGGCTGTGTGTTCATGGGCAACAGCCTGCCGCCAGGCAAAGGTGGGGGGCATAATCCCTATGAGCCTGCCCGGCTTAACTGTGCGATTGCCACCGGCCCCCGGATAGATAATTTTGCTGAGGCATTCAGTGCCATGCGTGACTGTATCACCACTGTGCAGAACGCTTCTGAACTTGCCCAATGGGTCGTGGATATGCTGACCCACCCACAAAAACGGCAGAGGCTGGCAGAATTGGCCAAAGGCTACGTAGTGTCGGAGCAGAACCTGCCAGATATGCTGGCTGATCGAATACTGAGGCTTGTATGACACTCTGGAAAGCCCCCGCCTTCTGGAACATGCCTCAGGCCAAGCTTCTGCCTGCCTTACTGTCACCGTTGGAAGCGCTGGTGGCATGGGGTGCGGCCCGTCGGGCAGAGGGTGTGGGCTGGAAGGCCCCTGTCCCGGTGTTGTGCTGCGGAAACATAACTGTGGGCGGCACAGGCAAAACAACAGTGGTCATGGACCTGGTCGCCCGTTTGCAAGCCCGTGGTAAAACACCCCATGTGCTCAGTCGTGGCTATGGGGGGCGACAGACCTCAGGCCAGCGGGTTGATCCGCAACACCACACAGCGCGTGATGTGGGGGATGAACCCCTGCTGCTTGCAACTAACTGCCCGGTGTGGGTGGGCAGCGACCGGGTTGCTACAGCCCGCGCTGCGATAGCGGCAGGTGCGGACTGTCTGGTTATGGATGATGGGTTCCAAAATCCTGGTCTGGAAAAAACGCTGTCCCTCCTTGTGGTGGATGGTGTGACAGGCTTGGGGAATGGCCATGTCCTGCCCGCAGGCCCGCTGCGGGAGCGGCCAGAGCAGGCTCTGGAGCGTGCTTCGGCTGTGTTGCTGATCGGCAAGGATCAAACCGGCTTTGCTGCCAGCCCTCTCATGGCAGGTACCCCGCTCTACCAGGGGGATTTGCGGCAGACGTCCGAGGTAAGGCAGCTTGAAGGTAAAGCGTGTGTTGCGTTTGCTGGCCTGGGCAGGCCCGAAAAATTTTTTTCTGGGTTAAGGGCCGCTGGAATAGTGCCCGTGCAGACAATTTCCTACCCAGATCATTATTATTATAGAAAACGCGATATGCGCCATCTTCTTACAGTAGCCCGCAGCATGGGGGCGTGTCTTGTCACCACTCCCAAGGATGCAGTGCGTCTGCCTGCGGTTTTTCGCCAACAGGTCGTGGAGGTCGGTGTGGAACTGGTATGGCCCGATCCGGCCGCCCCGGAAAAATTGTTGGATCTGCTGTTGGAGACCCCGTTGTGAAGGCCGTATGGCAAAAGCTTGAGGCTGGACTGGTCCTGGGTGGTTTAAAACTGCTGGGGACGCTCCGGCCCGATAAGGCCTCAACCATGGCTGGGACTGTGTGTCGGTTGATTGGTCCTTTGCTGCCGGTTTCGCGGGTTGCCTATCGCAACCTGGAGCTGGCTATGCCGGAACTGGATTATGCTGCCCGGCGGCGCATTGTCCGCGGGGTGTGGGAAAATCTGGGCAGGACAGTGGGGGAGCTGCCCCATGTGGCAACTTTGGCCGAAAATACAGCACAAGGGCCGGGTTTTGAGGTGGTGGGGGCTGAACATCTCCACGCCCTTGCCCAGCAGAAAGGCGCAGTGCTGTTTGTGTCAGGGCATATCGGCAATTGGGAAATGCTACCGCCTGCTGTTGCCAGACACGGCCTGCCTTTTGCGTCCTTCTATCGCGCAGCAGGCAATCCGGAGGTGGATGGCATGATCCGTCAGATGCGCGATCAGGCTATGGGGGGGCAGGCCGTTCCCCTGTTTGCCAAGGGGGCGCGTGGTGCGCGGGAGGCACTGTCCTACGTTGCCCGTGGTGGGCGGTTAGGCATGCTGGTTGACCAGAAGATGAATGACGGGATCGAACTGTCGTTTTTTGGTCAGCCTGCCATGACAGCCCCTGCCCTCGCTGCCATGGCGTTGAAATATCGCTGCCCGGTTGTGCCGGGCTATGTTGTCCGGCTTGGCCCTGCCCGCCTGCGGGTGGTGGTGGAACCGCCGATGACACTGCCTGACACAGGCAATCGGCATGAGGATACACGTCTGCTGGCTCAGGCTGTCAATGATCGGCTGGAAGCCTGGATCAGGCAGTATCCACAAAGCTGGCTCTGGCTCCATCGGCGTTGGCCCAAGAGTTTTTATAAATAAGTCAGAGAGTTCCGTTGTCTCTGTGGGTGATATTCGACATACCCTGCGGATGGTCGCACGCTGGGCGCGTTTTGGTTATGGTAAGCCCGGTTTGAAAGACAAGGGAAATTGATACCAATGACGTCACCCAGCCCGGCCCTGGCCTATCGTTTGGAAGCCGCCAGAGCGGTTGTGCATGATGCCGCACGGCTGGCCATGTCCATGCGGCCGCCACCGGGTGGCCCCCAGGCCGCCTTGAAGTCGGCACAGGATTGGCTGACGGAAACGGATGGCGCGGTAGAGGCCTTTATTGCCCAGCGCATGCAGGCTCTTTTCCCGGATGACGGCTTTATGGGTGAGGAAGGTGGGACGACCCGCAGTGGCAGTCTGCGCTGGGTGGTTGATCCTATTGATGGAACCTCCAATTACGCACGCGGGCGGTGCCGCTGGTGTGTCTCGCTGGGGTTGATGGATGGGGATGAACCCGTGGCAGGGGTGATCGATGCACCCGCTTTGGGGGAAGTTTATACGGCCTTGCGTGGACATGGCGCGTTTTTGAACGGCCGCCCCATTCAGGCATCCTCAGTGGCTGACCCAACCCGTGCCATGATCGAAATGGGGTGGAGCGGGCGAGTGCCCAAGCCAGTCTTCATGGACAAAATGGATGCCATCATGGAACTGGGGGCCATGCCACGTTCGGGCGGCTGTGGTGCTCTGGCATTGGCTGACGTGGCAAGCGGCAGGCTGGATGGGTATATTGAGATCGTGATCAACCTGTGGGATGTCGCTGCCGCCCTGCCTTTGTTGATGGAAGCTGGGGCCAGAGTTTCTCCCTTTCTGCGCGATGGAGGTCTGACAGGTGGAGCCACCATTCTGGCCGCCAATCCTCATATTGCCGATCAGTTGGCGCAGGCTGTTGCAATTCCGTTGGAGTAGGACGCCGCTACAGGCCTTTCTGCCGCCATAAAAGCGTGCTTTTTTGTGTGATTATAAAGTTTACCAGCCAGATCGTTGGAGAGAAACCAGCATGAATCCGCTTATTCGTCTGCCTGCTGCTGGCATGTGTGCGCTTGTCATGGTGCTTGGGGTGCAAGTACCGCATCAGGCTCAAGCTGCGGAAAACGCACAGGCTATTGTTGATAAGGCCGCCTTGACGGTTGAGGATATTTTTTCGGCTGGAGATTCAAAAAGCTCATTGGAGGGCGATCTGGCAACAGCACGGGCTGTGATGGTCTGCCCGTCGATGTTCCAGATGTCGATCGCTTTTGGTGGCGGGCATGGTAATTGCGTGCTGCTGGCGCGTGACGCCAGAGGCTCCTGGTCAGACCCGGCATTTTACAAGCTGAGTTCAGCGAGTTTTGGTATCCAGTTTGGGGTCCAAAGCTCCCAGATCATATTCTTCGTCATGACAGACAGAGGGTTGCAGGCACTCCTAGACAGCCAGTTTCAGTTTGATTCCAAGGCAGGGGTTTCGTTTGCTAATATGAGTTCCTCGGTCGCCAGCGCAAATGCCGGGGCACGGAATACGGATATCATCATTGCCCAGAAGTCTCAGGGGGCATTTGCCGGGGTGTCTCTGGGCGGTAGTAAACTGACCGTTAACAGCGACCTTAACCGCAGTTATTACAAGCAAAGTGTCGGGCCGGAAGACATTGTCGTGACCATGCGGGTGAATAACCCGGAGGCTGATCCGCTACGTCGTGTGCTTATGCGCTATTCGCAGAAAAATGCGGCCAGCAAGGCGACACCGAACAACACGGCCAATAATGTTGCGGCAACAATTGATAATACCAACAGCAGCGACAGCATGGGTGTTACCGCATCCAGCGGTAGCATCCGCCAGGAAAGCCTGACACCTGTCGGCAGCAAGCGTCACTGAGGTTGCTGCTGTTTTTTTCTCAGTAGCGTGACGTTGTGATTATGCTCAGCCAAGGTTGCTGAGAAATGATGCCCCCCCATCCCATCCGCCACAAAAAACAGGGCGTCACTGGTGGCGGGGTGGGCTGCGGCAGTCAGAGAAGAGACACCCGGCGCGCAGATAGGGCCGGGTGGAAGCCCTTGAGTAAAATAGGTATTATAAGCACTCGGTGTTTGCAGGTCTGCGTGGCTCAGGGGTCTGTCTAGTGTATTTTCACCGTGTGTTAAGGCATAAATAACGGTCGGGTCCGTCTGTAATTTCATGCCCTTGTTAAGCCGGTTGAGAAAAACACGGGCAACGAGCGGCCGCTCTGCCGGATTGGCAGTTTCTTTTTCAATGAGTGATGCCAGAACGAGCAGGGACTGTGGGTCAGTCAGGCCTTCTGTGCTGTCGCGGTTCTTCCAGATAGTATCCAGAGTGGAGGCCATATCAGCCTGCATCCTGTCCAGTAGTGCCGCGCGCTGAGTATTGCGCTGGTAACTATAGGTCTGCGGCAACACCTGCCCTTCTGTCGGCAAAGGGGTTGGTCCGGTCAGAAAAGGAGCATGGTCCACAAGGGCTTGGATCTGGTGGGCCGACAAGCCTTCCGGAATGGTCAGCTTGTGCATAACCGGCTTGCCATGCCGCAAAACCCAAAGAATCTGCTGCATGGAGGCTTGGGCTGGAAAGCGCAGTTCCGCGGCATGCAACTGCCCGTCTTTACGGGTCAGGGTGACCGCGACCTGGAAGAGGTACTCGGTCCACCAGTCATCCGGCAGCGCCTTGGCGCTTTGCAGGCTGGCAAGCGTGGACGTATAGCCCCCATGGGGCACAACAATATCGGTATCTTGAGGGAGTGGCCCTAGGCGGGTGTAGTCATGCCAGGCGAGTAAGCCAAGGCAGGTAGCACTAACCCCTAGGGCAGCAACGCCCCCCAGCACTCCTTTAAAAACGATGGAAAGCCATCGTCTGGACGCTGGGGGAGACGTCGTCTTTTGTTTACGCTCAGACGCCACGCACGATTAGGCTGGCATTGGTACCACCAAAGCCAAAGCTGTTCGAAAGGGCAACGTTGATAGAGCGCTTCTGGGCTGTATGTGCAACCCGGTCGATCACGCTTTCGCGTGACGGAGAGTCGAGGTTGAGGGTCGGCGGGGCAACATTGTCCCGGATGGCGAGAATGGAGAAAATCGCCTCCACAGCACCAGCAGCCCCCAGCAAATGGCCTGTGGCCGATTTGGTGGACGACATGGCCAGCGTGCGTGCGTCGTCACCAAAGAGACGCTCGACGGCTTCCAGTTCCAGGTCATCCGCCATGGTCGAGGTGCCATGGGCGTTGACATAGTTGATGTCAGCCGTTGTCAGGCCAGCACTCTTGAGGGCGGCACGCATGGCGCGATATGCCCCGTAGTGGCCTTCAGCTGGTGCGGTGATGTGGTAAGCATCGCCCGACATGCCATAGCCAACAACTTCTGCATAAATCTTGGCGCCACGGGCTTTGGCATGTTCGTATTCTTCAAGAACAAGAATACCTGAGCCTTCACCCATGACAAAGCCGTCACGGTCCTTGTCCCACGGGCGCGACGCGGCCTGCGGCCTGTCGTTAAACCCGGTGGAAAGGGCGCGGGCCGAGCAGAAGCCAGCAATGCCCAGCGGGCAGACCGTAGCTTCGGCGCCACCAGCAACCATGACATCGGCATCGCCCAGCATGATCAGCCGGGCCGCGTCACCAATGGCATGCACACCGGAGGCACACGCGGTGACAACGGAATGATTAGGCCCCTGGAAGCCATATTTGATGGAGACGTGGCCAGAGACCAGGTTGATCAGTGCCGACGGGATAAAGAAGGGGGAAAGCCGCTTGGCCCGACCTTCATGCACGGTGATAGAGGCATCATAGATGGTCTGGAGACCACCAATGCCCGAACCGATCATGACCCCGGTGCGACATTTATCTTCCTCGGTCTGAGGTTTCCAGCCGGAATCCTCAACCGCTTCTGTCGCAGCAACCAGCCCCATGTGAATGAAGCGGTCCATCTTGCGCTGGTCCTTGACAGGAACCCATTCAGCAAGCGTCAGCTTGCCTTCAGCGGTTGGGCCTTCCGGCACCTCACCAGCAACATGCGCGGGCAATGCACTGGGGTCGAACTGCGTGATTTTTCCAATCCCGCTTTCCCCAGCGATCAGACGCGACCATACGTTTTCGACACCAAGGCCAAGAGGCCCGACGATGCCCATGCCGGTGACGACAACGCGTCTCCGTCCAGAATCCACTCCGGCCGACAGCAACAAACCAGCCCGCTCCCTGTTCGACACATCACTGGTCCCCCAGCCATTCCGAGGGACCGTATTTCCATTACCTACAGTCAAGCGCCTTGTTCAGGCGGCTTTCTGCTTTTCGATGTAATCGATGGCGTCTTTCACCGTGGTGATCTTTTCGGCCGCATCTTCCGGGATTTCGACATTGAAGGCTTCTTCGAATGCCATCACCAGTTCAACGGTGTCGAGGCTGTCTGCACCCAGATCGTCAATGAACGATGCTTCCGGTGTGACCTTGCTTTCCTCGACGCCGAGATGCTCGACCACGATCTTCTTAACCTTATCAGCGATTTCGCTCATCTGTCTTTCAATCCCATGTGCCTGGCCGCTTTGCGGCAAGGGTGTTCAGGTACTTTGATGCGTTACAGTCCCGACTGCGATGCGTAAAGCGGGGCAATCTGGTGCCAGCCTTCCGTTTCGCAGCAGGAATTGCGGGCGATTAGCACGTTTTCCTACACCACGCCAAGGCAAACCGGACAGATAGATGCCCCGTCAGCCTTGTGTGGCACTGTTTGCGCTGCCTGTCTGCCACATCTGGAAATGTTTTGCACCACTCCATGGGCAGGCCGCAAGACGCTTCCCGCACCTTTTGTTCAGATCATGGCCATGCCGCCGTTAACATGCAAGGTGGTGCCCGTCACCCAGCCTGCTTCTTCCGACGCCAGATACAGCACAGCAGCGGCAACATCGTCCGGCTTGCCCAGCTTGCCCAGTGGGATGGTGGCTGTCAGCTTTTCCTTCTGGGCGTCCGACAGGGCGTCGGTCATGGGGGTCACGATAAAGCCAGGAGCCACCACGTTGACGGTGACACCGCGGGAGCCTGCTTCCTGCGCAAGGGACTTGCTCATCCCGACCAGCCCGGCCTTGGCGGCAGCGTAATTGGCCTGTCCTGCGTTGCCCGTGGCCCCGACGATTGAGGAAATGTTGATGATACGGCCTGCCCTGCGGCGCAGCATGCCTTTCAGCGCGGCGCGGCTCAGCCGGAAGGGGGCTGCAAGATCAACATCAAGAACCTGGTTCCAGTCCGCATCTTTCATGCGCAGGGCCAGTGTGTCGCGGGTCAGGCCCGCATTGTTGACCAGAATATCCAGGCTGGCTCCGGCACATTCCTCAGCGCGGGCAATCAGCGTGTCGGCTGCGTCGGCGTCGCTCAGATTGGCGGCGACATGGAACGCCCTGCCCTGCCCCAGTTCTTCCGCCTGCTGCTGAATAACCGATTCCCGTGTGCCAGAAAGGACAACAGTGGCCCCCTGTGCATGCAGGGCACGGGCAATGGCACCGCCAATGCCACCGGACGCGCCTGTGACAAGGGCGGTTTTTCCGTCAAGTCTGAACATGTTTTTGTTATCCATTCTGTCAGAGGGATTTGAGGAAAGCTTCTACATCGGCCGGGGTGCCGATTGTGAAGGTTGAAACATCCGGTTCAATACGCTTGGCCAAGCCAGACAGAACCTTGCCTGCGCCGACCTCAACAAACGTATCAATGCCCATCTTGACCATTTCGGTCACACTTTCCCGCCAGCGCACGCGGCCGGTGACCTGCTCGACCAGATTGTTGCGAATCGTGTCGGCATCGGTCTCGCGCGCAGCCGTTACATTGGCGATGACAGGCACAATCGGGGCCATAATCTGCGCCTGGGCCAGAGCTTCTGCCATGACATCCTGAGCCGGACGCATCAGGGAGGAATGGAACGGGGCGGAGACGGGCAGCTTGACGGCGCGCTTGATCTTCATCTCCTTCGCCAGAGCGATGGCTGCGTCAATGCTGGCCATTTTGCCGGACAGAACAATCTGGCCACCGCCATTGTCGTTGGCGACCTCAAGACTGCCTGCCCCGCCGCTTTGGGCGCAGATTTCTTCGGCCTGCTCCAGGGTGGCGCCAATCAGGGCGGCCATGCCGCCTTCACCCGCGGGTACGGCCTGCTGCATGGCCTTGCCCCGTAGGCGGAGCAGGCGGGCTGTGTCGGTGACATTCAGGGCGCGTCCGGCTGCAAGTGCCGTGTATTCCCCTAGGGAGTGGCCTGCCAGCAGCGTTACGGACTGGCTGAGGTCGATCCCGCCATCACGCTCCAGCACGCGCAGGATTGCGATGGAAACCGCCATCAACGCAGGCTGGGCATTTTCCGTGCTGGTCAGGGTTTCGATCGGGCCTTCGAAGATGGTCTTGGACAGGTGTTCGCCTAGAGCCTCGTCGACTTCCTCAAAAACTGCGCGGGCAGCCGGAAAGGCCTGGGCTATTTCCTGCCCCATACCAACGGTCTGACTGCCCTGTCCGGGAAAAACGAATGCGTAAACGGCCATGGAATGTCTCACACAAATTTAAAGGCCGACCAGCAAGGGTCGGGCGGTTTCCTGGCATGCCAGAGCGACGCGAGGCGTCAGAAATGCCGCAGGGAGCGCCTTACAAAAGAGGAGGCGCACTCTGCGGCATAACCCGGCATGATTAAAGCGGCGGGAGAATAAAGGGCGGCACCGCCGGGCACAATATGCGACCATGCTGTGGGCTTGTTCTGGCGGGTGCCTGGAGAGTCGCCTGCCAGTGCTTGGGTGTGGCTGGAAATTAAGCAGGAGGGCGTAGGAGCACCCGGTTCAACTGTTCAAGGCTGTGGAAGCTCTCTGCCCAGACCTGTTTGAATTTCTGCGCATTGACCCCGCGTGTGGACAGAATAGCTTCGATCTCACCCACAGTCCGCACCCCATCAATCAGCGGCAGGATGCCTCGTGCCTGTGACGGGAGTGCAATGGGCACGACCAGAGTGCCAAAAGCGAAGGGTAACGTATTGTCGGGCCGCATCTGCTTGGCCAGTTCTGCGCCCGGAATTTCACGCATGATCGGGACGCTGTCGGGGTTCAGAGGATCAGGGCGGGTAACAGCCTGCCCCTTGCGGACAACATACGCGACATGAGTGGCCATATTGCCGCATAGATCCTCGGCAATGGCGGCCTGCTGCTGCCAAGGCAGGGTGGCAAGGCGCTGGCGGAGCTTTGGGTCTGGCAGAAACAGGGCAGGATTATAACGGGCGGGCTCCATCAGGGCCGCAGGCTCAAGCCCTGCCCGGTCCAGAAATGCCAGAAAATCAGTAATGGTATAGGCTTGATCCCTGGGGTTCAGGAGCAGGTCATAAAGTCCCGCATCACCGCCAGAAAGATGGTCTCCAAAATTACCATTCTGGTGCAGCCAGGCTGTGGCCGGCAGGGTACGGATGATGCGCCGGGCCGTATCAAGGCGTTCCTGCGGTGGCTGGGTGATGGGCGCGAGCGTTTCCAGCGCATCTTGCAGCATATAAACGCCAGTTCGGCCATAAGGGGCGTACACCATAAGCCCCATGCCCCCACCGGGGTTAAGCTGGGCGGCCAGCAGAGCCAGAACCGCATCCGGGTTTGGTAAGTGATGGAGCACACCGCAGCAGTCGATGTAGTCAAAGGTGCCAAGGCCAAGTGCTGGCAGCTCTGTCAGGTCGCCCTGCACAAAGCGGATGTTCTCCAGCTTGCGCGCCTGAGCCCGGTTCCGGGCGATTTCGAGCGCAGCATGAGAGCGGTCGACGCAGACAACCTGCCCAGGCCGCTCTGCCCGCGCAAGATGTGTGGCCAGCATAATGGCGCCGTCACCTGTGCCGCACCCGGCGACAAGAGCCTGTAGTGGAGTGCTGGTTGGGCGGTTTGCGCCAAAAACCCAGTAATCGATTTCACGCAGGTGGCTGGGGCTGCCGATGAGCAGGCGCTTGTGCTCATCGGCCGGAGTGCGTTCGGGGTAAGGATATGCCTCATACTGGGCAGCCAGCCCCGTGTCGCGCGTATCGTTCTGTTCAGGCATGGTGCGCGGGCCTTAACGGGGTAGCAGCTTGCCACGCTGCCAGGCTTCGGCCGCTTCATCAGCCGTCATACCTTCAACGTGGATGGCGTAGTCCATGGCGCTGATGATTTTGGCACTCAGCATCAGCTCGTCCAATTCATCCAGCAGATCCTGTTCCAGCTCATCCCGCAGGCCATCCCGCAGCAGCAGGCGGGCGGTCTGTGCCTCGCCCATGGCAGACAACGGATCAGCCAGCATGCGAATACCCCCCTGATGGAACAGAAAGCAGGGCTGGAACAGAGGCATGATGACAGCTTGCGGACGGACCAAAGCAGCATTGAGTTCAGCCAAAGCTTCCTGATCTGGCAGAACACGCAGGATAAAGCCTGCATCAGCAAGAGCGTAACGCTGCATGACCTGCTCCATGTGCGCATGCAGAGACTGAGGCGTTACAATGCTGCGGGCAAGATCGTCTCCTGCCTGGGCGATATCTGCGAGCGACGTAAAGCGCGTATTCTCCTGCGAAATGCAGCAGCAGGCTTCGGGCCTGAACAGATTGCCCAGCGGGGTCACGCCAGCGGAAAGCAGGTCTCCGTCCTCATCAGGGAGCCAGGCCGAGACAAAAATATCGATTTCCTGCTTGCGGAGCATATCGGCCAGCACGTGCTTGGGGCCGGTGACAAGGTCAGCCTCGACATCGTTGGCTTCCAGAACGCGGATAATGGCAGCCGCTGTCGCCTCGTGAACGGTCGAGTCAGGATAAGCGAGGGTCAGGGTTGTCATTAGTCAGTATCCTTATTCTGGTGAGCGCGGCCGCAGGGCGGGCTGGCAGTCTGCCCTGATCCTTGCAGCAGGAGAATTGTCTGAGGCAATCCCTCAAATGCAGATGGCTGTATTTTGTGCAGTCGTCCAAAGGCCGTTGGCCTAATAAAAAACCGCCTTTCCCGACAGGAAAAGGCGGCCCAAGACATGAGGCATGATGTGGGGAGGAGTGATCAGGCCGCCACGATATCCTTTTCGACAGTCAGGACAGGGCGGATCATGTTCAGTGCGCCAGAAAAGGAGGGGAAATTGCCCAGAACATTGTCGCGGATGGCATCGACCACAAACCAGCGGTTGCCGCGGGAATAGACCTTGTAGGCCGGGTCTGGTGTTTCGCGCACCCAGACCAGCACATAGCCGGAAGACATGCCGGACTGCTTTTCCTCAGCGGGGAAAATATCGGCATCGCTCACACCCATCGGCATCCCGGCTTCCAGCCAGCGCATAAGGTAATCCTTGTGCCGGGAGAGAATTTCCATCTGGAACGGAATGACCTGACAGACGTTCAATGTTGCAGATGTGTTTGCCATGACTGTGTGCCCCCCTGAAACGGCCCCTGAGCTTCTCTCTGTCTTGGAGTGTAGGGGGGGGATTTTGGGTGCGCCACTCCAAATAGAGGCTCAACGCCTCATTATGAGGCAGGTTGAGGTGGGAGTGGCGCAAAAACCACAAAATGCTGTGGAATTGCCTTAAATAAAGATCAAAATAAAAGCATATGATTAATTTTTAGGCATAAATTAGAACTTGGTGGAGACTGTCAGGGAGCCATAGTTGAACAGGCCAGAGCGTGCGCCATAAAACTGCTGAGTCTGCCACACCTGACTGTAGGAAACCCGCAGGCCGCAGAACATGATTGCGACGCCTGCGTGAATCTCGCCGACATCCCACTTCTTATTCACGTGCAGGGAGTTTGAACGCATGGTGTTGCCTTCAAGCGAGGCATCATAGGCAACGGCAGAGCCTGTTACGCCCCCAAAGGCGTACCACGCGAATGGGCGGCGAGCCTTGTAAGCATCGGAACCATCGGTGCCAGAAGCCTGAATGGTGGGGGTGCCGAAGTCACTGTCCAGCCCCTGCCCGATCCGGAACGTATCACCGAGTCTGCCGTAAATCTGATAGTCGCCAATGGCCGCGGCAGCGGATGGCAGCATGTCAAACTCGATTCCACCAACGTTGGCCAGCGGTAGCCGCCATGTGCGGCCCCCCTGCACCTGAAAGATCGGCTGGTTCTGGAGCTGATGCGACCAACCCTGATTTTCGGTGTCGCCAATCAGATTATGAAAGCCGTTCTGCAACTGTCGCCCCATTGCGGCAGGCCCCATAATACCAACCTGAATGCCAAAAACGCTGCGGGTCGTATCCGTGTCGGTGATCAGATTGATCGTGCCGAGCAGCAGGCCGCTATAAGGCCGGTCGCGCAGCAGGCTGGTGTGGGGTTGGCCCGGCCCCCAGGGGCTCGATGCCTGCGTGTCATGTGGCGTGAAAATCATCTGCTGCACACCAATGCTAATGCGCTGCACCCCTGCCCCCCATATGGCCTTGCCAATGGCCGCTATGGGGGTGGGCAGTGTGTCGGTGCCAGAGGTCCAGTTAAAACGCAGCCCACTTGTATAGTACTGGTCTGATGTGCCGTGCAGGGTGGATACGGCATCATTCTCGCCTTGCAGGGTCCAGGTGCCCCGGTTGTCAGCCGCCGGAGTAGCTTTGGCCACCTGCGGCAGAATCGCGCTGCCTGTTATAAAGGCAGATGCTAGGGCCAGGTGTTTGAGACGGCGCGTTGGGGTGGTCTCGACTGGCATGCTGCGGATTCTCCTGTAACCGGGTGCGGCGGGCTGGATGTGGCGTTTCTTTAAATGATTGTGTCAGGGCGAGAAACCCCGTTATGCCACAGGGCCGCAGAATGGCAGAATGCAGCAGGCGAATGCCTCTGCTGCGCCGGGTCACAAAAAAGTGTGTGCAGAAAAAATTGCGCCAGCCCGATTGATCACGTGCTTTCCTGTAGCAGCCTGCTGTTGCCTGTGCTACGAAAATGGTGGGTATATTGCAGCATTCGGGAATGAAATGGTGGGTTTTGGTTCAAACAGAACTGCCCTGTCAAGCCATTCCGGCAATCTGCCTGTTGTCCATTATTCCGAGAAGCATTCATCTTCTCCGCACTCCAGGATCAAGACCCTTGAAAAGTAACAGGACCGACCGCAGCCCCCGTTTTTCACGCCGCGGCGGATTTGATGACGATTATATGCCGATGCCGTCCTTTGGCGAACGCCCTTCCTACGGTGGCGGCGCTGGCGCCGGTGACCGTGGTGGCTTTGCTCCCCGTCGTTCGGCTGGTGGCCCGCAGGTTGTTGCTTCCGGCCCGGAAGTGGGCGCAACTGTTAAGTGGTTCAACGGTGAAAAGGGCTTCGGCTTCGTTGAACTGGCTGATGGTTCCGGCGATGTCTTCCTGCATGCCAATGCACTGTCTCAGGCTGGGGTTCAGGGTGTAAATCCTGGTGCAACACTTGTTGTGCGGATTGGCCAGGGTCCGAAGGGCCGCCAGGTTGCTGAAGTCATCTCCGTCGACGAAAGCACTGCCCAGCCGGAGCGCCCCCGCGCTGCCCGTCCTGGCTTTGGTGCACGCCCGGCCGCTCGGCCTGCTCCGGATGTTTCCGGTGCGGAAGACATGCGTGGTACCGTCAAGTGGTACAATGCCGTCAAGGGTTTTGGCTTCATTACGCCTGAAGGCGGCGGCAAGGATATCTTCATCCATGCATCCGCTCTGGAGCGCTCGGGCCTGAATGGTCTGAACGAAGGTCAGGGTGTGAACGTCAAGGTTGTTCAGGGCCAGAAAGGTCCGGAAGCTGCTGAAGTGACGTCTGCTTGAGGCTAACGCTCTCATCGACGAAAAAAGCCCCGGCTAAAACCGGGGCTTTTTTTTGGACTGAAGCGTTCAGGCAAAACGGCTTATGCGGGTGGTGGGGTCTGAAGTCAGATAAATGATACTTTTTTGGCCGCGCAGTTTTAAAAAGCGATATTTTTGAATGCTCAAAAGTGACCCAAAGCCGGTTAGAACACTTTTTCAGTAATCGCCCTTGCCCTTGTTGCGGATCAGGCGGGCTTTGTCGCGCTGCCAATCACGGTCAGCAATGGCGTGGCGCTTATCAACCGCTTTTTTGCCGATACCCAGACCGAGAGTGACCTTTGCCATGCCTCGGTCATTGAAGTGAATGTCCATCGGCACCAGAGTGGCACCCTGTTTGGCAATGGCTCCCATGTATTTACGCACCTGCTTGCGGTGTAGCAGCAGTTTGCGGGGGGCGCGGGTATCAAAACGGGAAAGAACCCCCCCCTGATATTCGGGGATGTAGCTGTTGAACAGCCATAGTTCTCCGTCACGTTCCCCAGCAAAGGCCTCGCTGATAGTCGCGCGGCCTAGGCGGAGGCTTTTGACTTCCGGCCCACGGAGTACAAGCCCCGCTTCCACTGTTTCCTGAATGGCATAATTGAACCGGGCCTTGCGGTTTTGTGCCGCAATGCCGTGGGATATCATGGAGCTTTTGCCGGATTTGCCTGATTTTTGCGACATGGTCAGTTCAGCAGGCCGGTGGCAACAAGCGCGTTACGGACTTTCTGGCGGGACAACTCACCAATGGGGGTCAGCGGCAGGCGGCAGGTTTCCCCGGCCAGTCCCAGCAGGCTTGCGGCATATTTGACCGGTGCCGGGTTGCTCTCGCAAAACAGCGCATCGTGCAGCGGCAGTAGCTTGTCCTGAATGGCAATGGCATCCTGCGGGCGACCTTCCTGCCAGGCAGTCTGGACCGCAGCGCACAGAGCTGGGGCGACATTGGATGTTACACTGATGCAGCCACTGCCCCCAGCAGCAAGGAAGGAAACAGCGGTGCCATCTTCTCCAGAAAGCTGGTTGAAGGGTTTTTCAATAGCGGCACGCACTTGCAGCGGGCGCAGCAGATTGGCGGTGGCATCCTTCACGCCAATAATGTTCCCATGCTGGGCCAGACGGGCCATGGTTTCAACACTGATGTCAACAACCGAGCGGCCGGGAATATTGTAGAGAATGACGGGAATAGAAATGGCGTCGGCTATAGCCATATAGTGCTGGTACAGCCCTTCCTGTGTTGGCTTGTTGTAATAGGGTGCCACCACCAGCACAGCAGAAGCCCCTGCTTTTTCAGCATAACGGGCCAGGTCTGTGGCTTCTGACGTGCTGTTTGATCCGGCCCCCGCAATAACGGGAACCCGTCCGTTGGCAACCTTTATAGTTCGCTCGACAACGGCGTGGTGTTCCTCGTGGCTCAGGGTCGGGCTTTCGCCTGTGGTGCCAACGGCGCACAGGGCCGACGTACCTTCGCGGATTTGCCAGTCCACCAGTTTTTCAAAAGATGGAAAGTCCAGGCTGCCATCCTGGTTCATGGGCGTAATGAGCGCGGTAATCGAGCCGGAAAAAAATGTGTGAGACATGGGCAGTCACTTATCCTGATATGGCATCTGCCGGTGCGGAACGCGGCGTGTCCTGCCCTTTGGCTGATGGAGGGTGGCGAAAGGGCGACTGGGTGTAAACACCCAGAATAGTGGCGTTTTGTGTAAAAAATTCAAGTTCGGTCAGAGCCTTGCCCAGCGCTGGGTCATCGGGGTGGCCTTCAACATCCATGAGAAAGCGGGTGGCAGCAAAAGTTTCCCCGCTCATGTAGCTTTCCAGACGGGTCATGTTCACGCCGTTGGTGGCAAAGCCCCCAAGGACTTTGTACAGGGCGCCCGGAACATTTTTAACGCTGAACATCAGGGTTGTCATGGTTCTGGGGGTGCCTGCTGGTGGGCGCTCAGGCGTGCGGGACGCAATGTAGAAGCGGGTCGTGTTGTGGGCGGCGTCCTCGACATTACGTGCAAGAATTTCAAGTCCGTATAACTGGGCAGCCAGTTCTGATGCAACTGCGGCTTCTTCAGGTTTGCCCCAGAGAGCCACCAGTTCTGCCGCCCCTGCCGTGTCAAATTCGGTAACGGGTGTCAGCTTGTGGGTGCGCAGCAGATTGCGGATCTGGTCCATGGCGACGGCGTGCGTATGTACCCGTTTGACCTGTTCCATCTGGGTGCCTGGCACCACCAGCAGGCAGTGTTCCACACGTTGGAAATGTTCGCCAACAATGTGCAGGCCCGAGGCAGGCAGGAGGGAATGAATATCGGGCACACGCCCAGCCAGGCTGTTTTCGCACGCCAGCATGGCGAGTTCTGCCCGGCCCTCGTGTACGGCGTGGATGGCATCTGCAAAGCTGCGGCATGGCAGGGTTGTCCAGCCGGGTCTGGCCGTGCGGCATGCAAGATCGGAATAGGCGCCCGGAGTGCCCTGAAAGGCTATGACCTGCCGTACCATAAATTTACTGTGCTCCAAGAATCTGACGGGCGCGTTCCAGATCGGCAGGTGTATCCACACCGAACGGTGCATGAGCAATGCGGGCGCAGCCAATACGCATGCCCGCTTCCAGCGCTCTGAGTTGCTCCAGACTTTCCCGTTTTTCCAGCCCGGATGGGGGCAGGCTTACAAAACGTTCCAGCGCTGCTCGGCGCCAGGCATAAACACCAACATGGTGCCAGCGCGGCCCATCTCCCCAAGGAATAGGCTGGCGTGAAAAATACAGAGCTGATGCGTGGGGGGACTCATCGGAAAAATGACAGGCCGTTTTGACAACTGAGGGGGCTGATGCCTCCTCCTCTGATGTCACAGGGGCGACAAGCGTGCCAATGTCAAATCCCGGCGTGTCCATGACATGCAGCACTTCCCGCAGGTCTGCCGGATTAAAGGTTGGCAGGTCACCTTGCAGGTTGATGATGACATCGTACTGCCCATCGGGGTCAACCTGTTGCACAGCCTGCCATGTGCGGTCCGAGCCAGATGGCAGTTGCGGGTCGGTCAGCACAGCCCTGCCCCCTGCCCGGCTGACAACATCACAGATCTCCTGCTCGGCTGCGGCAATAATGACCGGGCCGATATTGGCCCGCACTGCGGCGTCCAGCACATGGAGGATCATCGGTTTGCCGCTGATATCGGCCAGCGGCTTGCCTGGCAGGCGTGTGGAAGCAAGCCGGGCGGGGATAACAACAAGGGGCGATACCATCAGCTTGCTCCGAAATACAGCGCGGCCTATAGCCGTACAAAAGCGGCGGGCAGTCTAGGAAAGCTGCATGCCAAACGCAACGGGGGAAAGGATGCTCCGAACACTATGACTGGCAGGGACCTGAACCGGGCCGCTCTCTCGGTATTGCTGAGCATTTCCATCGTTGTCGGGTGTCGTGCGCTTGCGCTGGCTGCAGTGCCCGCAACAGCCCCTGCCAATCCGGCATTTGTCATGCCTGACCAGCAGAGGGAAGAAGCACTGCCCAAGGGGGACGCGGCACGTGGAGAGGACATTGTAAACTCATCCTGCTCCTTCTGCCATAGCCTGACCCGTGGTGGTGGTGATTCTGCCGGGCCAGCCCTGTTTGGTGTGGTAGGGCGGCCTGTCGCGTCGATTGCCAGCTATACCTATTCGGGCGCGCTGAAACAGCATGCGGCACAGACATGGACCCCGCGCCTGTTGTCTGACTGGCTCAAGGCGCCATCTCATTTTGCGCCCGGCACCCGGATGTCCCTTGCAGGTATTTCAGACCCCGGGCAGCGTGCGGATATTATTGCCTTTTTGCAGACCCTGCATGAGCAGCCTTCTCCCACGGAGCATTCCCCATGAGCCCAAGCGATACAGATCTGTTTGTTGAGGTCGCAACCATGCTGGCGGATGCCGCACGCTGCGTTGTGCGGCCCTGGTTCCGTCGGGGCGTGGCTGTGCAGAGCAAGGATGACGCAAGCCCTGTCACCATTGCCGACCGCAGTGCAGAACGGGTTATGCGTGCTATTCTGGCCGAGCGTCTGCCCAGCCACGGTGTGTTTGGTGAGGAGTTTGGTCAGGAGAATGCGACTGCCAGCTACCAGTGGTTGCTGGACCCGGTGGATGGCACGCGGGCCTTTGTGACCGGGCGGCCACTGTTTGGCACACTGATTGCCCTGTTAAAGGATGGCGTGCCTGTGCTGGGAGTGCTGGACCAGCCCGTGCTTGAGGAGCGCTGGGTTGGTGTGACAGGCAGGCCGACGGTATTGTCCTCACCGCTGGGAGGGATCATCGGCACCCGAAAAACCGTGCTGCTGGCTGATGCGGAGATGTCCTGCACATCTCCCGAAATCCTTGAAACGGCCCCTCATGACCGTTGGCAGGCCTTGAAGGCGCAGGCCCGTCGCATGACCTGGGGGGGGGACTGCTATGCCTATGGCCTGCTGGCATTGGGGCAGATTGATCTGATTACCGAATGTGGCATGAATCCTTGGGACTGGGCGGCTCTTGTGCCCGTGATCGAAGGGGCCGGTGGGGTCATAACCAGTTGGAGCGGCGCGCCCCTGCGGATTGGGGGGGATGGCACTGTTCTGGCCGCGGGCTCCGCTGCCTTGCACCAGCAGGCGGTGGCTATTCTGGGCGGTCAGAGCTGACTTTTGGGCTCTTTGCCCCCATGGCGGCAAAGAGCACTCTGTTCATTCGGCCGAATTTGGGATAGGGCTGCGGCTTGGCACAACAGTGACGGTCATTCCATAATGAGCACGAGCACGCACCTGTCTCTTTCCAAGGACAAGATCCGCATTCTTCTGCTGGAGGGTATTCACGACAGTGCCGTGGCTCTTCTGAAAGCCTGCGGCTACGAGAATGTTGTGCGCTTGAAAGGCGCGCTGGAAGGGCAAGCCCTGAAGGACGCCATGGAAGGTGTCCATATTGTGGGCATCCGTTCCAGAACGCAGTTGACCCGCGAGGTTATCGAGGCCGCCGACCGGCTGATGGCCATCGGCTGCTTCTGCATCGGCACCAACCAGGTTGACCTTGGGGCAGCCCAGGTCAACGGTGTTCCGGTCTTTAATGCGCCGTACAGCAACACCCGCTCTGTCGCCGAACTGGTGATGGGCGAGATCGTGATGCTGATGCGCCGTATTTTCCCACGTTCCGTTGAATGCCATCAGGGGATCTGGAAAAAGTCGGCAACCAATAGCTGGGAAGTCCGCGGCAAGACCCTGGGTATTGTCGGCTACGGCTCCATTGGCTCCCAGTTGTCGGTTCTGGCAGAAGCCTTTGGCATGCGCGTTGTTTACTACGATGTGGTGGACAAGCTCGTGCACGGCAACGCCCAGCCGGTGGATACGCTGGAAAGCCTGCTGGCGCAGAGTGACGTGGTCAGCCTGCATGTGCCGCAGTTGCCGTCTACCGCAAACCTGATGGGTGCGGAGCAGATCAAGGCCATGAAGCCGGGCTCTTTCCTGATCAACAACGCCCGTGGTAACGTGGTTGACCTTGAAGCTCTGGCTGAAGCTCTTGAAAGTGGCCACCTGCTTGGTGCTGCGATCGACGTCTTTCCCAAGGAGCCGAAAGGACCTGGTGATCTGCTGTCTACCCCGATCATGGGGCTGGAGAACGTTATTCTCTCGCCACACATCGGTGGCTCCACAGCCGAAGCGCAGGAGCGTATTGGTGTGGAAGTGGCGCGTAAGCTGGTGGAATACTCCGATGTCGGCTCCACCCTTGGTGCCGTGAACTTCCCCGGTGTGCAGTTGCCGCCCAGCCCCCGTGGCACACGCTTTATGCATGTGCACCGGAATGTGCCGGGTATGATGATGAAGCTGAACGAAATCTTCCTGCGTGAGACCTGCAACGTGACCGGGCAGTTCCTGCAAACGGATGGTGAAGTCGGCTACGTTGTTATTGAGGCGGACACAGGTAACGACACTGAACTGGATGAACGCCTGCTGGGGGCCCTGAGAGAGATCGAAGGCACCATTCGCGCCCGACTGATTTACAAGGGTCGCTGAACAATGACTGCGGAGACGGGCATGTTAAATTTCCGTCTTCGCAGTTTTGCTTTTTCCGGTATCGAGGCGCGGCCGGTCTGGGTGGAAGTGCAGATTTCCACCGGCCTGCCAGCATTCCTGATTGTCGGCCTGCCCGACAAAGCCGTTGCCGAAGCGCGAGAGCGCGTCAGGGCTGCCCTGACATCCATCGGGCTGGCACTGCCCGTCAAACGTATTCTGGTCAATCTTGTCCCGGCCGACCTTCCCAAGGAAGGTGCCCATTTTGACCTGCCCATTGCTATGGCCCTACTGGCTGCCATGGGTGTTATCCCTGCTGAGGAAGCCGCGCGTTACGCAGCCTTGGGCGAATTGTCGCTGGATGGTCGCCTTAACCCTGTCTCCGGAGTTCTTTCCGCCGCGTTGGAAGCCGCAGCCATGGGTATGGGGCTGGCCTGCCCGGCTGGGCAGGGTGAAGAGGCTTTGTGCGGCGGGGATATTGCCATTCTTGCTGCGCCCGACCTGCTATCGCTGATCAACCATTTCAATGGGTTGCAGGTTCTGACGCCACCCACATTTTCCCCTATCGCATCCTCTGCCGGAATGCCGTCGGGCCCAGACCTGTCTGACATAAAGGGCATGCAGACAGGGCGGCGTGCGTTGGAAATAGCTGCTGCTGGTGGGCACTCACTTCTGCTGTCCGGGCCGCCGGGAGCAGGAAAATCCATGCTGGCTGCCCGCCTTGTCGGGCTGTTGCCGGATTTGAGTGCAGTAGAAAGCCTTGAAGTGTCGCGCATATATAGTGCTGCGGGGCTTTTGCCTGGGGGGCGGCCCCTGCGGCGGCCACCAAGCCGGGAGCCCCATCATTCCGCCAGTCTGCCTGCTTTGGTCGGTGGTGGCGGCAAGGCCCGGCCGGGTGAGATCAGTCTGGCCCATCACGGTGTCCTGTTTTTGGATGAATTGCCGGAATTCAGCCGTGCAGCATTGGAAGCCCTGCGGCAACCGCTGGAGACAGGTCGTGTCAGCATAGCCAGAGCTGCGGCTCATGTGACCTACCCTGCCCGTTTCCAGCTTGTCGCGGCCATGAACCCCTGCCGTTGCGGCTATATAGGAGATGCCCTGCGTGAATGTCGGAAAGCACCACGCTGTGCAGAAGACTATATGGCGCGCATTTCTGGCCCGTTACTGGACCGTATGGACCTGCATGTTGCCATGCAGCCCTATGAACCCTTGTCCTATATGACTGAGGCAGAGGGTGAGAGCACACAGGCCGTGGCTGCCCGTGTTGCCACAGCCCGGCACCAACAGGCGACCCGCCAGGGGGACGTGGTCAATGCTGTCGCAGCACTAGACAGCTTGCAGGTCTCTCCTGCTGCCCAAGATATGGCGCAGTCGGTCGCGGCGCGGTTTCGTTTCTCAGCCAGAGGGTATACGCGTCTGTTGCGTGTCGCCCGTACCATAGCAGACCTGGCGGCGGAGGCATGGGTAGAGCCAGCCCATGTCGCGGAAGCCGCGACCTTTCGCGTGCGTGGCGGCGGCCAGTAGAGCCTGACCGCCACACTCTGTTTATGCCTGAGACAGGTGGGTGAGCGCCTGTTGCAGATCATCCTGTAGGTCCTGCGCGACTTCCAGCCCGATCTGAAGGCGGAAGGCGGGGCTTTGTGCGAGGGGGCCGTCATGCTCACGTGTAATGCCACCACTGGTTGGCAGCACAAGGCTTTCGTAACCACCCCAGGAGGCTCCAATACCAAACAGGCGCAAGGCGTTGATAAACCGCTCCATGTCCTGCCCTGTGTAGCTGGGGCGGAGGACAACCCCAAACAGACAGCCTGCGCCGGTAAAATCCCGCTTCCAGACATCATGTCCGGGGCAGCTTGGCAGCGCTGGGTGGAGCACTCTTTCAACCTCGGGTCGCTGTGCCAGCCACTTGGCAATATCCAATGCTGTACTGGCCTGCTGCGCCAGGCGAACCCCCATGGTGCGCAGGCCACGTAATGTCAGCCAGCACTCTTCCGGCCCGGCTACCTGCCCTGTCTGGATCGCGGTGTCACGCAGGATATGCCAGTCATTCTGGTTGGCAACAGTCACAGCCCCGGCGATGACATCGGAATGGCCTGCCGGGTATTTGGTCAGCGCCTGAATGGACACATCAACCCCGTGTTCGAAAGGCGCAAAAATGCCAAAGCCCCAGGTGTTGTCCATGAACAGTCGGGCACCATGCGCATGGGCGGCAGAAGCCAGCATGGGAATGTCCTGAACTTCGAACGTATGGCTGCCCGGACTTTCTGCAAAAATCACGCGGGTATTGGGCTTGATGTAAGTTTCAAGCGTTTCCTTGTCTGCCATGGGCGGGAAGTAGGAAATATCTACCCCAAAGCGTTTGAGAACACTTTGGGCAAAGCGGCGCGTGGGACCATAGATATTATCGGACAGCAGACAGTGATCGCCTGCGCTCAGAAAAGCCATGAGTGGCAAGGTGCAGGCCGCCAGTCCTGAACTGACAATCTGGCAGTCTGTGCCGCCTTCCATGGTGGCTATGACTTTTTCCAGTTCATGCTGCACGGGCGAGCCCATGGCACCATAGATGCTGGCGTGCTGGTAGCGCTCCAGCCCCTTGCGGTTCATGCTTTCCACGGATGGGAACACCACGGTCGAACCACGGGTGACGGGCAGGTTGATATAAGTACCGTCTTCATCCGCTGCCGGGCGACCGGAGTGCGAGAGCGTTGTGCCGAGTTTCCGCCAGCCATTTGCAACAGTGTTGTAGTCAGACATCCTGCGTCTCCGTACTGACGGGCAGGCCGGGCGTGCTGCCCCACTCCGCCCAGGAGCCGTCATAGAGTGCCGCTGTCTCAAACCCGGCCAGGCGCAGGCCAACAAAGAGCACGGAGGCCGTCATACCAGAGCCGCAGGTGCACACGGGGTTATTGGTGGTTGTAACCCCAAGGCGCTGGAAAATGCTTTTGAGGTCCTCGGCAGGGAGAAAGAATCCCTGCTGGTCCAGAAGAGTCTTGTAAGGAAGGTTACGCGCACCGGGCATATGGCCTGCGGCCATGCCGGGTCTGGGCTCGGGTGTTGTGCCAAGAAAGCGGGCTTGGGCACGGGCGTCGAGCACAGGCCGTTGCTGTGTGGCGACGATATCCTGCATATCCCCCAGCCCGACAATGCGGGAAAACCGTGTGCGGGTGCGGTAATCAGCCACAGGTGGGGTGTCCGTGTTTTCCTGTGTCAGCGGGAGTTGGCGGGCACGCCATGCAGGCAGCCCCCCATGCAGGACCCGGACTTTCTCATGGCCAAAGAATGTGGCCAGCCACCAGGCACGGCAGGCGGAGGCAACATTGCCCTGGTCGTAGAAAATGATTTCATCCTCATCCGACACGCCAAGCTGGCTCATCACACTGGCAAACTGGGCTGCGGATGGCGCGGTATTGGGCAGGGTGCTTTGCGGGTCTGACAACCGTTTCAGGTCCAGATAGCGGCTTCCTGGCAGGTGGCCACTGGCGAATATATCGGCCGGGGAGCCACTTTCCCCAGGGAGGAGAACGGTCGTGTCAAACAGGTGGCGTCTGGCAGATCCAGAAGGAGCCAATACGTCATCCAGTGTAGCCAGTGGGAACATGTGCCAAACCTGCTGTCGTCAGAATGTGGAAATCAAGGCGGCCAGCATATCGTCCCTGGCCGGGGCTGAATACCATGTTCTTCCGCCTGTCAGGCTACACGACCCGTCATCCTGCTTTGGGTAACAGACAAATCATTCTTTCCGTGCTTTACTTGCTGCATGCAGGACGAGCCGACACTGACAGCCGAACGCCTTTTACGCATGCTGCTTCTGGGGGGCATTGCGTACGGTTGCATTATTGTGCTGGCACCGTTTACGTCGGCCCTGTTGTGGGCAGGGGTGTTAGCCTATACGACCTGGCCGCTTTTCCAGCACTTGCGGCGGCGTATGGGGGCCAATGCAGCCAGCCTGGTCATGACAGTTCTGTGCGCGGTATGCGTTGTGCTGCCTCTGGCTTTTCTGGCCTCGGTCTGTGTGTCCTCCGGTCCACGCTGGGCCGCTCAGTTGACGAGCCTGTTCGGGCAGATCAACGAACTCCCACCCCTGCCCCACTGGCTGACGGCGTTGCCGGTTTTTGGAGCAGATATCAGCAAGCAATGGGGGTTATGGAGCCGTAACCTGGGCACCATGACGGAGGAATTGCGGCCATATGCCGGGAGCATCATCCAGTCTTTCCTTGGGCTGCTGATGCAGCTTGGCAATGGTGCACTGCATCTTGTCATGGCGCTGTTCATTGCCTTCTTTTTCTGGATCAGCGGGTCGATGCTGTGGGACACGGTGCAGGCGGTCATCCTGCGTATTGCAGGCCCGCAGGCGGGGCGGCACCTGTATATTATCGGCAGTACGGTGCGGGGCACGGTCTATGGCATTCTGGGTACTGCTATCGTTCAGGGTGTCCTGACCGGGATCGGTCTGTGGGCGACCTCGGTGGGGGAGCCTGTCATGTTGGGGGGGCTTGCGGCGTTTCTGGCTGTTTTGCCCATCGGTGCGCCGCTTGTGTGGATATCAGCCGCGATCTGTCTTTTTGTCTCCCATCATCCGCTCAAGGCCATCGCCCTTTTGGCGTATGGTCTTGTATTCATCTCAGGGGCAGACCACATCATCAGGCCGTTGTTCATCGTCAAAGGCTCGCGCTTGCCGTATCTGCTGACTGTTCTGGGGGTTGTGGGCGGTCTGCTGGCTTTTGGGGGTGTGGGGATTTTTCTGGGGCCAATTCTGTTGGCCATCGGATTTTCCCTGACCATGGAATTTGCAATGCAGGCTGACCCTCCTCTGGCATCGGCTGAGAATAACAGGAACATCACACCATGAAGCAAAGGCTGGCGCGTCTTGTCGGGTTTACACGGCGGGGGCGTAACCTTGCGCCTGTGTGGTCGGAGAGTGCCGATGGGTTGAAGATTATCAGTTGGAATCTTCTCCGCCGAACAGGGGCAACCGTGCAGGATGTGGTGGCGCTGATCCGGGCCGAGCAGCCCGATATCCTGCTGATGCAGGAAGCAACTGTGGAAATGGATATGCTGCCCGAGCTTGTGGGCGGGCATTACGGGCGCTCCCCCCTGCCAGGGCGTATCCATGGTGTGGCCTGCTGGAGCACCATCCCCTTCCTGCGGCCGCCCCGGGCCTGCACTATTCCTTCTGGCATGCTGGTCAAGCGTCACGCTCAGATTATTGAATATGCAGGCTTTTCACTGGCAAATGTGCATCTGTCTCATGGGCAGGTGCTCAACCGGCGGCAGTTACGGCGGATTGCTACCATGCTGTCCGCACCCTGCGCCATTTTGGGGGACTTTAACCTCGTCGGCCCAACATTGCTGCCAGGTTTTTCTGATGTCGGGCCAAAAGCGCCGACACACCGCATGGTGGATGTTCTGCCAATCCGGATTGACCGTTGCCTTGTTGAAGGCATGGACTGCTTGGGGGCCAGGGTGCTGCCTGTTTTTGCATCTGACCACAGGCCCATCAGTGTTCGACTGCTTCCCCACACCATCCGTTCGGAATTGAACCTGCTACAGGTAGGGCATGAAGAGGCGCGCGAACGAATCACGGAGCTTCGTAAGGCGGCCACGGTTGTCTAGGTCATAGTGGGTCAGACGGTGGTTGCGGTGCTGGCAGATTGTCTCATCCAGCGTTTCGGCCAACGCAGCGTCGTAAGTTTCCATATTGATTTCAAAGTTAAGGCGCAGGCTGCGGATATCCAGATTGGAACTGCCGACAAAAGACCAGACCTTATCGACGACCATGAGCTTGGAGTGGTTAAACGGCGGGTCCGCCAACCATACTCTGGCGCCAGAGTTGAGCAGTGGCGATACATTGGTCGCGCAGGCCCAGTCCAATGCTCGGTGGTTACTGCGGAGGGGGATGATAATATCCACCTGCACCCCACGGAGCGCCGCCAGGCCCAGCTCTGTCAAAAAGCGGTCACCAGGTAGAAAATAGGGTGTCATCAACCGGATGCTCTTGCGTGCCAGTGTAATGGCCTGGAGCATGGCGTATTCTATTTTTTCCAGATCCGTATCCGGGCCAGCGGTGACAATACGGGCCAGGGTTGTGCCTGTGCCGGGTGCTTCTTGCAAAAAAAGGTCCCGGTCCAGTGTTTCGCGCGTTGTGAAATACCAGTCCCATGCCGCAACCTCGGCCAGTTGGCGGACAATCGGTCCACGGATGCGAAAATGCGTGTCTGAAACGGGGTGGCGAGGTCGCGTGGACACAAGGTTCTCATCCGCGATGTTCAGCCCGCCCATAAAGCCTGTGTGGCCGTCAACAACCAGAATTTTGCGGTGGTCACGCAGGTTGATGAACGGCATTTTCCAAGGGTAGAGCGAGTGCATGAAGCGTGCGCAGGGAATACCCGAGCGCCGTAGATGATGATAGATTGGTGAGAGAAAATACCCGCTGCCAACACCGTCAACCAGCACACGCACAGCCACGCCGCGCTTATGGGCGGCGATCAGCTTTTCGGCAAAGAGTCCGCCAATCCGATCATTTCTGAAAATATAGGAGCAGAGCAGAATGCTTTTCTGGGCTTCATCAATGGCCTGAAGCATCTGTGGGTATGCGCCATCACCGTCGTGGAGGCAGGTAATGCTGTTGCCCCCTACAAGTGGACGCGATGTCAATTTGCCGATCATCAGCGCCAGAGGTGCGAATTGCCCGTCCAGATCACGGTTCCATGTGGATTGGCGTGAGAAGGCCTGCCGCCCGTCAGCGCGGATGTTGATGAGCTTGCGGGCTAAGCGGGTCACCCGGTTGATGCCGAACATGAGGTACAGCACGGCCCCTGTATAGGGCATGAGCACACAGATCCCCATCCAGCCGATGGCGGAGGACGTATTGCGCTTGTGCAAAAGAATGTGCAGGACAAGCCCCGCTGTCAGCATGATGCGCAAAGCGGTCAGAAGGATAAGCAGAGTTGGCAGGTGGAGATAAAGCAGCGTGATCAAGAAAAATCTCCCCCAGGGCCAAAGCCTCGGCACAGTATCGCAACACGCGGTGTCCCGGCAGCGGGAGGCACGCGGGTTAAAAGCCTATCATGATGGTGTGAATGCTGAAGAGGCAGCATGTCAGATTTTACATGCCGCAGGGTGGCGTATTCTCTTGCGCAGAGCCAGAACGCCACGTGGAGAAATTGATATTGTTGCTCAAAAGGAAACAACAATCAGTTTTATAGAGGTCAAAAAACGCCGCTCATCACAGTCTGCTGCGTTCAGCCTGTCTGCAAAGCAGTCGTTACGCCTGTTCGGGGCTGCGGAGTGCCTGCTACAGCATTACGGAGACTGGGCTTATGAGAGCCTGCGTTTTGACCTGATAACACTTGATGATGCAGGAAAACACAGATGGATCACAGACATCATCAGGCAAATGTAGCGCGAGGCGCCTGTACTCAGGTGCGGTGATGGTGGCTGGAGCCGTGGACCATGGCGTGGCTGGTCTTGTGGTAGCTGACCAGATGCACAATGGCATGTGCCGGGGCAGCGTGAGCCACTTTAGTATGCAGCCTGCCGCTTGCGACCTGATGACGGCTGGGGCTGAAATGATGCACTGGCGGTGTTGCCGTCAGGGCTGCAAACGTCAGCTTTGTGGCTTCAAGATCTGAAATAACACGTTCCGCATGGGCCTGAGGCTGTAGGGCAACAAAACCAGCACCAAGCCCGATGCATATGGCAGCATGACGTATAAAGCTAAAACGACGCATCCAGTCGGACCTTACCTGATTACTGTAGCCTGATCTGGAAACTATACGGCTCATGCTGCGTCTGACAACCTGTAAATCAGGCCTGTGCTGCGAGAGGGATGTTTTTTTCCTGGAAAAGCTTCTGCAGCTCGCCAGTCTGGTACATCTCGGTCACGATATCACAGCCACCGATGAACTCCCCCTTAACATAAAGCTGGGGAATGGTCGGCCAGTTTGAAAAGTCTTTGATGCCCTGACGCAGTGCGGCATCAGCCAGAACATTGCGGGACACGAACGGGACACCAAGGTGCTGGAGAATCTGCACAACACGGGCAGAAAAGCCGCATTGCGGGAAGTCAGCATCCCCTTTCATAAAAAGCACAACCGGGTTGGCTTCAATGTCCTGCTGAATATGCTGTGAGGTCGGGTTTGTCATAATCTGCTGTCCTCGGAGTTCGGAAAACCGGTGTCTCAGGGTGTGGCGGTGCGTAGGGCCAGAGCGTGCAGTGTGCCGCCCATGTGCCCTTGCAAAGCATCGTAGACAAGCTGGTGCTGCCTGACGCGGGGTAACCCGCGAAAGGCCTCACTGGTCACAGTGCAGGCGTAATGGTCTCCATCGCCTGCAAGGTCATCGATCTTGACCTCGGCATCTGGAAACGCCTGCCGGATATAGGCTTCGATTTCATTGGCAGACATAGCCATTGTCGGGGTCCCTTCCCTTATGGTGACTGGTTTCAGTTCATCAGCGCGGGCAAGAACGCTTCGTGGGCGTTCTTCATGCGTGCCACCGATATGGTGACGCCACTGGGCAGGATCAATTCATTTCCGCCTGCGCGCGCAATAATTCTTGCTGGCACACCCGCCTTTGCCGCCTGTTCACACAGGGCTGCAGCATTGGGGGTGCAGGCAAGGTAGCGGGCCTGATCTTCACCAAACCAGAAAGCTTCGGGGCGGATGCCGGAATCCGGGCTTTCCAGTTCGCAGCCAATGCCAGAGGCCAGGGTCATTTCCGCCACAGCGACAAGAATGCCACCATCAGCAATGTCATGGCAGGCAGTGATGCTACCGGACTGGATCTGCTCGCGTACGAAATCACCATTGCGGCGTTCCGCAGCCAGATCAACCGGCGGGGGAGCCCCTTCCTCGCGGCCAAGGATGTCACGCAGCCAGATGGACTGGCCCAGTTCACCCTGCGTGGCACCGATCAGCACCACATCGGTGCCACCCTGCATGCCGAGCCCGACAGCCGTATCGACGGTTTCCAGCACACCCAGCGCACCAATGGCGGGGGTGGGCAGGATAGCCCGGGTACTGCCGTCCGGATTACGTGTTTCGTTGTAGAGCGACACGTTCCCGCTCACCACAGGAAAGTCCAGAGCCGTGCAGGCTTCGGCCATCCCTTCGATAGCGGCGACAAACTGGCCCATGATTTCGGGCTTTTCGGGGTTGCCGAAATTCAGGTTGTCAGTCACGGCCAGAGGGCGTGCCCCAGTGGCGGTGATGTTGCGCCATGCCTCGGCTACAGCCTGTGCGCCGCCTGTGCGGGCATCTGCCTGGCAGTAGCGCGGTGTGCAGTCGGTGGTCAGAGCCAGCCCAAGCTGGGTGTCCTCAACCTTGACAATGGCAGCGTCGGCTGCACCGGGGCGGCGTACCGTCTGACCGCCGACCGTGCTGTCATACTGGTTCCAGATCCATGCGCGGGAACACAGATCGGGTGAGCCCAGCAGCCTGATCAGCATATCATCAAGCGACAGCGGCGCATGTACGCTGCCCAGAGCCTCGGGGGCTGGCTGCTTGATGGACGGACGATCGTAAATCGGTGCCTGATCCGCCAGGGGAGCAAGCGGAATATCGGCTTCGATCGCACCTTTATGGCGTACGACAATGTTGCCGGTATCCGTCAGATGCCCGATGATGGCGAAGTCCAGTTCCCACTTTTCAAAAATCTTGCGGGCGACTTCGGTCCGGTCAGGGCGCAGCACCATTAGCATGCGTTCCTGGCTTTCAGACAGCATCATTTCATACGCTGACATGCCCGGTTCGCGCTGGGGAACAGCATCAAGGTCAAGGTCGATACCAACCCCACCCTTGCCTGCCATTTCCACAGAGGAGGATGTCAGGCCAGCGGCTCCCATGTCCTGAATGGCGACAATGGCATCAGTTGCCATCAGTTCCAGACAGGCTTCGATCAGCAGCTTTTCAATGAAGGGGTCTCCAACCTGCACGGTCGGGCGCTTGGACAGCGCATCCTCATCAAACTCGGCGGAGGACATGGTCGCCCCATGGATACCGTCGCGCCCCGTGCGGGAGCCGACATAAACCACAGGGTTGCCAATGCCCGCCGCTGCGGACAGGAAAATCCGGTCCGTGCGCGCAATGCCGACTGTCATGGCGTTGACAAGGGGGTTGCCATCATACGCAGGGTGGAAGTTGACCTCCCCCCCTACGGTAGGCACACCCACGCAGTTACCATAACCGCCGATACCACGCACCACGCCATCAACAATGCGGCGTGTGTTCGGGTTTTCCGGGCTGCCAAAACGCAGGGCGTTCAGGTTCGCAACCGGCCGGGCACCCATGGTAAAGACGTCACGCAAGATGCCGCCAACACCCGTTGCAGCACCCTGATAGGGTTCGATAAAGGAGGGGTGGTTGTGGCTTTCCATCTTGAAGATGGCAGCATAGCCCTGACCAATATCAACCACACCGGCGTTTTCACCAGGGCCATGGATAACCCACGGAGCCGTTGTCGGCAGGTTACGCAGCCACTTGCGGGATGACTTGTAAGAGCAGTGCTCGGACCACATGACCGAGAACACCCCAAGCTCCGTCAGGCTGGGGGTGCGGCCCATGATGGACAATACGCGGCCATATTCCTCGGCGGTAAGGCCGAATTCGCGCGCAAGGGATTCATCAACGGTTACAGATGTGCTCACCGTACCAGTGCCTCCACCAGACCTTCAAACAGAGGCAGACCATCCTCACCCCCCATCAGCGGATCAACCAGATCTTCCGGGTGAGGCATCATGCCGCAGATGCGGTTATTTGTGCTGAGAATGCCAGCAATGCTGTTGATGCTGCCATTGGGGTTGCTGCTGCGGTCGTCAGCCTGCACCCGCCCACTGGCGTCGGCATAGCGGAAGGCAATGCGCCCTTCCCCTTCAAGCCGGTCCAGCGTGTCTTTGTCTGCCGTGTAATTGCCATCACCATGCGCCAGAGGCGTGCGAAAGACATCCCCTTTCTTCCAGCGCCGGGTGAAGGGCGATGCCTCGGTTTCAACCCGCAGGTGGCAGTCCTGCGAGAGAAAGCGCAGGTCGGCATTGCGTAGCAGCGCGCCGGGCAGCAGTCCGCTTTCTGTCAGGATCTGAAAGCCGTTGCAGACACCCAGAATATGCCCGCCCTTGGCGGCAAAGTCGCGCACAGCCCCCATGACAGGGGAATGGGCGGCCATGGCGCCACAGCGCAGGTAGTCACCATAGCTGAAACCGCCCGGCAGTACGACCAGATCAAGGCCGCTCAGGTCTGTTTCATGGTGCCAGAGCATGCGGGGCGTTGCGTGCGTGACCCTGCGCAGGGCAAGGGCCATGTCACGTTCCCGGTTGGTGCCGGGGAATACGACAATCGCTGCTTTCATTGTTTGGCGCTACACGGATAGGAGTCATGCAGGGCGGTGAAAATGCTTTCACCCACCGGTTTGTTCAGGGCGTCCGTATGTGCTTTCAGCCAGGTCAGCACCTTGGCGCGCATAGCGTCCGTGGTTTCCTGAACAGGAACGCAGAAACCAGCAGGCGCGTTTGCATCGCCTTCGTTGCGTGCGCTGATCTTGGACAGGCTGACCCCGTCGGCCAGACCGCTCAGATAGGCATCGCAGACAGAGTGGCCAGTTGCGCGGGCGCAGATGCGGGCAAAATTACCCGCTTTCATGGGGGAGACACGCTGGGCCTGTGCCAGTCCGGGGGCGCAGATGGCAACCCCCAGGCACAGCAGGGCAAGGCGTTTCATGCAGCCACCTCAACCGAGAAGTCTTCAATCACCAGATTGGCAAGCAGGTCGCGCGCCATGGCCTGGGCTTTTTCGCGCACTTCGTCCGCGCTGGCACCAGGAACATCAAGCTCTATGATCTTGCCAACGCGCACATCCTGCACGCCATCAAAACCCAATGTCTGCAAGGCATGGCCGATGGCTTTCCCCTGGGGGTCAAGAACACCATCCTTCAGCATGACGGTAACACGTACTTTCATTTTCAAACTCCGTCGCCGACTGTGTCGATCACTGCACTGTTTCGGGGCCCTTCATGTCGCCCCCGGCCCCGTTCTCAGGCAG
>NZ_CP043506.1:2060000-2342500 GCF_008365315.1 Acetobacter vaccinii | reverse complement strand
GGTCCGTCCAGCGGGCCTGAAATACAGGCTAAACCTTGACTATATCGTGTGGAAGGCAATTTCTATTGGCACATAAAGCGGCTTGGAATGCCCAAGCCTGCCGAATGGCGTCGTGTTTTCTGGTCCATCCCACGTGGGATACTGGCCCCAGCGAATAAGGTTGTCATTGTGAATGATGCGTATTCTGTTTCCTTATATAGGTCAGCCACACCAAACCCCGCACTCCCTCCCCATCGCGATGGAAATTGCCCGCAGGCATCCAAACACCGATGTGCATCTGGCCTGCACGACGCAGGAGCACCTCAATTACGTTCGGCGGTTGGCGTCCTATTATCCAGAATCGAAAGTGCACTTCAGCCTGCTGCACCTGCCGCTCTTTTTACGCTCCCATGTTGAGCGATACGGACAGACCCCTTTTTCCCGACTGGCGAGCCTGTTTTTTAACAAAAAATATTTCTCTACATTTCAAGGTATTGTGGTTCCGGAACGAACCTCAGCCTATTTACGTAGCCTAGGCGTGCACGATCCCAGGCTGATCTGGACGCGTCATGGGGCTGGCGACCGCGCCATAGGATTTGCCCATGACGCCAATATTTTTGATTACGTTCTGATGGCTGGACGCAAACTGGAGCAGCGCCTGCTTGCGCATGGGGCAATCCGTCCCGGCCACTACCATACAGGTGTTTACGCCAAGTTCGACATGGTCCGGCGTATGCGAGACGCCCAGCCGAAACTCTTTGCCAATGACAAGCCGATTGTCCTCTACAACCCGCATTTCGACCCTCGGCTTTCCTCTTGGCCGCGCTTGGGACTCAATGTTCTCAACCACTTCGTCAACCAGGACCGCTACAACCTGATCTTTGCACCGCACTACAGGCTCTTCGATAGTCGTCGGGCTGAAGCACGCCAGCTTGTAAGAGCGTTTCGTGACCACCCGCATATCCTCATTGACCCCGGTAGCACGCGCAGCATTGATATGACCTATACCTCCGCTGCTGACCTTTATCTGGGGGATGTGAGCTCTCAGGTGGCCGAGTTTCTGACCCGCCCCCGCGCCTGCCTGTTCCTGAACACTCATGACGTCAGTTGGAAAGACAATGATGATTATCGTTTCTGGGCCTTGGGGCCTGTACGGAACACGGTAAACACACTGGAAGATGACATTGAGGAAGCATTCCTCTCTCATGATGCTTTCATAAATCTCCAAAAACACTATATACGCGACACGTTCGGCCTGACGGGGGACGAACCTACTGCGCCGGTTGGCGCCGACGCGATTGTTGATTTTCTTCAGATGGCCAGTTGATGAACATTATGACGACCACCTCTGCACCCTCGATGGAAGAGATTCTCCAGCCGGTTTCGACCGCGTCTGGTCAGCTGCGCCGTTATGGAGATTTTGCATCATTCCCCGAGGCGCTAGACTACGCAGCACAGGGTACTGCCGGCTTTAACATCTACTCCGGCAAGGGTGTCCTGCTGGAAGCCCTGCCCTATAGCGTCCTGCGTACCCAGGCCATGGAAACAGCCCGACGCCTGCTGGGCATGGGCCTGCAGGCTGGAGACCGCGTAGCGATTGTGGCCGAAAGCGATGGCGACTTCGCGCGTATCTTCTTTGGCTGCCAGTATGCCGGGCTTGTTGCCGCGCCGCTGCCACTACCGGTCGCTTTTGGCGGCAAGGATGCCTATCTGACGACCCTGCGCGGCATGATCAAAAGCGCGCAGGCCAGTGCGGTGGTGATCCCCGCCATTATCGAAGGCTGGACGGACGAGATTGTCAGCGGCCTTGGGCTTGTCTTTGCGGGCTCCCCCACAGAGCTGATGGCCCGCCCTGCCCCTGACATGCCCTTGCCTGCAATCAAGCCTGAAGCACTGTCCTACCTTCAGTTCTCGTCCGGTAGCACTCGCTTCCCCATGGGGGTCTGTGTCAGCCATCAGTCTGGTATGGCTAATGTGGCTGCAATTGCCCATGACGGCCTGCAGGTGAAGGAAACGGGTGACCGTTGTGTGTCATGGCTGCCCCTCTACCATGACATGGGTCTTGTAGGCTTCTTCCTGACCCCCATGACCTGCCAGTTGACGGTGGACCTGCTGCCCACGCGCGAGTTTGCGCGCCGCCCGCATGTCTGGCTCGACCTTATCAGCCGTAACCGTGGTACGATCGCTTACAGCCCCTCCTTTGGCTACGAGCTGTGCGCCCGCCGCCCCGCCGCCCCTGGCATTGACCTGTCCTGCTGGCGGGTTGCAGGCATTGGTGGCGACATGATCCGCCCGCATATTCTGGCAGAATTTGCCCAGCAGTTTGCTGCCGCAGGTTTTGATGCCAAAGCGTTTGTCGCAAGCTACGGCATGGCGGAAGCAACACTAGCTATCAGCTTTGTGCCGCTGAACAGCGGGATTGAAACCGACACAGTGGACCTGCCCTACCTGGAAAAGCAGGGTATTGCGCGCCCACCGGCAACACCGGACACCCTCAGCCGTACCTTTGTCCTATGTGGCAAGGTGCTGCCCGGCCATGGTCTGGAAGTGCGTGACCCGATGGGCACCCCCCTGAAGGACCGTGAAATCGGCACCATCTATGTGCGCGGCCCCAGCCTGATGAACGGCTATTTCCGCATGGATGAGGAAACCAGCAAGGTTCTGGACAGCAATGGCTGGCTGGACACGGGTGACCTTGGTTACATGCTGGATGGCCAGGTTGTTGTAACCGGGCGTGCCAAAGACCTTATCATCATCAACGGTCGCAATATCTGGCCGCAGGATCTGGAATGGTCGGCTGAAACCCATATCCCTGCCCTGCGCAGCCGTGATGTTGCTGTGTTCTCGCTTGAGACAGGTGACCATGAAGAGGTTGTGGCACTGATCCAGTGCCGTGCCTCCGACCCGGTTGTGCGTGAAAACCTGCGGGCCGAGGCTGTCAGCCTCTTCCGCCGGTTACATGGGGTTGAGGTGTCTGTCGTGCTGGTCCCGCCCCACACACTGCCCCAGACATCCTCTGGCAAACTGACACGGGCCAAGGCACGCGCCATGTACCTGAACGGCCTGTTCACGCAGGAACAGGAAGTAGCCTGACACACGGTGCCAAAGCACCCGTGACCTGATGGGAGGAAGGCTGGTCAAACCAGCTTTTTTCTCCCATAAGGCGTCTTTAAATGGGCAAAGACCTGATGTGCCTTGATGCCTGACAGAAATGAAAGATCCGACATGAGCGAAACCGTTGAAGGCGTTTCCGCGCTGATCATCCAAAAGCTGCTCGCCAACCCGAAGGTTCCCCGGAACATCGATGGCAACTGCAAGATCATGGAAGACCTTGCCTTTGATTCTCTGGCGGTCATGAATTTTGTCATGGAAGTGGAAGACAGCCTCGATGTTTCTGTCCCGCTGGACAAGCTGGCTGATATCCGCACGATCAATGATCTTGCCTCCTGCATCGTCGATCTGAAAAACCGAGGGTAAGACCGCATGGCCTCACTGTTTTCCAAATACGAAGGCATTGCCAGTGCTCTCGGTTCGGTTGTGGCCGCAGGTGGTCGCAACCCCTTCTCGGTCATTATCGAAAAGCCGGTTTCCTCCACCGTTGGTGTGATCGAGGGCCGGGAAACCCTGCTGTTTGGCACCAATAACTACCTTGGCCTCAGCCAGTCCCCGCGTGCGATCAAGGCCGCGCAGGATGCCGCCGCCGCCTGTGGTGTTGGCACGACAGGCTCGCGCATTGCCAATGGCACCCAGTCCCTGCACCGGCAGCTTGAAGGCCAGATTGCCCGCTTTTTCGGGCGGCGTGATGCCATGGTATTTTCCACCGGGTACCAAGCCAACCTTGGCATGATCTCGGCTCTGGCAGGCAAGGATGACTACCTGATCCTTGACGCTGACAGCCATGCCAGCATTTACGATGGCAGCCGCCTGAGTGCCGCACAGGTTATCCGCTTCAGGCATAATGACCCGGACGACCTGTACAAGCGTATCCGCAGGCTGGATGCCCCGGACCGAGCCAAACTGATTGTTGTGGAAGGTATTTATTCCATGACAGGCAACGTAGCCCCTGTGGCTGAGTTTGTTGCCGTCAAAAAGGAAACCGGCTCTTACCTGCTAGTCGATGAAGCCCATTCCTTCGGTGTTCTGGGTGACAACGGCCGGGGTGCGGCAGAGGCCGCAGGCGTGGAGCAGGATGTCGATTTTGTTGTTGGCACGTTCTCCAAAAGCCTTGGCACGGTAGGTGGCTACTGCGTCTCTGACCATCCGGAGCTGGAACTGCTGCGGCTTAACTGCCGTCCCTACATGTTTACAGCCTCCTTGCCGCCGGAAATTATTGCAGCAACGACAGCCGCTTTGGAAGACATGCAGGCCCATCCTGAACTGCGCACGCAGTTGATGGATAATGCCGCACGGCTGCATGCCGGTTTTGTCAAAATCGGCCTGAATGCCAGCAAGCAGGTCAGCCCGGTCATTGCGGTTACGCTGGAAACCGAGGAACAGGCCATTCCCATGTGGAATTACCTGCTGGACCTTGGGGTTTACGTCAACCTGAGCCTGCCGCCTGCAACGCCGGATTCACGCCCCCTGCTGCGCTGCTCTGTCATGGCAACGCACACAGCGCAGCAGATTGATAAGGCTGTTGAGATTTTCCGCCAGGCCGCCACCAAAGCAGGTGTCCACGGCGCACGCTAATGCCGTGTGAATGCTCCGCGCCGCCACAGTGACCAAAGCACTGGCGGCGCGGCCAGCAGCGGATGTTTTTCCGCAAACGGTGTTACCGTTATTTCCAGCCCACTATGCCGCTGTACTTTCCATGCTGCATAACGGGCTGCACCTGTAAATGTGTAGGCCGCTTTTAACAGCCGTATCATGTTAAGGGGCCGCCCCAGGGCTTTACACAACGCCCAGCGTTTCTGCCCTTTTGCACGGTCACTCACGCTCAGGGCTGGGCTGATAACATCACCCTGAGCGGACCAGTCGATCCCTGCCGCCTGCCAACATGGCAGTAGCAGGCTTTCGTACCGGCCTGGGTCTTTCTCAACGAGGCTTTGCGGTCTTCCCTGCCGTTCTACCCGCAGTTCTGCACCATAGGTCTGACGATAGAGTGTGTCCCAGAATCTACGAGCCTGCCCTTGCTGTGGACCTAATAGAGCCGCCCACCGGGCCGCTGTCACACAGGCCCGGGCAACACACGCGCTGACAGCCTGAGCAGCCGCCTCGTTCCTGACCCAGACCAGCCGCGCTGGCTGGGAAAAGCGCGCCCATACTGTGGTATCGTAGGTCTGCTGGCCTGTCAGTTGCCTGAACTGTGCCAGAGAAAGAACAGCCACTTTGGCACGCATGGTGTGCGTGCCCTGCTGATACTCATGATATTCAACATTCGGGGGCAGCAGCGCATTGCATGCGGCAGATAGCCACGATCTGGGCCAATCCCGTTGTTTGTCCACAACAATATAGAAATCCAACAGGGTGTCCGCATCCACCCCTCCGCGAAGTCCTGAACCGTAGAACAACACGCCTAATGGGTTGGCGCTGTTCAAAATCTGCCTGACAAATGCTGTAATATCAGGCTGTACCGGTTGCTGGAGCTCCTGCGACACCCATTGAGCAACTGCGGCATAAGCTTGCGCACCAGACGTCGTTTGGGAGTGCGAGGTCTGTGCCATCATACCCGCAGGAAAGAGACTTCAGGCCCGGCTTTGACAGTCAGGCAGTCATTCTCGGCAGGCTGGATAATCTCACCATCCAGAACGAAGGGTTGGTTGGTGCAAACAGTCAAAATTTCCGCATTGCCACTTTTATAAGCCGACGAGCGGCGGAGCCACTCAGGCACGCGCCCACGCAAAAGATGCCAGCATGCTGCGAACAGACGCTCGGGCATGGCTGCAACATCAAGGTAACTGACCCCTTTGTGCGCAACACCATTCTTGCTCCAGAACGGCCAGACTCCATGGGGCAAGCTATGCAGCGCCGTGCACAGCAGCATAAAATGGGACCGCCCAAGGCTGGTGACGCCATCGGCACTGATCAGGGCTTCCACCCCTTCAAGCCAGCTTTGCCGCCGTGTCGGGCTGAGCATCTGGGCAAAAGCCACCAGCAATGTCACCAACACTGCGGCGTCGTGGGAACAGTGGGAAAGAATGGTCGGCTGGTGGGCAATGCCGACCCCGTGGGTAAACGCCCCAAAGCCACCAAAAAAGCCCAACAGATCCCGCCCCTTGTCCTGCTGGCAGGACACAAGCAGCGGCCGACGCACGCTCACCTTAGCTGTTCCCGCACGCCATGCGCGCAAACGGTCCTGCACAAGATCAAGCGCTTTGACCCCCCGGCTTGCAAAGCCGACATCCGATGCAATCAGATTGGTGTTGCCGGATGGCAGCACAACGATGAGGGGCCACGAATCTCGTGGCCAGGCCGATGCATTCAGTGCGCTGAGCACACTGCATACGGTGCCATCGCCACCATCCACCACAAGACAGGCCACCGGATCGCGCGCCAGCGCATCGAGCGTGCGTTGCAGATCGTCGTGAGTCTGGGGAATATGGAGGACATGGTCCGGCATAGCGGCAAGCATATCCATATACTGTGCGTCGACCTTAAGATTGCGACGGCTACGCGGATTATGGATAAGTGCAAAACGATCCGACACTAGGCTGCCTTGGCTGCTGGGTGTGTATATGCCGGATATTCGCTCCGACACTGATTCGCTGATATACGCAGACCTCATAAAATTGTCACATATCGATACTTCATCGCAGTTCTGATACGCCATACTGCCCACTGCGGAAGGGAGTGTTCTTTTGTCCTGTCTCCGGCTTGCTCATTTCTCAGACCCTCATCTTCCACTCCCAGCCTTACCCCATTTGCGCGAGGTCCGCTTCAAACGCATCCTCAGCCTGCTGTCATGGGGGCTGAACCGTCGGCAGCTGCACAAATGGGCCCCTCTTTGCGCAGTCATGCGCGACATTCATAGCACCCATCCCGACCTTGTCGCTCTGACAGGTGACCTCACTAACCTCGGGCTGCTGTCAGAGTTCCTTCAGGCCCGCCGTTGGCTACAGGACCAAAACCTACCCCCGACCCTGCTTGTGCCCGGCAACCACGAAGCTGTCGTGCGCGAAAGCAGTGCCGCAAAAGAAGAAATCTGGGCCCCCTGGCTGCACCAGGACACCAGCCAGAACCATCCGCCCCTGCTGGTGGACAAAGGCGTTGCCCTGATCGGGCTGAATACGGCTGTGCCATCGCTCCCGTTTTTTGCAACGGGCCGCACAGGCCTGCTCCAGCTCAGTCGACTGGCAGACTGCCTTGAGACAACAAGGGCCGCAGGCCTGTGCCGTGTCGTGCTGCTGCACCACCCGCCCCTCCGCCACATGGTGCAGGACAGAAAGGCGTTGACCGACCTGGAAGCCCTGCAGGATGTGCTGCGCAATACCGGGGCTGAGCTTGTGCTGCATGGACATTCCCACCGGGCAACAACAACAACCATCCCGGGGACAGATATTCCCGTTATCGGCACAACCTCTGCATCTCATATCCCGGACAGTCCTGAAAAAGCTGCGGGATGGAACTGCATCGACATTGAGCCGCAAACCAAAAGCTGGAGGATTACAGTGCAAAGGCGGGCTCTGGCTGCCAATGGCCAGATGCACGCACACGGAAGCTCCCATATTTTCACAAGACCTCGGCCAGAAGCCTCCGACGGCTGACAGAAAAGCCACCCAAGAGTCGCAGCCCGTCCGCCTGCGCCATCATGCAGGCAGATGGGTTGTCAGAGAGTATGCATCCCATACATGAGTGTTATGCACTTAGTGTCGCATCCGACTTTCTTCGTGCCGCTTTCTTCTCTGCGGCCCCCTTTCACCATGGCCGAGAAGCTGCCGTCCAAGCCACGGTGCTCACTTTTGCCACACGTTCTCCTGTTGCTTGCCATGCTGGCAACCTATATTCCTGCCCAAGCGGATATACGATGCGGGTAACAGGCTGAGCGTGTGCGGTCAGGCTACCCTCCATCCTGATGTATGGCCTGTTAGGAACCACGGGCATTTCAGGGTTTCTTCCCCCTCCGGTCGTGACACTCACCGGACTGGTTACTTTTACGCGGGGAGGCCTGAGCGTGCTCCTGAGGAATAAAACACGATGAGTGGAACACTAAATAACGCCTCCCTTAAGACTGGTCGCAGTTTTGACCTCGGCAAAATGAACCTTCAGCAGCTCTGGGTGGCCTATCTGACCTACCCTACGATCTTGCTGTATTTTGCGCTGATTGCCGCAAGCTTTATCGGGGTGTGCCTCTTCTTCGCAGGTTGGACAGTAACCCTGCTGACTGCTCTGGCCGTGATCGTAGTGTATCCGCTGGCCTGGTATCTGCTGCACCGTTACGTGCTGCACGGACACCTGCTGTACAAGAACAAATGGACATCCTCCCTCTGGAAGCGCATCCACTTTGACCATCATCAGGACCCGCACTTGCTGGATGTCCTGTTTGGGTCGCCCGCAACGACACTACCCACCATCATCCTTATCACAGCACCTATCGGGTATCTGATCGGTGGTATCGGGGCAGCCTTCACCGGGGTTTGCACGGGCATTACCATTACCTGCATCTACGAGTTTTTTCACTGCATCCAGCATCTGAACTACAAGCCCCGCTCGGCCTGGATCCAGCGCATGAAAGCCCGGCATGTCCTGCACCACTTCCATGATGAAGATGGCAATTACGGCATTACAAGCTTTGTCGTGGACCGTGTTTTTGGGTCCTACTACGCTGATGCCAAAGCCCGTCCGCGCAGCCCCACGGTGTTCAACCTCGGTTACGACCTCAAAGCCGCAGACCGTTACCCGTGGGTGATGCGCCTGACAGGGGCCCCCCCGCGTGACCGCCCCGATGGTGCCCGCCCCGATAGCCGCCGTCCGGCGTGAATACTCCCGCCCATCCGCAGGGCTTAACCGCCCTGGTGCTGGCAGGTGAGCGGCCCGGCACCCCAGACCCCGTAGCGGTTGCGGGGGGCGTTGCCCACAAAGCACTCCTCCCCATCGCGGGTGTTCCCATGCTGCTGCGTGTGGTTACCTGCCTCAAGGCTGTTCCCGCAGTCGGCCGTATTGTTGTCTGCGCCTCCAACCCCGATTCGCTGGCGTGCATTCTACCCGCCGATGTGCTGGTCCTGCCCGCACAGGCCGATGGCCCCAGCGCCAGCGTGCTAGCCGGTCTGGAACAGTTTGGCACACCCCTGCTTGTCACCACTGCGGACAATGCCCTGCTACAACCCGCATGGGTTGAGGAGTTTCTGCAAACTATTGCACCCGATCGTGACATTGCCGCCGCTGTGGCGCTTGAAAGTGCGATCCGTCAGGCTGTGCCCAACACCAAGCGGACCTATATCCGCCTGACGGACATGGTTTTTTCCGGCTGTAACCTCTTTCTTTTCCGCACACCCGTTTCTGCCCGCGTCGCGTCGCTCTGGTGTTCTGTTGAAAAAAACCGCAAGCGCCCCCTGCGTGTCGCCTGGACGCTCGGGCCTGGTGTGCTGCTGCGTGCTGTGCTGGGTCTGTTAAGCTCCAAAGCACTCTACAAACATATTTTTGCTCGCACCGGGGCCAGAGCACAGCTTGTGCCCTTATCCGATGGTCGGGCTGCGGTGGATGTGGACAAGCCCTCCGACGTCCTGTTGGCAGAAGATATTGCCAGAACCCAAAATTTCCCGCCTGCCTGAACCTGCCCCTCCACAGCCGTCTTTCACGTCGCTGGCAGAAGCATGTTCAGGCTTGCCGGGACATTGGCCATAGCATCAGCGACTGCGCCACCCCCTGCTGGCCCCTGCTGGCCATAGCCCCAGCCCGCATAAAGAAAACGGCAGCCCGATGCCTCCGCCGCCTGCCAGTCGGGAGCCATGTCTCCAATCATGACACTGCGTGCAATCTGCCCGCCAGCCTGATCTATTGTCCCGGTTAAATGCCGTGGATCAGGTTTGCGACCTTCAAAACTATCCCCTCCGCAGATTGCCGTAAAAAGCCCGCTCAGACCAAAAGCATCGACAATACTGTTAGCCGCTGCGACAGGCTTGTTGGTACAAATGGCCAGCAGCCACCCCTGCGCCCGCAAGGTCTGAAGCGTCTTCTCTGTGCCAGGGAACAGGCGGGACAGGCGTGTCGCTCTGGGGGCATAGAGCGCCATAAACTCTGTTGCGGCCTCAGCCTCTGTGACCAGTACGGGCGCTGGTCGCCCTTCCTGCTCTTCATAACGCCTCCGGGATTCAGCCAGAGCGCGGTGTACCAGCACCTGCACACCCAGCCCTACCATGCCCCGGACATCACTATCGGACAGCAACGGTAGAGCGTAGCGCGCAAGCAGGCTACGGCAGCACTCCGCCAGGTCGGGCAAGGAATCCAGCAAGGTTCCATCCATGTCAAAAACCGCCAGCCGCTGCGCCACCATGCCCCTGCTCCCCTGCATGTAAATTTCTGAAAAACTTTATGATACTGCCATGCCCCCAGACCCACCGCGAGACATTTGACACAGGCCGGAGCGTGCCTTACCGCATGGGGATATGACAGGCTTATCCCCCTCCCGTCCTGCCACGGCGGTTCTTCTGGCCGCCGGGCTTGGCACACGTATGAAATCCTCCCGCCCCAAGGCCATGCAGCCTATTGCTGGCCAACCCATGCTGGCACATCTGCTGGCCAATGCGGCCGAAGTCTTTGACAGGCTGGTTGTGGTGGTCGGGCCAGATATGGAGGATGTCGCCCAACTGGCAGCCCCCTTCCCTGTTGTTGTCCAGACCGAGCGGCTGGGCACAGCCCATGCGGCCCTACAGGCAGAAGACTGGTTTGGGGAGGGTGATGTCGCCGTACTCTACGCCGACAACCCGCTCATTTCTGCCCAGACCATGGCCCGCCTGCTGGAGGAGCGCCGCCAGCCTGATGTTGGTTTGGCGCTGCTGGCCATGCGCCCGGCCAACCCCGGTCGTTATGGCCGGGTCATGACGGAAGATGGTGCCGTTACCCGCATTGTGGAATGGGCCGACGCAACCCCTGAGGAACGGACGATCGACCTGTGCAATGCAGGCGTACTCTGTGCCGATGCCGGTCATTTCCGCCGTTGGCTCCATGCTGTCGGCAATGACAACGCCAAGGGTGAATTCTACCTGACCGACGTGGTGGACCTGGCTGTGGCTGAAAACGCTCATGTCCGCGCGGTTGAGGCTGCCGAAGAAGAACTACGCGGCGTTAATTCCCGGGCAGAACTCGCCCAGGCCGAGGCCGCCTTGCAGCAGCGCCTGCGCGCCAAAGCGCTGGACGGTGGCGCAACCCTTGTTGCCCCCGAGACCGTATTTTTAAGCACCGACACCGTCCTTGCCCCGGATGTGGTGGTGGAACCCCATGTTATCTTCGGCCCCGGCGTTACGGTGCATGAAGGGGCAAGCATCCGCGCTTTCAGCCATCTGGAAGGCTGTGATGTTCTGCCTGGGGCCATTATCGGCCCTTATGCGCGCCTACGCCCCGGCACAGTGGTGGGGCCAGATGCCAGAGTTGGTAATTTTGTGGAACTCAAAAACGCAACCCTTGGCGATGGCACAAAGGTCAACCACCTGTCCTATGTCGGAGATGCCGATGTCGGAGCCCAGACCAATATCGGTGCGGGCACGATCGTGTGTAATTACGACGGCACATTCAAATACCACACAGATATTGGCAGCAATGTCTTCATCGGCTCGGATTCTGTTCTGGTCTCCCCCCTGACCATAGGGGACAATGCGCTTGTTGCCGCTGGCAGCACGATTACCAGCGATGTCCCCGCAGATGCGCTGGCTTTTGGTCGGGCCAGGCAGCAAAACCGGGACGGCTACGGCAAACGCTTCAAGGATGCCCGGCGGGCAAAAAAGGAAAACAGCTGATGTGCGGAATTTGTGGCGCCGTAGGCATACGGCAGGCAGCCCCCGTTGTTTTTGAAGGCCTGCGTCGGCTGGAATACCGGGGCTATGATTCCGCAGGGATTGCAACCCTTGTTGACGGCAGCGTGGAGCGCAGGCGTGCATCGGGCAAGCTGGACAACCTGCATGCCCTGCTTGAAAACTCCCCCCTGACCGGCACGACAGGGATTGGCCACACACGCTGGGCCACGCATGGTGCGCCCACAACCTGCAACGCCCACCCCCATGGCACCAGCCGGGTGGCCATTGTGCATAACGGCATTATTGAAAATTTTGAGACCCTGCGGCGAGAGCTGGAAAATGTCGGGCAGGTTTTCGAAACCGAAACCGACAGTGAAACCATAGCCCTGCTGGTTGACTATCACCTCCAGCAAGGCCTGCCGCCCAAGGATGCCGCCTTGCAGGCCCTCCGCCGCCTTGAGGGTGCCTACGCAGTCGCCATGATCTTTGCCGGGCATGACGGGCTGATTATCGGGGCCTGCCACAATGCCCCTCTGGCGGTCGGGTTTGGGGAGCAGGAAATGTTCCTTGGCTCCGACTCCCTTGCTCTTGCACCACTGACCCAGAGTATTGCCTACATGAACAACGGGGATTGCGTGCTGTTAAGCGCTCAGGGCGCTGACTTCATGACCTTTGATGGTACCCCTGTGGAACGCACAGTCCAGCGCACAACGCTGACGGCCGGTGCCATCGGCAAGGATGGCTATCGCCACTACATGGAAAAAGAACTGCACGAACACCCGCTGGTGATCGGGCAGACCCTCCAGCGCATGATCGACCCGGCCACGCGCCGAGTTGTCCTACCCGAGTTGCCGTTTGATCTGGCAACCGTGCCGCGGGCTGTCATGACAGCCTGTGGCTCGGCCTTTTATGCCGCCATGGTTGGCCGCTACTGGTTGGAGGAAGTGGCCCGCCTGCCGGTTGATATCGATGTCGCCAGCGAAATGCGCTACCGCAACCCGCCGCTAACACCCGGCTCCCTTGGGCTGCTGATTTCACAATCAGGCGAAACGGCAGATACTCTGGCAGCACTGCGTGCCCTGCGTGAAAAATCTGTCCATATCCTGTCCGTTCTGAACGTTGAGCACAGCAGCATGGCACGCGAAAGCGATGTTGTGCTGGGCACCGTTGCCGGGCCTGAAATTTCTGTTGCCTCTACCAAAGCCTTTACAGCGCAGTTGACTGTTCTGGCCTGTCTGGCCATTGCGACAGCCCGCAGCCGTGGTGTGCTGGACCCGTTGAAGGAAGAAGAGCTTGTCTCTGCCCTTCTGGACCTGCCGAGCCGTACAGCCGAAATTTTCAAACAGGGCGAAGCCATTCGCAACATGGCCAAAATCGTGGCCGAAGCTCGCGATGTGCTGTACCTGGGCCGTGGCAGCCTCTTCCCCATTGCAATGGAAGGTGCTCTGAAGCTTAAGGAAATTTCCTATATCCATGCCGAGGCCTATGCCGCGGGTGAAATGAAGCACGGTCCGATTTCACTCATCGACCGTTCGGTGCCCATTGTTGCGACCCTGCCCAGCACTGCCCTTTTTGACAAGACATTGTCCAACCTGCAGGAAGCTAAGGCCCGTGGCGGCAGGCTGTTGATCTTCACCGATACGGAAGGCGCGGAGCGGGTTTCAAAAATTGCAGAGCAGAGCGTTGTCTTGCCGCATGTGCATGATTTTGTAAGCCCGATCTTACAGGCCATTCCTGTGCAGATGCTGGCTTATGAAGTGGCCGTGCTAAAAGGCACGGACGTGGACCAGCCACGCAACCTCGCCAAATCTGTTACAGTTGAATAGTCGCCTATAAAAAAGCCGTTCCGCAATACCCACTGCGGAACGGCCAGCCTCTCCGGGTTGCTTTCATGCAACCCGAAAAGTTGGGTCTGTTTTACCAGCCCACTTCGATGCCAGGGCCAGTGCCCCATGCGTTCCAGCCCGGATTCCACGCATACCAGCCTGGCCCCCACGGCTGCCAGGGGCTCCAATCCCATGTGGTGTCCTGATAATCCATGACAGCAGCATCGGTTTCTTCATTGGCCAGAGCCTTGGCCTGCCGATATTGCTGATACTTGGAAAACGCAGCCTGATCGCCAACATACAGGCAGTCACAGACAGTCGGGTCAGCATAAATATAGAAAACTGACGTGCCATGCACCCGGCGCAGAAAGCGATGGGCAGGCAGGTGGTCAAGCATGGCCTGCAATTTGGGCGTGCTGGCAGGCTTGTAAGCAAAACCGGCGGCAGTCAGATGATCCTCTTTTTGAGTAATGATCTCTTTGGTGCTCTCGCACGATGGCAGGATCGCCAACATCGACAGCACGCCACACACGCGCAGTCCCGTTGTATAGCGGGGCATTCTGTTTCTCCTCATGGCACGCAGTATAACCTTGGTATTCGAACACCAAGCCCGCGCACCACGCAACCAGAAAAGCACTTCCACTACGTAACGCTAGTCGCGGCGCTGCGGCAAAGCGTTCAGGGTCAGGACAATATGACCCATTTTTGGGTGTTCCAGTTCCAGCCTGACAACAGCCATGCCAACACCCGGCAGGTTTTGAAACCACACATGCCCAGGCTGAGGTTTGCGCAAAGCGGTGGATTTTGAGGACAGCTTGAAGCCCTGCACCTGCTGGAACACAAAATCACACTTCAGACTGTCCTTGCCGCGGGTTTCTACAAACCCAGCCGGAAGTGGCCCCCAACCAGCAGAGTGGATGCTCAGGGTACTCAGGCGTTCTCCATCAAAAATCCGGCTTGTTGCATCTGTGCAGCGCTGCGTCGCCCCCACCTGTGACAGAAGCTGCATGAACACGGCAAGGAGATCAACGGCCCCCATCCGGGCTTGATCAGGCACATCCTCACGCTGAGGGTCTGGTGGCTGTTGCCGCTGCACCACTGGCAGCGCCCCCTTGTACACCATGTCCAACAGCCAGTTCTGATGGTGCGAGCGGCCCGCGCTGTCATAAAGCGCAGGCTGGACAGCCCCTGCGGGTGTAAACGTGCCAACACCACGTAAATGCAGGTTACCCGGCAAAAACAGCCCCACCAGGCCGGATGTTTTCCCCTCCACCGCTACAGCGTAACGACCATCGCCATTCCGATACGCTGCATCAAGCACCATAGCCCGCAGGCCATGCACAAAAACATCGTAGCGGGCGGCAGTCTGAGGCAAAGGATCGGCCGCCGCCCTGCCTACCCCGCACAGTAGCCCCAGCAGCACAAAAGCACTGCACCATTTCAAGCCTACCGTTCCTGCCATTCCGCCCCCTTGTCAGGCCACTTGCTGACCACCAACCTCCCGATACCCAAGTCTGAAGGAAACCGCACGGGCCAGCCTCACAGCCCTGTCACCCAGGGCTTGCATGTCATAACGTCCAAGCTCGGTCTGCGGCAGGCTCACACCCACGCCAGCGACTACCTGGCCCGCATGGTCCCTGACAACCGAGCCAAAGCACCACAAGCCGTCATGGATCTGCTCATCATCCACCGCGTAGCCCCGCTCTCTGATCTCGGCAATTTCACGCACCAGGGTTGTGACCGAGCATATCCCATTCGGGGTTAACGGTTTGGGCCAGAGCGAGACCGGGTGCAACGCCAGCCATTCATCAAACTGGGCATCGGTCATACCGGCCAGCATGGCGTTTCCTGTTGCGGTGAAAATGGCAGGCAGGCGCATGCCTACCCTAAAGCTGGCCCCCAGCACGGTCGCACTGTTGCGGCAGGCCAGATACACAACCTCCGCCCCTTCCAACATGGTGAGCGTAATGGTGAAGGCATCATGATCCGGATTGCTTTCAAGCTCATGATAAAACTCACTCACCAGATCGCGCTTTTCGGTCGCCCCACCTGCCCAACCCAGCAGGCGTGTGCCCAGCCTGTAGCCCTGAGCCACTGTCTTTTCCAGAAGCCCCAGTTCCACCATGACAGCCAACAACCCGTGCGCCGTACTGCGTGGCAGGTCGAGCTGGCGCGTAATATCGGCCGCCAGTGGCGGGCGGCTGGATGCTTTGACGAGGTCAAGAATGCGTACGGCCTTACGGAGTGCTGGCACCGTATCCTGTGGCTTGGACATGTTTTTATTGTTTTCCTTGTTGACAGGAGGGGCGTCTCTCTTCATATTCCACATACAGGATCGAGTTCAATATAATGAACAACAATAATCAGAGCACGATCTTGCCGCGCAAAAACAGGTGGAAGTCTGGAAAAAGAACCCGCAACAGGGCAACAGACTTCCACCTTGGCGTCTATCCATAACCCTCGCTCCTTACGCTCCATTGCGCTAGACAGGATGCCTTTCCTGCCACAAAAGTCGCAAAAGGACAGCACCTTGGATTCAGCTTATAATTTTATTCTGCCCGCGCTTGATGGTGGCAGCATTGACCTTGCCGCGTACCGGGGCAGACCGCTGCTTGTTGTCAACACAGCATCCCGCTGCGGGTTTACCCCACAATACGAAGGGTTACAGGCCCTGTGGGAACAGTATGAAAAAGCAGGTCTGGTTGTGATCGGGGTGCCAAGCAACGACTTTGGGGAGCAGGAACCCGGTTCAGCCGAGGAAATTGCCAGCTTCTGCCAGAAAAACTTTGGCGTCACCTTCCCTCTGGCAGCCCGGAGCCATGTTAAAGGCCCGCAGGCGATTCCTCTTTTTCAGTGGCTGGATTCCCGCCTTGGCTTTTTGGCTCGCCCGCGTTGGAACTTCTTCAAATACCTCATCAACAGCCATGGCCAGCCGACGACCTGGTACAGCAGCCTGACACCACCAACCGCCTGGCGGGTCCGTCAGTCTATTGAAGGTGCTCTACGCGGGTTTTGAAACCTGATACGGCCAGCACACGCCTAGCGGGCGACAAGCTGGCCGTCACGTAATGTCAGCACCCTGTCCATACGTGACAGAAGTTCCTCATTATGTGTGGCCACAAGTGCTGCCAGCCCGGTCTGACGCACGGCCTCCAGCAGTTGAGAAAACACGATATCGGCCGTCTGCACGTCCAGATTGCCCGTTGGCTCATCCGCCAGCAGCACGGCAGGGCCATTTGCCAACGCGCGTGCTATGGCCACACGCTGCTGCTCTCCACCAGACAGCTTGCCCGGCAGATGGTTAATACGGTGGCCAAGCCCGAACATGCCTAAGAGCCGGTCCGCCTCAGCCCGTGCGCGGGCTTTGGGAACATTCCTGATAAGCTGGGGCAGCACCACATTTTCTCTGGCTGTGAATTCACCCAGCAGATGGTGGAACTGATAGACAAAGCCAATCCTGTCTCGCCGCAGCGCCGTGCGCCCGGAATCCGGCAGCCCTTGAGTTGACTGCCCGCAAATGGTCACCTCCCCTTCATCAGGGGTGTCCAGCAGACCCGCCAGATGCAAGAGAGTGGACTTACCGGTGCCTGATGGCGCGACCAGCGCTACAATCTCCCCGGCATGCAGTCGCAGGTTAGCACCCTGCAATACAGGCAGCAGAGCCTCATCACCGCTGCGATATGTCTTTTTGACACTCCGCAGTTCCAGCACGACAGTCTCACTCATGCCGCAAAGCCTCCACAGGGTCAGTCCGGGCCGCACGCCATGAGGGATACAGCGTGGCGAGAAGGGACAGCAGCAGGGCCATGGCAATCACTTCCAGCACCTGCCCCCAGACCAGCTTTGCCGGAAGGTGCTCCAGATAATACACCTCGGGGTTGAACAGGTTTGTACCCGTCAGCTTTTGCAGGAGTTGACGTATCCGCTCGATATTAAGGCAGAACACAACACCCAGCGCTGTGCCCGCAACAGTGCCGGTAACGCCCACCGAAGCCCCACACATCAGGAAAATACGCAGGATGGCCCCACGACTGGCCCCAATGGTACGCAAAACGGCAATATCTGCTGTTTTGTCCTTCACCATCATGATCAGGGACGAAATGACATTGAAAGCCGCAACAAGAATAATCAGGGTCAGGATCAGGAACATCACGTTCTGTTCCACCTGCACCGCGCCAAACAGGGCGTTATTAGCCCGCGTCCAGTCCATGACCCGCAAGCCAGGGTCATCCAGTGCGCGAACAATGGCCAGCGTTACGGCCCGGACATGCTCGGCATCGGTCGTCATGACCAGCAGTTGGGTAACCTGCTCCGGCATCTGAAAATACACTTGGGCCGCATGCATGGGCAGAAAGACGACCCCGGAATTATAGTCGTTAACCCCGGCATCAAAAATCGCCACGACATGGTACGTCCGCACCCGTGGGACTGTCCCAAAGGCCGTGGCTGCACCATCGGGCGATACCAGGGTCACCTTTGAGCCGATCGACAGCCCTGCGTGTTCCGCCAGAGTAACACCAACCACAATGGCATCATCGCCCCGGAACTGATCCAGAGAGCCTGCGATAATCGAGGAACTGACCGCTTTGAGGTCTTTCAGACCGTCCGGCGTCAGACCATGGACAATGCCGCCAGCACTGTATCCATCCGCACTCAGCAGCACCTGCCCTTCGATCATAGGTGTGGCGCTGACAACACCCGGCACTGTGCGGACTTTGCGGGCGACGTCCTCGTAGCTCGAAATGGTCCGCCCTGCGCCATAAATGGTCATATCACCATTCAGGCCCAGAATACGGCCCATCAGGTCCGCCTGAAAGCCATTCATCACCGCCATGACAATGATGAGGGTCGCAACCCCCAATGCAATGCCTATGAGTGAGAAAATGGCTATAATAGAAACAAACCGCTCCCCCCGCCTTGCGCGGAGGTATCGGCCTGCTACTGCCCGTTCAAACGGACCAAACATTTATTTCTGCCCGTTAGTGGGAGCACGCTCACCATCATCACTCTGCAGCACGCGCGTAAGGGCGTCCTGAACGCTCACCTCAGACCGCTCACCCGTTGCCCGGCGCTTGAGTTCAACAATGCCTTCCTTGGCACCACGCGGGCCGACCACAATCTGCCATGGGTGACCCATCAGGTCAGCATCGGCAAACTTCACCCCTGCCCGCTCGGGTCTGTCATCATACAGGAAATATTCGGGCGCTGCGGCGTACAGCTCTTCACACAGAGCATCGCACTGGGCATCACCCATTTTCAGGTTCAGGATCGCCGCACGGAAGGGCGCAACGGAATCCGGCCAGATAATACCGTTTTCATCATGGCTGGCCTCAATAATCGCTCCGGCCAGGCGGGAAACACCAATCCCGTAGGACCCCATTTCCGGGTGCAGAGGCGCGCCGTCTGGCCCGCTGACCGTGACCCCCATGGCCTGCGTGTATTTGGTGCCAAAGTAGAAAATATGCCCCACCTCAACGCCACGCCCTTCACGTCGGCGGTCTTCCGGCACGGCTTCCCATGCCTGGGTGTCGTGCATTTCATCTGTGGCCGCATAAGGGGCAGTTACGCGGTTAAAGAATGCTTCCAGCGCGTCGTTGCTCTCGGTGTCAACGGGTGTGTCCAGCCAATCCTGCTCTTCCAGGGCGGCATCGTAAAACACGCCGCTTTCCCCGGTGGGGGCAAGAATAAGGAACTCGTGGCTCAGATCCCCACCAATCGGTCCGGTGTCAGCCCGCATTGGCACGGCCTGCACCCCAAGCCGCTGGAACGTCCGCAGGTAGGCCAGCATCATACGACGATAGCTTGCGACTGCAGATGTGTAGTCCACATCAAAGCTGTAGGCATCCTTCATCAGGAATTCACGCCCACGCATGACCCCAAACCGCGGCCGCACTTCGTCACGGAACTTCCACTGGATATGGTACAGTGTCTGCGGCATATCCTTGTAGGATTTGACCGACTGACCGAACAGGTCGGTAATCATTTCCTCATTGGTCGGCCCATACAGCAGTTCGCGCTTGTGACGATCCTGTATCCGCAGCATTTCGGGGCCGTAGGCATCATAACGGCCTGAACGACGCCACAGATCGGCAGACTGCAGGGTTGGCATCAGCACTTCCTGTGCGTTGATGCGATCCTGCTCCTCGCGCACAATCTGGCTGATATTGCGCAGCACCCGCAATCCGGCAGGCAGCCAGGCATAAATGCCAGAGGCTGTCTGGCGGATAAGCCCCGCACGCAGCATGAGCCTGTGCGAGACAATCTGTGCCTCTGCCGGGTTTTCCTTAAGGGTAGGAAGGAAGCTGCGCGAAAGACGCATGGTGCATTCAGCCTTGTATGAGGAACAGCGCCAGACCACCGCCCGGCGCGTTCAGTGTGTAGTATCCTGATTTTCTGCTCTAACCCGGCCCATGGCAGAAGAAAACCCGGCTAGGCCGGGCTTTCTGCGTCAATGATCGGGTTACCCGCATTTATACGCGTAGCAGATGCACGTCCACCAGCGGGCGCTTTTGCAGTTTGCGGCTCAGAGCGCGCCGCAATGCTGTTTTGGCGGCATCGCGGAAAGCCACGTCATCCGTCCGCAGTTCATCAGGAATGACATCAAGCGCGTTGGCGAATTCTTCATTCACGCGCACGCTTTCCAGATCATCAGGCTCAAGCAGCCCTGGTGCGCTGATCTTGGGAGCACCGATGACATACCCTTCGTCATCCACTGCGAAGCTGCCAATCACCACGCCATTGAACAGCATCTTACGGCGTGCCGCCAGAACGCCCCCGTTCATCGGCAGCAGGCGGTTGCCATCCAGTGCCAAACGACCTGTCGGGGCAGTATCAATGACCTCAAGCCGACCTGGGGCCAGACGCAGGATGTCACCATCCTCCAGCAGAATGGGGGTAATCCCTTTTTCCTGCGCCAGAGCAGCCTGGGCTGTCAGGTGTCGCCATTCACCATGCACGGGCACTACATGCTGGGGCTTGAGCAGATCATACATCTTCTGCACATCACCGCCCGTGGCATGGCCAGACACATGCACAAAATGCTCACGGTCGGTAATGACACAAACACCACGCTTGGTCAGGTTATCCTGCACCGCCATGATGGCCCGCTCATTCCCCGGGATCATACGGCTGGAATAAATGACCGTATCGCCCTCACCCAGCGAGATATTGGGGTGCATATCCAGCGAGATACGGGACAGCGCCGAGCGGGGTTCACCCTGGCTGCCGGTGATGATCATCAGCAACTGGTCATCGGGGATGGAATTAACATCCTGCTCGCCCATAAAGGGCAGCACACCCGACAGATAGCCACATTCCCGCGCTGCGGTATCGAGGTTGCGGAGTGAGCGCCCAACCAGCACCACAGTCCGCCCCGCAGCCTGCGCGGCCAGAGCAATGGTTTCCACCCGCGCAACGTTGGACGCAAAGCACGTTACAGCAATACGGCCTTTGAGCCCGCCGATCAGTTCGGCCATGCTGCGCCGGACTTCCGCTTCCGACTGGGAGGGGCCGGGCTTCATGACATTGGTGCTGTCACACACCAGCGCCAGCACACCTTCCTGCCCGATGGCGGCCAGTCGGTCCAGGTCGGTTGGCGGGCCAACCTGCGGCTCAGGGTCAAACTTCCAGTCGCCTGTGTGCACCACAATGCCTGCTGGTGTCCGCAGGACAAGGGACTGCGCTTCGGGCACGGAGTGCGTAACCGGCACAAATTCAATGTCAAAAGGCCCGACATCAAAACGGCTACCCGGCATGATCACCTTGATCGGCACATCCGACAGCCGTGCCTCGGCCAGTTTGCGGCGCAGCACAATACCGGCAAACGGGGTCACATAAATCGGGCACCCCAGCATGGGCCAGACATGGGCGATGGCGCCAATGTGGTCTTCATGCGCGTGGGTGACAACCAGCCCGGCAAGGTCTTTCTTGCGCTCAACAATAAAGGCCGGATCGGGGATAAGGATCTCGGCTTCGGGTGTGTCGTTACCGCTAAAGCCAATACCGCAATCAATAGCCAGCCATGTGCCATTCAGCCGATAAAGGTTGAGATTCATGCCAATCTCACCCGTTCCACCCAAGGGCAGAAAGGCCAGATCGCCGGTGTGTTCTGTCATAATGTCGTTTTATCCTTCCGCCAGAAAATCTCGGTCCACAGTCAGTTTTGGCAGGGGGTTACGCCCCGCCAGCAAGCGCAGCCCATCAAGGGTCAGCATTGAATCCACATGATCAAAAACAGTCGTTCCTTCCGAGAAGAGCGGAGCCAGACCACCGGTTGCGAGCACCTTCATAGGCCCCACTTCCCGCCTGATCCTCTCGACGATCCCCTCAATCAACCCGATATACCCCCAGAACACGCCCGAGCGCATGGCCGAGACCGTGTTGCGCCCGATGGCAGAATCCCCTACCGGCCGACCTACACCAATACGAGGCAGACGCGCCGCTGCCTGATGTAACGCCTCGACCGACAGATTGATCCCAGGGGCGATAACCCCGCCGCAATAGCAGCCTTCCCGATCGACCACATCGAACGTGGTCGCGGTGCCAAAATCGATAACAGTTAGCGGGCCACCGTAGGTATAGTGCGCTGCAAGTCCATTGAGCAGGCGGTCCACCCCGACTTCATCAGGGTTATCCACCTTGATGGCAAAGCCCCAGTCCAACCGGGTAGACGCCAGAAGTGGCTCGACAGCAAACCACTGCCGACATAATGCGCGCAAATGATACAGGGCAGCAGGCACAACCGTGCCAATAACAGCACCTTCAATATCGTCCGCAGCAATGCCCTGTGTTTTCAGCAGCGCCGACAGCCAGACACCATATTCGTCTGACGTGCGCTGGGCCTGCATGGTCAGGCGCCAGACACCGCGCCACTTTGCTCCGTCATGAACGGCAAAAACGACATTGGTGTTCCCCGCATCAATGACGAGCAGCAAGCCTATACTCTCCCTTCGGGCAGCAGGATATCCCCTGTCGCAATGATCTTCATCCCTGTTGCCGTATCCAGCAGCAGGCGGCCATCTACCGCAAGACCGGCAAAATGTCCTTCCTCATAAGTACTGCCGCCGCGAACGACAAGGGGCGTACCCAACGGATGTGCCCGCTCAAGCCAGGCCAAGCGTATAGCCTCGAAGCCTTTTTCCTGCCAGATACCCGTCCAGAATGCCAGACGGGACAGGATGAACCGGGCGACATCCGCAGTGTCAGGCACCGGCCCACAGGCACCAAGGCTTGCAGCCCTGCGCCCGATGTCTGCCTCATCCGGCGCGCACAGCAGATTGGCACCCATGCCTATGACGACACAAGCACCTTCCCGCTCTATAAGGATACCGCCAAGTTTGTGGCCATCAAGCAGAATATCGTTAGGCCACTTGATCGTCAGCCTGACAGCTGCCTGTGGAACGGCCTGAATCAGACCTTCATAAAAAGCGAGAGAGGCCACAAACGGCCATCCACCCAGCGCATGATCCTGTGCTGCATCCAGCACAACAGACAACGCCAACGCCTGCCCGGCATCAAGCCATTGGCGGCCACGGCTACCACGCCCTTTTGTCTGCCTTTGGGCCATGACAGCCAAACCTGCCCCCCCGCCCTGCCTGATATGGTTCAGGCAGTAGTCGGAGGTGGAGGGGAGTTCATCGTGGCATTCCAACTGCCACGTTAGTACCTGTCTGCTCATCCAGCCAGAGCAAGAGCAGCCTGTTTCGCCACCGTCATCAACGGCCCCAGCAGGGCAACAAACAGGACCGTCGCCAAGCCCATGCCACCTGACACAAACAGCAGGCTTGAAGCCGGGCGGTCAAACGCCTGCGCCGGTTCATCAAAATACATGACCTTCACAACACGCAGGTAATAATAGGCACCGACAACGCTGGACACCGCGCCAATGGCCACAAGCGCATAAAGCCCTGAGTGCCAAGCCGCAGCAAACACCATGAACTTGCCAAAAAAACCGGCCAGAGGCGGTACACCCGCCATGCTGAACATGAAAATGGCCAAGGCTGCCGCCATGCCAGGGTTGGTGCGGGAAAGACCCGCCAGATCAGCAATGCCGGACACTTCCCGCCCATTGCGGCGCATGGCCCCGATGCAAGCAAACACACCGGCATTCATGACAAGATAGGCGGCAAGATAAATAAGCGTTGCCTGCACCCCTGCAACAGAGGCCGAAACCAGCCCCATCATTGCATACCCCATGTGCCCGATGGAGGAATATGCCATCAGGCGCTTGATATTGGTCTGGGGAATAGCGGCAAATGCACCATAAACCATGGACAGGACGGAAACAGCCTCCACCAGAAGCTGCCAACGTGGGGCAACGCTGCCAAACGGCCCGGCCATGACACGGAGGAACAGCGCAAAGGCGGCAAACTTGGGCGCACCCGCCATGTAAGCCGTCACAGGTGTGGGGGAACCCTGATAGACATCGGGCGTCCACATATGAAAGGGCACAACCGAAAGCTTGAAGCACAGCCCGACAATAATAAAGACAATGCCGACAACCAGCCCCATGGGCGGCGTAGCAACCGACCGCACGGCGGCCACCAGGCCGGCATATTCCATGGTGCCTGCATAGCCATAGGCCAGCGAGATACCATACAGCAGCAACCCGGACGCCAGTGACCCTAGGATGAAGTATTTCAGCCCTGCTTCGGACGACAGAACGTTGTCACGCTCGACCGCACACAGAATATAAATGGACAGTGAAGAAAGCTCCAACCCGACAAACAGCGTCATCAGGTTGGCAGACGACGCCATCAACATCGCACCCAGTGTGGAAAACAGCATGAGCACCGGCGCTTCAAAAGGCAGGGGCTTTTTTTCATCCGTCCTGTAGCTGACGCTCAGCACGATTGCCGCAACGCCACCCACAAGAATGAGGATTTTCATGAACCGGGCAAACCCGTCATTCACAAATGTTGCGGCATAACCCGCGCCATCAGGAGCCAGCAGAACCAGAAAGCCCGTCAGCACCAAGGCCGCCACGCTCAGCATGGCGACAGAGAAGAACCCCTCCCCTTTGCGCTGGAGAACCCCCGCTACAAGAATAACAACCCCTGCAAGCGCAAGCACGATTTCAGGCAGAGCAACCGCCCAGTTAAAGGTGGACACACCCATCACGCAGCACTCCGCAGAGAAAAGGGAAGAAAGGAGCCAAAGGCGTCAGACATCACACGCACCCTTTATCCACACAGTGCTACGGTCAGCAGCACAACCAGCCCTGCCAGCATGGTAAACGCATACATAGCAATGGAACCGGTCTGCGCCTTGACAGCTTCCAGCGCACCCGCCTGGGTGGCATGGACAGCTTCCAACGGCATGCCACCTACAACGGCTTCGTCACCCTGCTTCCACAGCAGACGCGCCAACGCGCCATAGGGGCGGACGAAAATGACGTCATACAGCTCGTCAAAATACCATTTGTTGAGCAGGAAGCGGTAAACAGGGCCGGTCATCTTTGCCAGAGCCGCAGGCGCTGCGGGGCTGACAACATAGAACAGCAGGGCAAGAACAATACCTGCAAGCCCAGCCACAGACGGCAGCAGGGACACCAGAGCCGGGACATGCTCAAACTGCTCCATGATCCCGTTCTCAGGCGCGTTGAAAATGGCCCCGTTCCAGAACGCCACCTGATGCGCACCGATGTAGAACGGTGCCAGCAGAATACCGGCAAACACCGCACCGCAAGACAGGATAAGCAACGGCATGGTCATGACAGCCGGGCTTTCATGCGCGGCATCAAGCGCATGCTGGTCGGCGGCACGGCCGTGGAACACCAGAAAAATCAGACGCCAGCTATAGAAGGCCGTCAGGAACGCCGTCACAGTCCCCAGCACCCAGCCATAGTGGCTGAACGACAGGCCCGATGCCCATAGCGTGTCAAGAATTGCATCTTTCGACCAGTACCCCGCGAAAGGGAACACCCCTGCCAGAGCCAGACTGCCCGCCCATACGGCCACATAGGTGATCGGGAGCTTCTTCCACAGCCCGCCCATGCGGAACATATTCTGCTCGTCATGCATGGCGTGAATGACAGAGCCAGCCGCCAGAAACAGCAACGCCTTGAAGAAGGCATGTGTTGTCAGGTGGAAGACCGCTGCCTGATAAGCCCCGACCCCGATCGCGGCAAACATGTAGCCAAGCTGGGAGCAGGTGGAATACGCAATGGTCCGCTTGATGTCCGGCTGCACCATGCCCACGGTCGCGGCGAAGAAGCAGGTTGTCGCCCCGATCACCACCACCACGACACGGGTTGCAGGCGCGAACTCCAGCAAGGGGGACATCCGCGTCATCAGGAACACACCGGCCGTCACCATGGTGGCGGCATGAATAAGGGCGGAAACCGGCGTTGGACCTTCCATGGCGTCAGGCAGCCATGTGTGCAGGAAAAGCTGGGCCGACTTGCCCATGGCCCCGACAAACAGCAGGAAGCAGATAACCTCCAGCATCCGGAAAGAAAACCCGCACACTGTATAGGTCGCGGTCAACGCCTGGGGCACTGCGGCAAAAATGGTGTCGTACTGCACGGAATGAAACAGGACATACACCAGGCCGATACCGACAATGAAAAATAGATCTGCCACGCGGTTGACGACAAATGCCTTGATAGCTGCGGCCGTAGCTGCGGGGCGGTCGTACCAGTATCCAATCAGCAGGTAGCTAGCCAAGCCAACACCTTCCCAGCCGAAGAACAACTGGATGAGGTCGTTGGAGGTCACCAGCATCAGCATGGCGAAGGTGAACAGCGACAGATACGAGAAAAAGCGATACGTCGGCATGCTCTCGTGGCTCATGTACCCCACGCTATAGCAATGCACGAGCAGGGAGACACTGAGCACCATGGCCACCATGGTGACCGAGAGCGTGTCAAACCGCAGGGTCCATGTTGCCTCAAACCCGCCAGCATGCACCCATTCAGCCAATGGCACGCTCAGGTGCGGAAAGCCCGCCTGCCAGGCACCACACAGGGCACCAATACCGCACAGGACAGCAACACCCATACAGACGAGGGTAACCGCCTTTGCCAGGGTATCGCCTATCAGGCGCCCCCCAAGGCCAGCCACCACCGAGCCAGCCAGCGGTGTCAGAACCGCTGCGGAAAAAAGTGTAAGATCGGTCTGCATGGCGCGCTCAGCCCTTCATCATCGTCACGTCTTCGACCTGGATGGAGCCACGGTTCCGGAAATAGACCGTGACAATCGCAAGGCCGATTGCCGCCTCAGCCGCCGCAATGGTCAGGACAAACAGCACCATGACCTGACCGGACAGATCGCCCAGAGCGGAAGAAAACGCGACAAGATTGAGGTTTGCCGACAGCAGGATCAGTTCCATCGACATCAGCAGAATAATGATGTTCTTGCGGTTCAGGAAAATACCGAACACGCCCAGCACCAGCAGAGCGGCGCTGACAAACAGGTACGGGCCAAGCCCGATGGCAGCAAGAGCCGGGTTCATGCCCCTTTCTCCTCTGTACGCGGGTAGTCGGGTTCCTCGGCACCGTAGGAGCCTGGCACCGCAATTTCGTTATAGGTCCCTTTGGGGCGCAGAACGCCGCCGTGCTCGGCAACGCTTTCACCCAGCGCCACGGTCACAAGCTCCAGCGTATCGGCACCGGTGCGGGCATGCTGGCGCGTGATATTCTGGCGGCGACCTGTCGGCTGCTCGCGCAGTGTCAGCACGATTGCCCCCATCATGGCCACCAGCAGCACCATGCCGCACGCCTGAAACAGCAGCACGTAATGCGTGTAAATAACCGTGCCCAAGGCTGCGGTATTGCTCAGCCCGGCAACACCCGTCAGAGGGGCGGACAGGGCTGAGGGAGCCATCTGCCAATGGCTGAACGCCATCAGCAGTTCAGCAAACAGGACAAGGCCCACACATGCGCCCAGCGGCGTGTATTTCTGAAAGCCTTCGCGCAGGCGGCTGAAATCAATATCCAGCATCATGACGACAAACAGGAACAGAACCGCCACCGCGCCGACATAGACAATGACCAGCAGCATGGCCAGGAATTCCGCCCCCGCGACAAGGAAAAGCCCGGCCGCGTTGAAGAAACCCAGAATGAGAAACAAAACCGAGTGCACCGGATTGCGCGCCGTGATGACCATGGCGGCGGAAAACAGCAGCACTCCCGCGAAAACATAAAAAACAAGCTGTGCCATCATGGGCCAACCCCCTGCCTTAGCGTCGTCTGCATCCGCTCAGCGATACGGCGCATCAAGTTCAAGCCGCCGGGCAAGCAGGGCTTCCCACCGGTCTCCATTGGCCAGAAGCTTGGCCTTGTCGTACATCAGCTCTTCACGGGTTTCCGTGGCGAATTCGTAATTCGGGCCTTCGACAATGGCATCCACCGGGCAGGCTTCCTCGCACAGACCGCAGTAAATGCATTTGGTCATGTCTATGTCGTAGCGGGTTGTACGGCGGGAACCATCATCACGTTCCTGCGCTTCAATGGTTATGGCCTCCGCCGGGCACGTTGCTTCGCACAGCTTGCAGGCAATGCAGCGCTCCTCCCCATTGGGGTAGCGGCGCAAAGCGTGTTCCCCACGGAAGCGGTGAGAAAGTGGGCCTTTCTCATACGGATAGTTCAGCGTGACCTTGGGCCGAAACATCATCCCAAAAGTGGAAGCCATGCCTGCAACCAGTTCCTTCAGCAGGAAGGATCGCAGCGTAGTACCCAACGCGCCCATCAGTTCATACCTCCCGCATGTGGCAACAGGCCTGTTGCCATCAGAAAGCCCGCTGTCCCGATCATCCACAGCAGGGAGAAAGGCAGAAACACCTTCCAGCCCAGCCGCATGAGCTGGTCATAACGGTAGCGCGGGAATGTCGCACGCACCCAGATGAACACGAACAGGCAGAACAGAATTTTAAAAATCAGCCACAGCGGACCTGGCACCCATGTCAGCGGGGCAATGCCCAGCGGGGGCAACCACCCGCCCAGAAACAGGATGCTGATCATGGAGGACATCAGGATCATGTTTGCGTATTCGCCAAGGAAGAACAGGCCGAACGCCAGTGACGAATATTCAACAAAAAAGCCCGCCACCAGCTCGCTCTCCCCTTCGGGAAGGTCAAAAGGTGCACGGTTTGTTTCAGCCAGTGCCGAGATGACGAACACGATGAACATCGGGAACATCGGCACGCAGAACCACACATGCCGCTGCGCCAGCACAATGTCATTCAGGTTCAGGCTGCCAACCGCCAGCAGGACTGAAACAATCACAAGCCCGATGGAAACCTCGTAAGACACCATCTGCGCGGCCGAGCGCAAACCGCCCAGAAATGCGTATTTGGAGTTGGAAGCCCAACCCGCCACCAGAATGCCGTAAACCCCGAGGGACGAAATCGCCAGAAGGTAGAGAATACCAACATTGATGTTGGCAACCGCCAGGCCATTCCCTGTCGGGATCACGGCCCATGCCACCATAGCCAGCGAGAAGGTCAGAAACGGCGCAAACAGGAACAGCGCCCTATTCGCCCCGGCAGGGATGACCGTTTCCTTCACAATCATCTTGATAGCATCAGCAAAGGCCTGCAACAGCCCGAAAGGACCATTCACGTTCGGGCCACGCCGCCGCTGCATGGCGGCCATCACCTTACGCTCCATAAGGGTCAGGTAAGCCACGCCTATCAACAGGGGCACCAGCACTGCCAGGGTCTCCAGCAGCATCAGGCAGACCTGCCCTACAAGCGTATGGTAAAAAAACTGTTCCATGCCCCTTACTCCGCCGCGTTCGCGCCATAAACCGCTGAACACTCAGCCATTGTCTGACTGGCACGGCTGATGGGATTGGTCAGGTAATAATCCTGTATGGTTGGACGGAATGGCGCATCCAGCAGATCCCCCGGAGCGGAGGCCGTGGTAACCGCCGGGGCGGCACGACCGGGAAGACGCGGGGTCTCCCCACTCTGCTCTGCAAACACCGGATTGATATCTGCCATGCGGTCACGCAGTTGTTCCAGCGTGTCGTAAGGCAGTGTGTGGCTAACCACTTCGGAAAAAGCGCGGATAATACGCCAGTCTTCCCGCGCCTCACCTGGGGCAAAAACAGCGCGGAATGACTGCTGCACCCGCCCGGCCATATTGACATAGGTGCCCGGTTTTTCCGTATAGGCAGCCCCTGGCAGAATGATATCCGCCCGGCTTGCAGCCTGATCACCATGATGACCCTGATAGACCACAAATGTTTCAGCCGGGATACGGTCAATAGGCAGGTCATCAGCTCCAAGAAGCCACAGAACCTCCACACCACCGCGCAGCATGCTCGCGGTTGCAACGCCATGCGCTCCGGGCAGGAAACCAAGGTCCAGCCCACCAACACGCGATGCTGCCGTATGCAGCACATTCAGCCCGTTCCAGTCCGCTGTCAGCGCGCCACAGGTGTCTGCCAGTTGCTTGCACAGAGCATACACAGCCGGAGCATCACGCCGGGTCAACGCCGCATGACCAACAATGATCATGGGCCGACGGGCATTTTTCAGGGTTTCGGCAAACGGGTGTGTGCCGTTAACCAACTGGGCAAGCACATCGGGCCCTGCGCCCAGAACCTCTGCTGCGTATGTCAAATCCCGCGTGGGCGTGCCGATAACGCCAACCGGAAAGTTACCGCGCCCTGCATCCAGAAAGCGCTTACGGATACGGGCGTTCAGCACCGGGGCTTCATGCCGCGGCATGCTGCCAACAATCAGGAGGGCATCCGCCTGATCAATCCCGGTGATGTCACTGTTGAACAGATAACCCGACCGGCTGCTGGTGTCATACCATGCGCCATCCTGCCTGCAATCGAAGCTAGACGAACCCAGTGCAACCAAAAGGTCCTTAAGGGCGCACATGCTTTCAACATCGCACAGGTCACCAGCGATCGCGCCAATCTTCTCACCCGGCACACCGTCAAGCCGCCGGGCCAAAGCAACCAGAGCATCTTTCCAGGGCACGGAGATCAGCTTGCCATTCACCCGCACCCATGGACGATCAAGCCGCCGCCGCTTGAGACCATCGATTGAAAAACGGCCTTTGTCAGACAGCCATTCTTCATTCACATCATCATTCACACGCGGCACAATCCGCATGACCTCGCCACCGCGCGCATGGACCTGGATATTGGTACCCAGCGCATCCATGACATCAATGCTGTCGGTCTTTTTGTATTCCCACGACCGGGCATGAAACGCAGCAGGCTTGGCTGTCAGCGCCCCGACAGGGCAGACATCAATGAGGTTACCTGAAAGCTCCGACGTCAGTGCTTTTTCCACATAGGTGGTAATTTCAGCATTTTCGCCACGAGACACCAGCCCCAGTTCCGGAGTGCCCGCCACTTCCGTGCTAAACCGCACACAGCGGGTGCACTGGATGCAACGGGTCATAACCGTTTTGACCAGCGGCCCAAGATCTTTGTCCGTAACGGCGCGCTTGTCTTCCTGATAGCGGGAAAAACCCGAACCATAGCCATAGGCCTGGTCCTGCAGGTCGCACTCCCCACCCTGATCACAGATCGGGCAGTCCAGCGGATGATTGATCAGCAGAAATTCCATCACGGCACGGCGGGCACGGCGGACCACCTCTGTATCCGTAAAAATCTGCATACCATCAGCCACGGGGAAACCGCAGGATGCCACCAGCTTGGGGGCCCGTGCCACCTCAACCAGGCACATGCGGCAGTTACCCGCTACGGACAGGCGTTCATGATAGCAAAAGCGTGGGATTTCCTTCCCGGCTGCTTCACAGGCCTGCAGAGCACTGGAACCGGAGGGAACATCCACCGGTGTGCCGTCAACAATTACCTTCACCATCGCGCTTACTCCGCCGCTACCGGAACGCCACCGGCAGGCACCTGCACCAGCCCGGTTCCGCCATGTGCGGCTTTATACTGCCGGATACGCTCTTCCATTTCCGGGCGGAAATGGCGTATCAGGCCCTGGATCGGCCAGGCTGCGGCATCACCCAGCGCGCAGATCGTATGGCCTTCAACCTGTCGGGTCACCTGTTCCAGCAGATCAATTTCTTCAAGGTCCGCCCGGCCTTCCACCATGCGGTCCATCATGCGCATCATCCAGCCCGTGCCTTCGCGGCAGGGCGTGCACTGACCACAGCTTTCATGTTTGAAAAACTTGGAGAACCGAGCAATGGCTTTGATAATGTCGGTCGACTTGTCCATGACGATCATGCACGCCGTGCCAAGTCCAGAGCGTTCAGCCCGCAGGCTGTCATAATCCATCAACACAGTTTCGCAGATGGATTTGGGCAACAGCGGCACGGAACATCCGCCCGGAATAACAGCCAGCAGGTTGTCCCACCCGCCACGTACACCACCACCGTGTTTTTCTATGATCTCCTTGAGGGGAACACCCAGTTCTTCCTCAAACACACACGGCGTATTGACGTGGCCGGAAATGGCCATGAGCTTTGTGCCCGCATTGTTAGGCCGCCCAAGCCCAGCAAACCAAGATGGTCCACGCCGCAGAATGGTCGAGGCAACAGCAATGCTTTCAACATTATTGACTGTTGTCGGGCAGCCATACAGCCCCACCCCGGCGGGGAATGGTGGCTTCATACGGGGCTGACCTTTTTTGCCTTCCAGGCTTTCCAGCAGCGCGGTTTCTTCACCACAGATATAAGCGCCCGCGCCGCGATGGATGTAGAAGTCAAAATCCCAGCCGCTACCGGCTGCATTTTTGCCAATCAGTCCGGCTGCGTAAGCCTCATCAATAGCAATCTGAAGGTGTTCGGCCTCGCGGTAGAACTCACCCCGGATGTAGATATAGGCTGCATGAGCCCCCAGCGCGAAGGAGGCAATAAGTGCGCTTTCGATCAGCTTATGCGGCTCATGCCGCATAACCTCACGGTCCTTGCAGGTGCCGGGCTCGGATTCATCACCGTTGATGACCAGATAATGCGGCCTGCCATCAAAAGTCTTGGGCATGAAAGACCATTTCATACCCGTGGAGAACCCTGCCCCACCGCGGCCGCGCAGGCCGGAGGCCTTCATTTCCGCAATGATGGTCTCACGCCCCTTGGCCAGAATGGCGGCGGTATTGTCCCAGTCACCACGCTTGCGCGCCCCTGCCAGATGCCAGTCGTCCTGCCCGTACAGGTTTGTGAAGATGCGGTCCTTGTCCTGCAGCATGCCCGTATCTCCCTATTGCTTGTCCGACGTGGCGGAAACAGCCAGCAGTGTCTTGCATCCGCCCTCTGGCGCAGAGGCAAGCCGGTTGACAGCGGAACCCGGTGTGGGCCGCCGACCGGCGCGCAGTTCAGCAATCAGTTTTTCCGTGCTGTCTGCGGTCATGTCTTCGTAAAAATCATCATCAACCTGAAGGATCGGGGCATTAGCGCATGCGCCCAAGCATTCAACCTCGGTCAATGTAAACAGGCCGTCTTCGCTGGTTTCACCAAAATGGCTGATCCCCGTTGCCTTTTGACAGGCCGACACCACATCATCAGAACCACGCAGCCAGCACGGCGTTGTGGTGCAGACCTGCAGGTGATAGCGCCCGATCGGCCGGGTATTGAACATTGTGTAGAAGGAGGCCACCTCGTACACACGGATCGAGGGAATTTCCAGCCGCTTGGCAATTTCATCCATGGCCAGCAGTGGCAGCCAGGCACAGCCTGTACGCCGCCCCATCTGCCGCTGGGCAATGTAGAGCATCGGCATAACCGCGCTGGCCTTGCGTTCTGCCGGATATTTGGCAAGCACACCGGCGATTTCGGCTTCAGAGTCCGTATCGAAAACAAAGTCTTCAGGCTGCTGAGGCGAGGTCCAGACAGAGTTCATCGATCTACTTCCCCGAACACAAGATCAAGCGATCCGATAATAGCCACCATGTCCGCCAGCATGCCCCGGCGAGACAGCTCATCAATCGCCTGAAGATGGGAGAACCCTGTGGGGCGGATCTTGCAGCGATACGGCCTGTTGCTGCCATCAGCCACCAGATAGACACCAAATTCACCCTTAGGGCTTTCCACCGCGGTATAGGTCGCACCCGCAGGCACGTGGTAACCTTCGCTGAACAGCTTGAAGTGGTGGATAAGGGCTTCCATTGAGCGCTTCATATCCGCCCGTGGTGGCGGGCTGAACTTGGGGTCCTGCACCTTGACAGCACCAGGCTGCATTTGTGTCAGGCACTGCTCGATAATTTTTACGCTTTCGCGCATTTCAGCAACGCGGACCAGATAACGGTCGTAACAGTCACCCTGCCGGGCGACAGGCACATTAAACTCCACCTTATGATAGTTGTCATAAGGCTGGTTACGACGCAGGTCCCACGGCACACCGGAGGCACGCAGACAAGGACCGCTAAAGCCCCATGCCAACGCCTGCTCGGTGCTGAAAACACCAATACCGACTGTACGCTGCTTCCAAATTCTGTTTTCGGTCAGCAGACCTTCCAGCTCATCAATCCATGCTGGAAACTCTTTTGCCCAGACACCAATTCTATCTTCCAGAGCTGCGGGAATATCACGAGCGACACCACCGGGGCGGAAGTAATTGGCATGGAAGCGGGCACCAGACGCTGCTTCATAAAACTCCAGCAGTTTCTCGCGTTCTTCATATCCCCACAATGCAGGCGTAACCGCGCCACAATCCAGCCCCATCGCTGTGAGATTGAGAATATGGTTAAGAATACGCGTGATTTCGGAAAAAAGAACGCGCAGCCATTTGGCACGCTCTGGAATATCAATGCCCAGCAGTTTTTCCGTTGCCAGCGCGAACGCCTGCTCCTCACACATGGGGGAGACGTAATCGAGCCGGTCAAAATACGGCAGGGCTTTTTGATAGGTTTTGTATTCGATCAGCTTTTCTGTACCACGGTGCAGCAGACCGATATGGGGGACGGCACGGGCTACAACCTCGCCCTCCATTTCGAGCACCAGACGCAGCACACCATGGGCTGACGGATGCTGGGGCCCGAAATTAAGGGCGTGGGAGTCAATTTCAACAATCCGGTTTTCACGGTTCTGGAGCTGGCTCTCAGGCAGCAGACTTTCGGGAATATCCTCCCGCAGCACGGTCTGCGCAAACAAGAGCGAGTCCTTGTCCTGTGCTTCAGTCATCAGATCGACCTTTTCATACCCTGCCGGACTTCATGGGCTTTTTCGTCTCCCGGCAGGGTCAGGATGCCCTCCCATGGAGAAACAAAGTCAAAGTCACGAAAATCCTGTGTAAGGGAAACAGGCTCTTTAACGACCTGCCTGCGCTCCACATCGTAGCGAACTTCCTCATACCCGGTCAGGGGGAAGTCCTTGCGGAGGGGGTGCCCCTCAAACCCGTTATCCGTCAGGATACGCCGCAGGTCAGGCTGACCAGAGAACAGCACACCAAACAGATCGTAACACTCACGCTCCCACCAGGTCGCGCACGGCCACAACTGATGCACGGAAGGAACCGGCTGCGCCTCATCCGTCGTGACAATAACCCGGATCCGGCGGTTGTAGGTCACGGACAGCAGGTTATAGACAACGTCAAAGCGTTCAGCCCGCTGCGGATAATCGACACCGCACAGATCCATCAACTGCTCAAAACGGTAGCGCGGGTCATCACGCAGCAGGGTCAGGAATGGCACCAGATGCGCACGTGTGGTGTGCACAACCAACTCCCCCTTCTCCACCGCCGCGTAAGAGACATGCGGCTGGGTCGCCAGGAATGTAAACGCCAGCGCGCCAAGCTGGCCATCCAGCGCAGCCTGACGAGGATTTGCACAAAGATCAGCCACGGAGAATTGTCCCTGTCCGACGGATTTTTTTCTGGAGCAGCATAATGCCGTAAATCAGTGCTTCTGCTGTCGGCGGGCAGCCCGGCACATAGACATCCACCGGCACAATACGGTCACAACCGCGCACGACCGAGTAGGAGTAATGGTAATACCCACCACCGTTGGCGCATGACCCCATGGAAATAACCCACCGTGGCTCGGCCATCTGCTCGTACAGCCGCCGCAGAACGGGGGCCATCTTGTTTGTCAGAGTACCTGCAACAATCATGACATCAGACTGCCGGGGCGACCCGCGCGGGATAATGCCCATGCGATCCAGATCGTACCTGGGCATGTAAGCATGGATCATTTCCACAGCGCAACAAGCAAGACCGAAGGACATCGGCCAGAGGCTGCCTGTGCGGCCCCAGTTCACAAGCTTGTCGAGGCTCGCCACGACAAAGCCCTTTTCCGCCAGGACACCTGTAATGCCACGCACGACCGCATCCTGCTCAGGCCCGGGGGGCAGTGCCTCCCGGTTCCACATGATGGCGTTCTCGTTGTGATCTATGCTCACAGCTACGTTCCCTCAATCCCAATCCAGCGCACCCTTGCGCCATTCGTAAAGGAAGCCAACGCCAAGCACCGCCAGGAACCCGAGCATGGACAAAAACCCGAATATTCCAATCCGCCCCAGGCTGACCGCCCATGGGAACAGGAACGCAACTTCCAGATCGAAAATAATGAAAAGAATGGCCACCAGATAAAAACGGACATCAAACCTGCGGCGTGCATCATCAAATGCGCCGAAACCGCATTCATACGCTGTCAGTTTTTCTGGATAAGGCTTTTGGTGCCCGCACAGCAATGCCATGCCGAGCATAGCTGCCGCGATAACAACCGATACAACCCCAAAGACAAGGATTGGGGCATAGTCGCCGAGAACAGATTGCATTGACGGGTTTCCTGCACCTAACTGAAAGCCATAAAAGCCCTGCCGATGCGGTTACCCTAAACGCCCAAGGCCGATACGGCCATGCCTTAACCCTGTTGCGCGGTAGCCACTTTATTGTGAACTCTTTAAACTATGCAAAATGACCGGCAAAGCACCTGGATCCGGCACCCTAACGTACCGGTGTACAACTTAATTTTATAAACTGCTGATTTTACATAAGGGATATGGTGGGCGATGACGGGATTGAACCGCCGACCCTCTCGGTGTAAACGAGACGCTCTACCGCTGAGCTAATCGCCCCTGACCGCTATGTGTCACAAACAGAAACGACCGACAACCCTCTTTTTGCAATAAGAGCCACCGGTCGTCCATAAAACCGTAAAGCCCTTAGGAGCTCACGGCGTCTTTCAGAGCCTTACCAGGCTTGAAACGCACGGAGGTCGAGGCCGGAATATCAATTTCCTCACCCGTGCGGGGGTTACGCCCCTTGGCAGCCTTACGTGTTGCAGTCACGAACGTACCGAAACCAACCAGACGCACTTCCTGCTTGGTGGAAAGTGCTTTCTCAATCGTATCAAATACGGCGTCGACCACTTCCCCGGCCTTTGCCTTGGGCAGGTCCGCAGCCTCAGCTACTGCCGAGACGAGTTCCTGCTTGTTGAGCGGCTTCTCCATGTTACGCCTTTCTTTTTTTTCAATTTGCGGGGGGCGGCCACCAGTTCATGGGTGCCGCCCCGATACCCGCTCGCACTATGAAGCCGTTTTTTGCTACGTCAACCAAGCAAACGCAAAGTTTGCCTGGCAACCTGCATTTCCTTCAGTGCGGCAGGGGCTGTGCGGGCACGACCACCTCGTGTCCGGGCACAGGATCGGGTGTATCTTCCCACTCGATCGGCTGCGGCTGGCGTACCAGCGCACGGGCCAGAACCTGGTCCACATGGCTGACAGGCACGATTTCCAGCCCCTCCTTCACGCTGTCAGGGATATCGACAAGATCCTTGGCGTTTTCTTCGGGGATGAAGACCGTGCGGATGCCTGAACGCAGGGCTGCGAGCAGTTTTTCCTTCAGGCCACCAATCGCAAGCACACGCCCACGCAGGGTAATTTCACCCGTCATGGCGACATCCTTGCGCACCGGAATACCAGTCAGAACACTGACAAGCGATGTCACCATGCCCACACCGGCCGAAGGGCCGTCCTTGGGGGTTGCCCCTTCCGGCACGTGCACATGGAAGCTCCGCTTTTCAAACAGGGTCGGCACAATACCAAAGCTGGTGGCCCGACTCCGCACAAAGGAGAATGCAGCAGAAATACTCTCCTTCATCACGTCACCCAGCTTGCCGGTTTCAACAATGCCGCCCTTGCCCGGCACCATAACACTTTCAATGGTCAGGATTTCTCCCCCCACTTCAGTCCAGGCTAGACCGGTCACAACACCGACCATATCCTCCGCCTCGGTCTCACCGTAGCGGAAGCGGCGCACACCGGCATAATCTTCCAGGTTTTCAGCCGTAACCGTCACGCTGGTAGCCTTGCCGGTTACGATCTCCTTCACCGCCTTACGGGCAAGCTTTGCCAGTTCGCGCTCAAGGCTACGGACACCAGCTTCACGCGTGTAGTAACGGATAAGGTCACGCAGGGCATCGTCCGTAACCGACCATTCGTCCGGCTTGAGGTTATGCGCCTCAACCTGCTTGCTGATCAGATGCTTGCGAACAATCTGGAGCTTTTCATCCTCTGTGTACCCAGACAGGCGGATGATCTCCATCCTGTCCAGCAGAGGCTGGGGCATGTCCAGACTGTTAGCCGTTGTCACGAACATGACATCCGACAGATCATAATCCACTTCCAGATAATGATCGGCGAATGTCGCGTTCTGCTCGGGGTCAAGTACCTCAAGCAGGGCCGAGGCCGGGTCACCCCGCCAGTCAGCCCCCAGCTTGTCGATTTCATCCAGCAGGAACAGAGGATTGGAGACCTTGGCCTTCTTCATCCCCTGTATGATCTTGCCAGGCATGGAACCGATATACGTCCGGCGATGACCGCGAATCTCGGCTTCGTCCCGCACGCCGCCCAGGGACATGCGCACGTACTGCCGCCCTGTTGCCTTGGCAATGGAACGTGCCAGTGACGTCTTGCCCACACCCGGCGGCCCAACAAGGCACAGAATCGGCCCCTTGAGCTTCTGGGAGCGACTCTGAACGGCCAGATACTCTAAAATCCGTTCCTTGACCTTTTCTAGGCCATAGTGATCGGCATCGAGGATCTTTTCCGCTTCCGGCAGGTCATGACGGACCTTCGTGCGCTTTTTCCACGGCACGCTCAGCAGCCAGTCGAGATAATTCCGCACGACTGTCGACTCGGCGGACATCATGCTCATGCCGCGGAGTTTCTTCAGTTCACTAACCGCTTTTTCGCGGGCTTCCTTGGACAGCTTGGTATTGGCGATTCGCTCCTCAATTTCGGAGGTCTCGTCCTTGCCGTCTTCACCTTCGCCCAGCTCTTTCTGAATGGCCTTCAACTGCTCATTCAGATAGTACTCGCGTTGGGTGCGCTCCATCTGCCGCTTAACGCGGTTACGGATTTTCTTTTCCACCTGCAGCACATCAATCTCGGCCTCGATATGGCCGAAGATTTTTTCGAGCTGCGCCTGCACCGTCGGCGCTTCAAGAATATCCTGCTTTTCAGAAATCTTGAGGCTGAGGTGACTCGTCACAGTATCAGCCAGCTTTGACAGATCACTGATCTGGTTCAGGGAGACCAGAACCTCTGAGGCGATCTTCTTGTTGAGCTTCATATACTGCTCGAACTGAGCAACAATGGAGCGCCCCAGTGCCTCGGCCTCAGGGCCATGGGCTGGCTCTTCCGACATCGGCTCGACATCGGCTTCAAAGTGCCCGTCAACATCATGCAGCGCTGTCAGCTTAACGCGCTTGACGCCCTCGACCAGCACCTTGACCGTGCCATCGGGCAGTTTGAGCAACTGCAGAATGGTGGAGAGCGTACCAACACGATAGATGTCGTCGGCTGAAGGATCATCCTGCGCCGCATCTTTCTGAGCAACCAGCAAAATATGCCGGTCATCCCGCGTGACCGATTCCAGCGCCCGCACAGATTTTTCACGCCCGACGAACAGCGGCACAATCATGTGTGGGAACACAACAATATCGCGCAGTGGCAACACTGCAACGCGGGTTGTCCCTGCTTTGGGGGCATTATCCTGCGCCGTATCGGGGGCGGTTGCCTCCACCTGCGGCTTTACGTCTGCTTTACGCCTGCGCCGGGCGGCGGGCCGTTCATTTTCATCCATAGGTATGACCTCCCGAAAAGGACGATCCGGCAGGGGCACCCGCTAGGCGGCATGCCCTCTGTCCGCGTCTCTTCCCCCCATCTGGGGCAAGATAGTCTGTTGCTTTGTTATGTATGTTGTAGCGCCTGCCGTCTGGCGCAATGCCCCCGGTACGAATGGTTTTCGACCGGGGGTGCGGCAATGCCTGGGAGTTCAGGCTGACTGCTCCGCAGGCAGTTCTTTTTTCTGGCCGTAAACATAGACAGGGGCTGTCTTGTTATCAGCCACTTCACGGTTGACGACCACTTCCTCAACATTGTCGAGGCCAGGCAGGTCAAACATGGTGGACATAAGAATGCTTTCCATGATCGACCGCAGCCCACGGGCGCCTGTTTTACGGACAATAGCCCTGTCGGCAATGGCCTTGAGTGCATCGTCCGTAAACGTCAGTTCCACGTTTTCCATCTGGAACAGCCGCTGATACTGCTTGACCAGAGCATTCTTTGGCTCGGTCAGAATCTTGATCAGAGCGGCCTCATCCAGATCACCCAGCGTTGCAAGAACCGGGAGACGACCAATGAATTCAGGGATAAGCCCGAACTTCATCAGGTCTTCTGGCTCCACATCGTGCAGGATTTCTCCCGTGCGGCGTTCATCGGGCGAGCGAACATCAGCACCAAAGCCGATACCCGTGCCTTTACCGCGCGCGGAGATAATCTTGTCCAGACCTGCAAAAGCGCCACCACAGATGAACAGCATGTTCGTGGTGTCCACCTGCAGGAATTCCTGCTGCGGGTGCTTGCGTCCCCCCTGGGGCGGAACGGAAGCCACTGTGCCTTCCATCAGCTTAAGCAGAGCCTGCTGAACCCCCTCCCCGCTCACATCACGCGTGATCGAAGGGTTGTCCGACTTCTTGGAAATCTTGTCGATTTCGTCGATGTAGACAATGCCGCGCTGGGCGCGTTCGACATTATAATCAGACGCCTGCAACAGCTTGAGAATGATGTTCTCGACATCCTCACCAACATAGCCCGCCTCTGTCAGAGTCGTGGCGTCTGCCATGGTAAAGGGCACGTCAAGAATACGAGCCAGGGTCTGCGCCAGCAGGGTCTTGCCCGAACCCGTGGGACCAACCAGCAGGATGTTGGATTTTGCAATCTCGACATCACCCGCCTTGGATACCTGCGTCAGCCGCTTGTAGTGGTTGTGCACCGCAACGGACAGGACCTTCTTCGCCTGCATCTGCCCGATGACATAATCATCCAGCACTTTGCAGATCTCGCGCGGGGTAGGCACACCTTCACGCGATTTAACGAGTGTGGTTTTGTTCTCCTCACGGATGATATCCATGCAGAGTTCCACACATTCATCGCAGATGAACACGGTGGGGCCGGCAATAAGCTTGCGCACCTCGTGCTGCGACTTTCCACAGAACGAGCAATACAGCGTATTCTTGGAATCTCCGGTTTTTGTATTCATCGGCCCATCCCTTCGATCATTCCAAGCATCACGGCGCCAGGTACGCAGCCCCGGATATGCCCCGCCCATGGGCAGGCGGGGGTCTTCCTTATTGTAACAGGAAGTTCAAAGTACGCCAGATCAGGGATGATCTTAATCCTTCTTACCTGCTTCTGTAGCTTTATGCTGGCTGATCACTTCGTCAACGATACCGAAAGACCGCGCTTCCTCGGCGGACATGTAGGTATCACGCTCCAGCTTCTGCTCGATTTCCTCAAGCGTGCGCCCTGTATGTTCACGATAGATCTCGTTCAACCGCTGGCGGATAATCAGGATTTCCCGCGCCTGGATTTCGATATCACTGGCCTGCCCCTGGGCACCGCCAGAAGGCTGATGCACCATGATACGGGCGTTGGGCAGCGCAAACCTGCGCCCCTTCTCACCACCTGCCATCAGCAGCGACCCCATGGACGCAGCCTGCCCGATGCACACGGTGCTGACCGGGCTGCGGATGTACTGCATGGTGTCGTAAATAGCCAGACCGGCAGAAACCACGCCACCGGGGCTATTGATATAGAACGAGATTTCCTTGCTTGGGTTAACGCTTTCCAGATACAGAAGCTGTGCTGAAATCAGCGATGACACCTGATCGTACACCGGCCCTGTCAGAAAGATAATTCTCTCCTGCAGCAGGCGGGAATAGATATCAAACGCCCGTTCCCCGCGGGAGGTCTGCTCGACCACCATGGGCACCAGCGCATTGTTGAAAATCTCAACGGGATCACGATCCCTCATACCACTCATTCCCGTTCAAAAGCCGAATTCCGGCCCCCAGCCTCCCACGCTGGCGTGGAAGTCAACGAAGGCCTTAGCTTCAAGATAGAGATAAAGTGGCAAGATGCCACCCTGTAAAAGAAAAACATGCCCAAAAAAGAATGTCCCGCCAGTTCACACTGGCGGGACATAGCCATTTTGCGGCTTCAGATATTTGCTGGAGGAATATCTGAAAGTTCTTCAGGAGAGACCTCTCGGTCTGTAACCTTGGCCAGTTCGATCAGATAATCGACGACCTTGTTCTCAAAGATCGGACCGCGGAGAGATTCTGTCGCCTGCGGGTTCTTCTGGAAGAACTCGAAAACTTCACGCTCCTGGCCGGAGTAGCGCATGGCTTCAGCCCGGACGGCGCGGCTCAGTTCTTCCGGCGTGACAACAATGTTGTTCTTGCGCCCGATTTCAGCCAGCAGGAGACCCAGTTTTACGCGACGTTCCGCAATACGGCGGTAGTCGGCCTTGAGGGTATCCTCGTCCTTGTCCTTGTCTTCGTCATCAAGCTGACCAGCCTGACGATCGGCTTCGACACGGCTCCAGATCTGCTGGAATTCGGCTTCGACCATACCAGCCGGAGCTTCAAAATCCGTCTTGGTGGCCAGAATGTCCAGCAGGTCGCGCTTGATCCGCAGGCGGGAAAGCTGCTCGTATTCCCCTTCGATCTGCTTGCGGATCAGGTCCTTAAGCTGCTCGAGGCTTTCGAAGCCGACTTTCTTGGCCAGTTCGTCATCAAGAGCGGCATCAGCGGCTTTCTTCAGCTGCTTTGCCTTGATGTCGAAGGTGGCTTCCTTGCCTGCCAGCTCGGCCGCGCCGTAATCTTCGGGGAATGTCACGGTGATGATTTTTTCTTCACCGGGGGACATGCCTTCGATCTGCTCGGCAAAACCGGGGATGAAGCCTTCACCACCAATTTCCACGTTCACATCTTCAGCCGTGCCACCGTCGAAGGGCACACCATCGCGCTTGCCGACAAAGTCGATCGCCAGCACATCACCCTTACCTGCGGGGCGCACTTCCTCGATCACTTCGAAGGTGCGGCCACGGCGGGCAATGTCTTCCAGCGCCTTTTCAACCGCTTCGTCACTGGCCTGCGCCTTCAGGCGGGTCAGTTCCAGAGCGGACAGATCGGGCAGCGTCACTTCAGGCAGAATTTCGCTCTCGACGGTAAATTCCAGACCCTTGCCGTCATCTTCCTGACCGGTCACCAGATCAACCTTAGGCTGACCGGCAGGGCGCAGACCGCGCTCTTCAAACGCTGCCTGAACGGCCTCAGACACAGCCTGCTCGACCACTTCGCCCCACACGGCGGCGCCATAGCGCTGACGGGCCAGAGACACAGGCACCTTACCCGGACGGAAACCCGGCAGGTTCAGATTGGCAGCAACATCCTTAAGGCGCGCATCGCGCTTGGCTTCAAGCTCCGCAGCCGGAACTGTAACGGTGAAACCACGCTTCAGCCCTTCGGAAAGGGTCTCGGTTACCTGCATCGGCCAGGCCTTCCTCTCGGTATAAAACTCAGACTCCCCGCCACGTCACGCCGAAAGGCCGTCGCGGAGCAGGACGGGAGAATGAAACCGAATTGGTACGGGCGGAGGGACTTGAACCCCCACGACTTGCGTCACCAGAACCTAAATCTGGCGTGTCTACCAATTCCACCACGCCCGCGTACATTGCTCACCGTCGCAAGTGGGCTGCACTTAACCCAAAGCGAACGGCACGGCAAGAGACAGGCACCATAAAGCCTATCTATCATTCTGCCGCAAGGTCGCTTCCTGCCGGGCAGAACCTAAATATTGGTCCAGATCCTCGGCAATCGGCCATGCTCCGGCCTGCATTCCAGCCTCCCCATGCAGCCATACCCCTGCACAGGCGGCATCCCATGCGGGCATGCCAGCGGCCAGCAGCGCAGCAATAACGCCCGACAGCGTATCCCCCGAGCCTGCAGTGCCCAATGCAGGGGTAGCGTGAGTGTTAATCGCCAAACGCCCATCCGGCGCGGCAATCAGGGTGGATGCCCCTTTGAGCACCACAACAGCATTAATCTGCTGCGCTGCTGCCCTTGCCTGCGCAGGCAGATCAGTCCCGACAGGGCCAAACAGTCGCGCAAACTCCCCGGCATGGGGCGTAATGACCGAGACACCCCGCAAACGCTCGGGCTGCCCCGCCATGGCCGACAATGCTCCGGCATCCGCCAACACACAGCGCCCTGCCGCCAGCAAAAGTGGCAAGGCCTGTTCCACTTCAGCCTCTGCCAACCCCGGCCCACACACCCAAACCTGACGGCGCGTGTCGGCCAGAAGCTCTGGCAGCGGCTCGGAATCGACAATCAGGCCCGGCGCGCCCAGCCTGTACGCTGCGGCCGCAGCCCCAGCGGCCACCCGCACCAACCCTGCTCCCGTCGCACGTGCAGCAGAGGCACAAAGCCGCGCAGCGCCAGGCATGCTTTCCCCAGCACAGATACTGACAACCCCTCTGGTGTATTTATGGCTCTGTGGCCCCGGCACGGGCAGTTGCCACAAACCGGGCTCATTGCGCCACGCCCTGACCTCCACTGAAGCAAGAGCTGCGGGCGGCATACCGATGTCAGCAAGCACGAGACGCCCGACCAGTTCACGCCCCGGATAAAGCAGGTGCCCTAGCTTGAGGGCGCAGAATGTGACTGTCATCTCAGCCTGGGGCGCATAACCACGCACCTGACCGGTCGCGCCATCCACGCCCGATGGCATATCAACCGCCACAATCCGCCGGGCGGCATGCAGCACGCGCGCGACATCCTCTGCCACATCACGCCCCAAGCCTGCTCCGAAAATGGCATCGACCACCAGATCGGCACGCGCCGCTTCTTCCGGTGTAAAAGGAACACCCGCCCCGCCACACTGTTCTGCAGCCCATGCTGCTGCACCACCGGGCCGAGGCACGGCCAGCGCCGCTATGCGCACCGGCCAACCCGCATTCCGCAGGTAGCGAGCCACCACATAGCCGTCCCCACCATTATTGCCCGGCCCACACAGCACCAGCACTCGCATGGGCGAAAAATAACGGCGGATTGCGCGCGCAACAGCACGCCCGGCATGCTCCATCAACGTGGAAACAGGGATCTGGCGCGCGGCAAACGCGTCCACACGCCCCATCTCCTCAGGGGTGTAGAGTGCAAGAGAAGACGCCTGCCCAGGCTCGGACATATCCAACCTCCGCCATGCTGTGCCCCACTTTTGGAGCAACATATTCCTTGCACCCACCGCCCGCCATTGGCAATCAGGGCAGGCAGTCGCGCAGGGATGCACACCAGAGCCTGCCCGGCGCCTAGCCAAACCTATCGTGGCCCTGTGTGCCCCAGCGGAGTTGACCATGCCCCATTCCATTCTCTGGAGCCTCGTTCTGGCGCTTCACCTTGTCTGCGTCACCCTGCTGATTGGTGGAATCGCCTACGCACTGCTGATCCTGCGGCCCAGCCTGAGCCTGCTGGATGCCACGCAGCGCAACTCCATCCACCTGCAGACACTGTCCCGCTTTTTCCGGGGGCTGACCCACGGACTGCCGACCCTGCTGATTTCAGGCTGGCTGCTGATTATTCATGAAGGTGGATTTGCCAACGCGCCATGGACAACCAACGTCATGCAGGCCCTTGGCATTATCATCGTGCTGCTGTTCGTGCGTCTGCATCAGGGGCCTTACCAGAAGGCACGCCGTTCCATCCGCCCGCAGGCCTCACTTTTCGACTCGATCCGCTCTCAGATGCTGATCATTCTTGCACTTGGGGTTCTGGCCATACTCTGCGCCTGCCTTGGCCACCCGTTTGTATGAAAAAATGAGGGATGACTGCCAAAAACTTGATTTTGCGCACAAAGCCCTTTATCGGAACAAGCGCCTGAGTGGCTGCCCGTGTTTCTGCGGCGCTTCAGGCATAGATGACTGAAGCGCGGGATGTGCCCTGACCCGGTTCCGTCCCGAGATACCCCAACGACAAACCGAGTTCCGAGAGCATATTGACCGCGAAAACGCCAGCCCGCCCCCGCAAGACGACCACTCGCAGCCGCAAGCCGGCCGCCCAGCCCGACGCCGTGGCGGTGGTGGACACTGATGGTGGGGCAGATGCTGCCGTCGCCCCCGAGCAGGATGTTGTAGCATCCAAGCCCGCCGCCAAAACGCGGGCACGGGCAACAACGCCCCGGAAACGAACAACCCGCGCCAAAACGGTCGAAGCTGTAGCGGAAGAAGCCCCCGCCCCTGTTGCCGAGGCCGCCGCTGATTCCGGCGATACTGCACCCGCAGAAAAACCGGCCCGCAAGCCTGCAACACGCCGCAGGAAGGCAGCCCCCAAAGCCGCGCCGGTAGAGGCTGTTGAGATTATCGCGCCCCCCGAAGCTGTTGAGGACTCAACACCTGCCGACTCCGCCCCGGAAGAAGCAGAGCCAGTAGAGCCCGCAGCCAAGGCAACCACATTCGCGGATCTGGAGCTGTCCGAGCCAATCCTGCGCGCCATTAATGACATGGGCTATGTGCACCCCACCCCCATTCAGGAACAGGCGATTCCCGCCGTGCTGATGGCGCGAGATGTGCTGGGCGTTGCACAGACAGGCACAGGCAAGACAGCCTCCTTCACGCTGCCGATGCTCGAAATTCTGAGCGATTCCCGCGCTCGCGCCCGTATGCCCCGCTCGCTCATTCTGGAGCCCACGCGGGAACTGGCACTGCAGGTAGCCGAAAATTTCGTCAACTACGGAAAACACCTCAAGCTCAACCATGCGCTGCTGATTGGTGGCGAAAGCATGGCCGAGCAGAAAGAGGTGCTGAACCGTGGTGTCGATGTTCTGATTGCCACACCTGGGCGCCTGCTGGACCTGTTTGGTCGCGGTGGCCTGCTACTGACGCACACCAAAATTCTGGTGATTGACGAAGCCGACCGCATGCTGGACATGGGCTTTATTCCAGACATTGAGAAGATTGTCGCGCTGCTGCCCCCAACACGGCAGACGCTTTTCTTTTCCGCGACCATGGCCCCCACAATCCGGAAGCTGGCTGACGCATTCCTTCATTCCCCGAAGGAAATTACCGTTGCCCGCCAGTCCTCCGTCGCCAGCACCATCACGACCGGACTGCTGGTTGTGGACGAATATAAAAAGCGCGACACACTGCGGCTGCTGCTGAAAGACCCGACGTTGCAAAACGCCATTGTCTTCTGCAACCGCAAGCGTGATGTGGATATTCTGTCCCGTTCGCTGGTCCAGCATGGTTTTTCTGCTGGCGCCCTGCATGGGGACCTGCCGCAGTCTGTCCGATTCGCCACTCTGGAACGCTTCAAGAATGGTGAATTGAAGGTCCTTGTCTGCTCCGACGTGGCCGCACGCGGGATTGATATTGGCGGCCTGTCCCATGTCTTCAACTTCGACCTGCCCTTCCATGCGGAGGACTATGTGCACCGTATTGGCCGCACAGGTCGTGCCGGACGCGAAGGGCATGCATACAGCCTGGCCTGCCCGTACGATAAGACTCTGGCCGAAGCTATCGAGCAGCTGACAGGCAAGCCTATCCCGCGCATGACGCTGGATAATGTGGAAAATCTGGACTGGGCCGAAGGCAAACGCCCCCCTGCCGAGCGGAACCGTAAGGACAAGGAACGGGAGAAGCCGACAGGCCGGAAAGACTCTGCCCGCCATGATACCCCGCGCGAACCGCGTGCGGAGCAGCAGCGCCCTGCCCTGCCCCCTCAGTCTGCCCACCCGGCACGCGGGCCACGCCACCAGCGCGATGATATTCCCCCCGTGCCTGCGGGTGACAGCCTTGGGTTTGGTGACCTCATGCCAGCCTTCATGATGCTGCCGCGACGGGAATCGGACCGCCCTGCAACACCTGGCATGGCAGCACAGACGGATGTTCACTCAGACACCACTCCTGTGGATGCGTCCTGACCTCTGTACAAAGACGGAACTGTCAGCGTGACACGTAGCTTTGAGGGTGTTGTTGCTTACCTGAGCACACAGGGAAACGGCGCTGTCCATCTGCCTGATGGCAGCACTGTTTACTGTGCGGACACATTGCCAGCGGAAACTGTCCGTCTGGAAGAAGATGCCGCAGGCCACTGGCAGCTTGCTGATATTCTCATCCCCTCCCCCCAACGGGTTCCTCCATCCTGCACGCTGTTTGGTGATTGTGGGGGCTGCTCTGTCCAGCACATGCAGCCCGAGGCCATTATGGCCTGGAAGGTCGACCTTGTCCGCCACGCGCTAGCCAAGGCGGGTTTTACGGATATTCCGGTTGCCACCACGTTTCAGGTAGCCCCCCACACCCGTCGCAGGGCTGATCTTGCCTTGCGGCGCGTGGCTGATGGCCTGCACCTGGGCCTGCATACCCGTGGCAGCAAAATTGTTACCGACATGGCAGCCTGCCCTGTGCTGCACCCGGATATTGAGCGGGTGCTCCCAGCACTCCGTCAGGTAGCCGAAAGCCTCCAGGCACTTCGCAAGGAAGGCAGCGTGATTATCAACCTGCTCGATTCCGGGCCTGATATTCTGCTGCGGACTGACGCCGCTCTCACCACGACCGACAGGCAAAAACTGGCACGTATGGCCGAACAGGCAGGGATTGCCCGGATAAGCTGGCAATCGCTCAAAGCGGACACCCCCACAGAAACCGCCGTGCAGACAGCCCCTGTTTACCAGACCATCGCCGGGCAACGCATAACGCCCCCACCGGGAGCATTCCTGCAAGCGACTGCGGAAAGTGAACAGGCAATCCAACAGGCCGTGCTGGATTGCCTGCCGGGCAAACTGTCGCGTCGCAGTATTCTTGTTGAATTGTTTGCGGGCTGCGGAACATTGTCGTTCCCGCTGGCCAAGCACTGCCAGGTGCACACCTACGAAAGCTCTGCCCCGGCTTATGCCGCCATGAAAGCGGCGACAAACAACACCCGGATAACACCCTTCTGCCGTGACCTGTATCGCCAGCCCGTGCTGGCAAAAGACATCACAAAAGTGGATATCGTTGTGCTGGACCCGCCCCACGCCGGAGCGCGGGAGCAAATGGACCAGATTGTGCGGGGCCTGCCTGCCTGGGTCATTTATGTCAGTTGCAACCCGGCATCACTGGCCAAGGACGCCGCAGCCCTTGCCAGCGCTGGCTACAGCCTGGACAGGCTGCATGTGATTGACCAGTTTCTGTGGTCCACCGAGACAGAAACTGTCTGCGCCTTCAAACGTGAAAGCTCTCGCCGCAGCCGCAACGGCCTTTCTCGTTCGGGTTCCTGAACACAAACCCTGCTTCCAGATCGCTTTCCTGATAATCCATCTGCGAACCGATCAGAAACAGCGTGGCCTTGCGGTCAACCAGAAGGGTGAGGTCCCCATCCTTCACAATCTCATCACCCTGACCGGGTTCGGCAACAAAGGTCATGTCGTAAGCCTGACCGGAGCAGCCTCGGGTTGTCACAGAGATGCGCAGCAACTGACCCGCATGCGCCGTGGCATACAGGTGCCGCAACCGGGCTGCGGCAGTGTCTGTCAGGCGCATAAGGGGCGGCAGGGTTCTGGGCTGAGGTGCTGTGGACGTGGTGGATGCCATTAGAGTGCTCCTTCCTGTGTTCAGAACATATTCAGGGCAAGGCGGGCTTCGTCGCTCATGCGGGACATATCCCATGGCGGATCCCAGACGATATCTACCTCAGCTGACTGCACACCCGGCACTTTCTCAACTGCCTCTTTCACCTGTGCGGGGAGTTCCTGCGCACTTGGGCAGTTAGGGGCCGTCAGGGTCATTTCCACATGAACGCGGCCATCATCATACAGGTCAATGGCGTAGATCAGGCCGAGTTCATAAATGTTCACCGGAATTTCAGGATCATGCACTGTCGCAATGGCAGCAATCACATCCTCTTCCGATGCGGCACCAGCGGGGTGGGGCTGATCCTGCAGAGGGGCATCCCCCTCCGGGGTCCAGCTTTCCACCTTGGCAGGGTGCTCACCCTCAGCCGCGTGGTCCGCGTGCAGCATGCCCTCGGCAGGGTTGGGCGCGTTGTCTGTCACCGATTGCTCCTGAATACGCACATCTTCTGACGTTAACATGGGAAAGTGCCTCCTTCAGCGCAATGCGGGGGGCCGCACATGCCCCATACATGCGGGACATGCCGACATGGAACTGGCGTGCCTGCTCACACAAAAAAATCCCGGATACGAACCAGCGTGTCAGCCAGAGCATCAATCTCTTCAGGCACCGTATAAATACCAAAGCTGGCGCGGGCTGTGGCGGTCAGCCCCAGACGCCGCATCAACGGTTCGGCACAATGGTGCCCTGCCCTGACTGCTATGCCATTTTTGTCCAGCAACGTGGCGATATCATGAGGGTGCACATCTGCCATGGTAAACGACACCACCCCACCACGCTTTGCAGGAGCGCCCACAACCTGCAGGCCCGGCACATCAGCCAGACGGGCCAAGGCATGCCGTGTCAAAGCCTGCTCGTGCCGGGCGATGGTATCCAGACCAATGGCCTCAACCCAGTCGATGGCAATGCCAAGACCTATGGCTTCAACAATGGCCGGGGTGCCTGCCTCAAACTTGTGCGGGATGGCAGCCCAGGTCGCCTTTTCAAAGGTGACGGTCGAGATCATGTCCCCGCCACCCATAAAGGGCGGCATGGCATCCAACAGGGCTGCGCGCGCCCACAGCACACCTATGCCGGTTGGCCCATACAGCTTGTGGCCCGTAAACGTATAAAAATCAGCGTCCAGCGCCTGCACATCCGTACGCTGGTGCACAACGGCCTGACTGCCATCAAACAGCACCAGCGCGCCCGCCGCATGTGCCATATCCGCCACCTGTCGGGCAGGCACCATGCTGCCCAACACGTTGGACATATGCGTAATCGCGACAAGACCCACTTTGCCGTCGGACAGCAGGCGCTCCAGCGCCTCCATATCCAGATCACCGACGTCAGTAATCGGTGCAACGCGCAGTTCTATACCTGCCCGGTCACGCAGCATCTGCCACGGGATCAGGTTGGCATGGTGTTCCATTTCGGAAATCACCACAGCCTGCCCCGGCTTGAGCAGCGTCCCGAAGGAATGGGCCACCAGATTGATGGCCTCGGTGCTGTTGTGCGTGAAAATAATTTCCTCACGCGCGGGCGCATTGAGGAAGCGCGCAACCTTGCCCCGGACAGCCTCATACGCCTCTGTGGCGCGGTCGCTCATCCAATAAAGGCCACGATGGATGTTGGCATACTGGGTCCGCAGGACGTCAGCCATACCATCAATGACTGCAACTGGCTTCTGCGCCGATGCGGCACTGTCCAGAAACACAAAGGGGCGACCATGCACGGTTTCCCCAAGGATGGGAAACTGCGCACGGATAGCCTGTACATCCAGGTCCTTAGGCTGTGTTGCAGCCTGTGTCTGCACGCTCATTTATGCCTCCTCTGCGCGGAAGTGCTGCGCGATCATGCTACGGCACAGATCACGGGCAACATCGTCACCCACCAGCGACAGGGATTCTTCCAAAAAGGCGTCGATCAGAATCTGTCGGGCATCGGCTTCTGGCACACCGCGACTACGCAGATAGAAAAGCTGCTCGTCATCCAGCGCGCCGACTGTGGCCCCATGGCTGCAACGCACGTCATCGGCGTAGATTTCCAGCTCTGGCTTGGCGTCAATTTCCGCATCGGCAGACAGCAGCAGCGCCTGATTCATCTGGTAGCCATCAGTTTTCTGGGCCACCTGCTTGACCAGCACCTTGCCCTGAAAAACCCCACGCGCATGACCATCCAGCACATTACGCACCGTCTGGCGGGACACACAGTCCGGCGCGGCATGGGTAATCACACTGGTGATATCGCCCACCTGCCGCCCTGAGAGACGCTGTGCGCCATTGATATGCACCGCAGCCCGTGGAGCAGCCAGTGTCGCATGGGCCTCATACCGGGTCAGCAAGCCGCCCAATGTGAGGGTGAAGCTGTCATACACGCCATGTTCAGCAACGTGAGCATGGACCGTACCCAGCACAACAGCCTGTGCGCTTTCCTGCTGGACTGTCAGGTGCTTCAGTTCCGCACGTTCTGCGACATGGATATCCAACACCGGGTTATGGAAATACGCCCCATCCCCCAGATTGAGGGCCAGCACAGACAGCCGCGCGCCCTTGTCCAGTGTTATGGTGTGGCGAGGATGGAAGGACGTAGGCTCTCCCTCCCCCAACCCCAGCGACACCAGCAAAACCTGCCCTGCATCCACACCCTCACGCACATGCAGGTTAAGTCCGCCATGTGTCATGGCTGCATTCAACGCCACCAACGGTTGTTGTACGGAAAGCGGAATGGCAGCCGCAGGTGCTGTCGCGGAAACCGGTGTGACCTCAACCCCCTCCGGCAACTGGCTGAGGGCCGGGGCATAGACCCCATTGACCAGCACCAGCTTTGGCAACGGAGCCAGAGCCTCTGCCCACCCCGGCAGGGTTTGCAAAAGAGCTGTGGCACGGCCTGCATCATAAACAACAGGTGCTGCTTGATACGGCACGTTGCCTAGCGGGCGCAGGGCTGTGTATTTCCATTCCTCGACATGCCTGTCGGGCAGACCTGTGCGCTCCAGCAGGGCGACAGCCTCCTGCTGCCCGGCGGCACTGGCTGCCTGTAGGCGGTCTGCGAACAGGGCTAGACCGCCAGAGCGGGGCTGGTTGATCGCGTTCACGCTGCCTCCACCATGAACTTGGCATAGCCTTCCTGATCAATCTGGCGGGCCAGTTCCGGCCCACCTGACAGAAGAATACGCCCTTTTGCCATGACGTGGATGCGGTCAGGCACCAGATAATCAAGCAGCTTCTGATGATGGGTGATGACCAGCGCCGAGAACTTCGGTGACCGTAGGCGGTTCACCCCTTCAGCCACAACGCGCAGGGCGTCCACATCCAGCCCGCTGTCTGTCTCGTCCAGAATAGCCAGAGAGGGTTGCAGCAAAGTCATCTGCAGGACTTCGTTACGCTTCTTCTCCCCACCGGAAAAGCCGACATTCACGTTCCGCTTGAGCATGTCAGGCGCCATGGACAGGGAGCGGGCAGCCTCACGCGCAGCTTTCAGAAACGCCACGGCATCCAGCTCTTCCTGCCCACGGGCACGGCGCACCGCGTTGACTGCGGTACGCAGGAAGTTGGCGTTGTTCACGCCCGGTAGTTCAATCGGGCTCTGGAACGCAAGGAACAGCCCTGCTGCGGCCCGCTCCTCTGGCTCCATAGCCAGCAGGTCCTGCCCCTGGAAGGTGGCCGTACCTGCCGTCACCTCATAATCATCCCGCCCTGCCAATACGTAGGACAGGGTGGATTTGCCAGACCCATTGGGCCCCATGATGACATGGACTTCACCCGCGGGGATGCTCAGGTCCACACCATTGAGAATCTGCTTTTCCTGCCCATCCGCATCGATCCGGGCGCACAGGCCTGAAATTTCCAAAAACTGGCTCATAGTCCGCACTCCCTTACCCAACACTGCCTTCAAGGCTGATCTGCAGAAGCTTCTGTGCTTCCACCGCGAACTCCATGGGCAGTTCCTTGAGAACATCACGGCAGAAGCCGTTGACGATCAGACCCACGGCGTCTTCTTCCGACAGACCGCGCTGGCGGCAGTAGAAGAGCTGATCTTCTGAAATTTTGGATGTTGTGGCTTCGTGCTCAATCCGGGCCGCCATGTTGCGGCTTTCAATGTAAGGCACGGTATGGGCACCACACTGGTCACCGATCAGCAGGCTGTCGCACTGTGTAAAGTTGCGCGCGCCCGAGGCCTTGGGCAGCACCCGCACCAGACCGCGATACGTGCTGTCCGAACGGCCCGCGCTGATGGTCTTGGCAATAATGGTCGAGCGCGTGTTGCGCCCGATATGGATCATCTTGGTGCCGGTATCGGCCTGCTGGCAGTTATTGGTCACCGCGACGGAATAGAACTCCCCCACAGAGCCCTCGCCTTGCAGGATGCAGGACGGATACTTCCAGGTAATGGCCGAACCGGTTTCCACCTGTGTCCAGGAAATGCGCGAACGTGCCCCACGGCAAGCTCCGCGCTTGGTCACGAAGTTATAAATGCCTCCGCGCCCTTCCTCGTCCCCTGGGTACCAGTTCTGGACTGTGGAGTATTTGATGGAGGCATCGTCCATGGCCACCAGTTCGACCACAGCCGCATGCAACTGGTTTTCGTCCCGCATGGGGGCTGTGCAGCCTTCCAGGTAGGAGACCGAGGCACCGTCTTCCACAACAATCAGTGTCCGCTCAAACTGCCCTGTGTTGCGGGCATTGATGCGGAAATAGGTGGAAAGCTCCATCGGGCAGCGCACACCCTTTGGCACGTAAACAAACGAGCCATCGGTAAAGACCGCTGAATTGAGTGCAGAGAAGAAATTATCCCCCGCAGGCACCACGGTCCCGAGGTAGCGGCGTACCAGATCGGGGTATTCACGCACCGCTTCGGATATAGGGCAGAAAATAACGCCCGCTTCCTGCAAGGTCTTGCGGAAAGTCGTGGCCACGGAAACGCTGTCAAACACCGCGTCCACCGCCACAGGTGGGCGGGCGGTTTCGCCCTCGGGCACTTCAACACCGGCCAGCAGCGCCTGCTCGTGCAGTGGAATACCCAGTTTTTCGTAGGTCCGCAGCAGCTCAGGGTCCACCTCGTCCAAGGACTTGGGGCCAGGCTTACGGCGCGGGGCCGCGTAATAATGCAGGTCCTGGTAGTCAATCGGGGGGTGGGACACCTTGGCCCACTTGGGCTCTTCCATGGCCTGCCAGGTTTTAAACGCGGCCAGACGCCATTCCAGCATCCATTCCGGCTCTTCCTTGCGGGCGGAAATCAGGCGGATGATGTCCTCATTCAGCCCTTTGGGGGCCATATCCATCTCGATATCCGTCTCGAAGCCCCATTTGTAGGTGGACTGTCCGAGAGTTTCTACCGCATTTCTGGTATCTGTGGTCGCTGGCATGGCTCAGGTTCCCTCACCAATAAGAGTGGCGAGACCCTGCACGCCATTCCGCGCCCGTGGCATGAAGCCCTTGTCGTTCAGGCGCATGTTTTCCAAAGAAATACCTTCAAGCGTCGTCCGTATGGCGTGGTTGATGGCATCCCAACTGCCGCACAGGCTACAGGACACACCATTGTCACACCCGCCGCCATCCACACAGGCTGTCAGCGCGATCCTGCCATCCATGGCGGTAATAACGCTGGCAACCGAAATTTCGGCCAACGGCCGGGCCAGCCTGTAGCCCCCCTTGGCGCCGCGCTGGGACAGGACAAACCCCTGTCCGGAAAGCGCCTTGAGCACCTTGGCCACCGTCGGTTCGGGCACGCCTGTTTCCGCCGCCAGAGAAGGAGAAGTGGTTACTCCTTCCATCTCGCCCAGTCGGACGAGGATGACAACGGCGTAGTCCGCCAGGCGGGAGAGTTTCAGCATGATCCGGCCTCACCGCAATTAAAGACCTTAATGGTCCTGTTTCGGATACATGGCTTCAAGATCACAGCACGTCAACCCAAATCAGCAGGATTCATCGCCTGCCGACATATCTGTGATGCAGCGGCTACTGGGCGTTGATGCCAAACAGCAGCCGCAGGATGACAAACAGCAGCGCCCCCACACCAAACCCAACCAGTGTGCCGCTAAAGCGGATGAACTGGAGGTCCTTGCCGACCCGCAGTTCCAGCCTGTCGGCCATTTCCACCGCATTCCAGCCCGAAATAACCTTGGCGATAAACTCCGCCACACGCTCGCGCATGAACGGCAGCACCCGTAGCACCATCCCGTTGACACTGTTCATGATCCGCCCGCGCAGGACCTCATCATGGCGGGCCTGCTGGGCCAGATGCCCCAGACCGTCACGCACAATGCAGGACACCCGGCCCTGCGGGTCTTCCACATCGGCTTCCACCATCCGGCGGAACCGCTGCCAGATGTCCCCCCACCAGCCCACCACACTCTCGTGCGATAGCACCGACATAACCGCCTGCGTAAACTCCCGCCCGCGCTCCGGGTCAGTTTCGATACGGTCGATCTGCGCACGCACCCAGGTGGTAAACCCTTCCCGCAGGCTGGAGTTTTCAGGATCGATTCGATCCAACTCCCGCCCGGCCGACAGCAGAACCTTGGTGGCAATAGAGCCACCTATGGCCCAGCCCAGCAAACGCCCGCCCTGCTCACGCACACGTTCCTCAATCATGGCGCGCAAAACGCCTTCCTTTGACTGAAGCCCGTCCTTGATCTGGCCCAGCAGATAGGACAGCACCTCCTGATGTCTGTCATCATCCACCAAGCTGCGCAGCGCCTTGGCAATAACGGGGGCAAGATCATTCCCGCCCAGCAGACGCGGCAGAATGCGCGATACCGCGCCGCTGGCCCGACCGTCCGACATGCGATCAAGCATTTGGGGCGTTGCCCGTGCCAGTGCCGCAACAATGGCGTCCTGTGTGGCCGGGTCATCGAGAAGATTGGCAATAAAGCCGGGCAGGTCCACCTGCTGGAGAACCCGCTCCACCTCCCGTTCGGTCAGCACCTGCCCTGCGACAAAACGCCCCAGGGCACGGCCAAGCCGTTCCTTCTGGGCAGGCAAGATCGCAGTATGCGGGATCGGCAGCCCCATGGGCCTGCGGAACAGCGCGACCACGGCAAACCAGTCCGCTATGCCGCCCACAACACCTGCACGCGCACCAGCACGCAATGTTTCCAGCCAGAAGCCATCCCTGACCCATCCGGCGGCAGGGGCAACATACCCCAGCAAGGTCACACCCCCCATAAGCCCCAGCAGCCCCGTTGCTGCATTGCGGTAACGCCTGAGCGCCTGCCGGGCCTCGTGGTCCGCGTCTGTATGCCTGTTTGCTGTCATGCTCCTGCAAATAGCACTCCGCTGCCTCCCCCCCAAGTGTCCGCCGGGCAGTTGCGCACTGGTTGCAGACGTGGAAAGACAGGAAACGAGTTGTTCGCGCAACAATACGTTTCCTTTTCAAACCAATCCGGCAAGGACAGAACGGGCGCCATGACACTGGATTTTTCCTCCCTCCCTCCTCATCTGGGCAATGTTCTGGCGTCCGTGACCAGCAGTGCCGCTGGCACAGCAAACGGGGACAGCAACCCTGTCATGATGCTGGCCCTGCACCTGGGCGAAGCCTTTGAAAAGGGAGATATGAGCCAGGATGATGTCGGCACCCTCATCCGTGCCCTCAGAGACAGGGGCTTTCTCAACCGTGCCCGCCGCCTGCACCGCTATGTTGGCGGGGCGACGACACTCTCCGCACAGGAAAAACTGCGTGAGGTCGCACGCCATATCCTAGCCACGCTGCCCGCACCCTCCCTCAGCGCCTATCGGGACGCCATAAGCAGTGTGCGCTTTGCCGCAGTGTTTACCGCGCACCCGACGTTCGCGCTCAGCAACCCGGTCTATGCTGCCCTGGCGCAGAGTGCCTCGGACGCCATGCCGCCCGAAACCGCCCCGGCCTTTGACACGCACCGCCGCACGGCCCCGCCCACGCTGGAAGAAGAATTCACGCTGGCAGCACAGGCCATTACCCGTGCGCGTGACGCCATCGATCTGCTCTCCGCCGCGCTGCTGGAAACCGCTGCGGACTCCTGGCCCGAGACATGGAGCACGCTGGCCCCCAGCCCCGTCATCGCCACAAGCTGGGTGGGATATGATACAGACGGGCGGACCGACATCGGCTGGTGGGACACACTGCGGCTACGGCTACGTATGAAGCTGTTCCAGCTTATGCGGCTGGAACAGCAGATCACGCACGAAGGGGTGCTTGCCCCCGACCTGACCGGCCGACTGCGTGACGCGATTGCCTGCGTAAAAGAGCAGATCAGTGCAGCCCCCTCAACAGGCACAGACTTGCAGGCCGTGGCGCATTTTGCCCGCCTGCTCGTCAATGGCCGGGATACGGCGCTGACCAATGCCTCCGAACTGGCCGATGCCTTGCAGGACGCCATTGATCAGGCTGCCCCATCTGCCAAGCTCCCCCTTGCCGTGGCACGGGCTGGCTTTCTGTCGCATGGGCTCGGGCTGGCCCATACCCATGTACGGCTGAATGCGGTGCAGGTACATAACTTCGTCCGCCAGAAGCTGAACCTGCTGGATGACCCCGGCAACCCGGCGCATCGGCGTGCGCTCCTCAGCCGGGTGAACGAAGCGCTTGATACTGCCGAGCCCGTGCCGGTCGATTTTGGCGCGCTGCTCAGTGATTCCTCAACCGCCGGACGGTTGATGATGACCATTGCCCAGATTAGCAAATTTGTTGATTCCGGCAGCCCCGTCCGCTTCCTGATCGCCGAGACAGAAACCGGCTATACCCTGCTGGCAGCCCTCTGGGCCGCCATGCATTTTGGCGTGGCAGACCGGGTCGAAATTTCCCCGCTGTTTGAAACCGATGACGCCATGGTCAATGGCGAGCATATTGTGGAAGAAGCCCTGCGCTCTCCCGCGTGGCGGGCCTATGTGCGCGCCATGGGGCGGATCTGCTTCCAATTCGGTTATTCCGATTCTGGCCGCTATATCGGCCAGCTTGCCGCGTCCTATCAGATCGAGCGGCTGCGCCTGCGGATCTGCGACCTGCTGGCCCGCTGGAATCTGGGCGATATCGAAGTGGTTTTCTTCGACACCCATGGCGAGAGCATTGGCCGTGGTGCCCATCCCTTCCGCATGTCCGACAGGCTGGCGTATCTGTCCCCCGCCCATGTCCGCAACCGGTTTGAGGAATGTGGCATTGTCTGCCGTGAGGAAACCGCGTTCCAGGGGGGGGACGGCTACCTGCTGTTCGGCACGCCGGAACTGGCCGGGGCCACCCTGGCCACCATTGCGGAAAGTATCTTCCTGCCCCACCCGCAGGATGAGGACCCGATTTACGACAACCCTGATTTTTCGGCTGATTTCTTCTCCAGCATGATCGAGGCCATGAAAGGGCTGGTGGAAGACCCCGGCTACTCCGCCCTGCTGGGTGCTTTCGGGCCGTCCCTGATCGACCGCACAGGCTCCCGCCCACCGGCGCGCCAGAGTGCTGAATCCGCAACGCGCACGCGCATCACCCATCCCAGCCAGCTCCGCGCCATCCCCAACAACGCCATTCTTCAACAGTTGGGCTGGTGTGCCAACACACTGCAAGGCTTGGGGGCCGCTGCCCGCCGCCACCCTGAAACCTTTGAAACGCTGAACACATCCAGCCCGCGCTTCCACCGTGCACTGGACTTTGCGCGCCATGGCCTTGCCTGTTCGGACGACAAGGTGCTCAAGAGCGTTGTGTGCCTTCTGGACCCCGGCTTCTGGCTTGACCGCGCAACGGAGGAAAGCTCCCCCAAGCGCAGGCAGGCTTTTCTGGTGCTGATGGGCGACCTTGAAAAACTGAACCTGTCCGCCGAACTGCACACCATGTTCCGCCGTATTCAGGCCGACCATCTGGCCCTGCGGGAAGCATGGCAGCATGCCCCACGGACCGAGCCGCGCATCCGGCTGCTCCATGCCATCCGCATTATGCTGATTGAGCGGATATGGCTGCTGGCGTGCCGCATTCCCTTCTTCATGCCCCGTGGCGGTTTCAGCCATGACATGATGATGCAGCAGATTCTGTGTCTGGATATTCCAACCGTTCTCCAGCACATGGCCGATATTTTCCCGGTTGGCAGCGGACCGTCGAACCAGGATTTCTACGAACCCTGCGGCCCCCGCGATGAAGGTATTTACCTGCGCGAACACAGGGACATTTTCACCCCCATGGGCCAGTTGTTTGAACTCCTGCGGGAAGTGAGCGTAGCCCTGATGCACGACATCGGAGCATTTGGCTAAAACACCCCGACACACCTACAGGCGCATGGCTTTGACCATGGCCTGTAGGTAGCGTTACCCCATTTTAGGGTTACCTCTCAGGTCCGCGCCAGCCCTCTTGTTCTGCGCATGGTGTTCGGAATCCTGCCTTGTCAGGATCGAACCGACCGGCTCTTCCTCCTGCTGCCCCTGCTTCCAAAATGAGTGTCAGAAAGGCTGAAAGCCTGCCCATTCCAAGAGGCGCGCCAGAAGCAATGGGCACCCTCCTGCTCCCTTTTTCTAAAATACCAACAGACGCATAGCACCCTGTTCCGTGTGCCAAGGGAGCCGTATGCCCAACCTCACGGCGGCATGGCAGAACCTGCCCTCACTACCTGGCACCCCCCACAATGCTGGCCTTACCCCCAAATAAAAAGGCTGCTCCCTTGCGGGAGCAGCCCTGATATCAGCCGAACTGTTTTGAAAGCAATCAGCGCGACTGCGCCATGATTTCTTCCGCAACGTTGCGCGGCACGGGGTCGTAGTGGTGGAACTGCATCGTGAAGGATGCACGACCCTTGGTCATGGACCGCAGGTGAGAAATGTAGCCGAACATTTCCTTCAGCGGCACAAAGGCGCGGACCATCACGGTGGAACCGGATGTTTCCTGGCTCTGGATCATCCCACGACGACGGTTGAGGTCACCCACCACGTCACCCACGTGATCGTTCGGCGTGGTGATTTCCACGTCCATGATCGGTTCGAGGATGATCGGAGAGGCTTTCTTCATGCCTTCACGGAAGCAGGCCTTTGCCGCGATTTCGAACGCCAGAGCGGACGAGTCAACGTCATGGTACTTACCGTCAAGCAGCGTGAACTTGAAGTCCACTGTCGGGAAGCCAGCCAGAACGCCCGTGGAGGACTGAACGCGGATACCTTTTTCGACAGCCGGGATGTATTCGCGCGGCACAGTGCCACCAACAACCTGGTTTTCGAAGAGGATACCGTCGTTCCGCTCAACCGGCTCGAACTTGATCTTCACTTCAGCGAACTGGCCCGAACCACCAGACTGCTTCTTGTGGGTATAGGTTTCCGTATGCGGCTGCGAAATGGTTTCGCGGTAAGCCACCTGCGGTGCGCCCACATTGGCCTCAACACCATATTCACGACGCAGACGGTCGATGATGATGTCAAGGTGCAGTTCGCCCATGCCCGACAGAATGGTCTGGCCGGTTTCCTGGTCGGTCTTGAGCTGCAGGGAGGGATCTTCACCGGCCAGCTTCTGCAGGGCCAGTGTCATCTTCTCGACTGCGTCCTTGGTCTTCGGCTCGACGGAGATGTCGATAACCGGAACCGGGAAGGACATACGTTCCAGCACAACCGGATCGGAACTGTCGGACAGCGTGTCACCCGTCTGGGTGTCTTTCAGCCCCACGAAAGCAGCGATATCACCCGCATGCACTTCCGTCAGTTCTTCACGCTTGTCGGCATGCATCTGGTAGATACGGCCGATACGTTCCTTATGGCCCTTCGTGGTGTTGAGGACGGTGTCACCCGTCTTCAGAACGCCGCGATAGACGCGCACAAAGGTCAGCGTGCCGTATTTGTCGTTGATGATCTTGAACGCCAGACCAGCAAACTTGCCGTCCGGGTCAACCGGCAGGATCGGCTGGTTGTTTTCGTCCGCGTCTTCACCTTCGGGCGGAGCGCAACGGATGCCTTCAACGTCGTTAGGAGCCGGCAGGTAGTCGATGATGCCATCGAGCAGCGGCTGCACGCCCTTGTTCTTGAACGCCGTGCCGCACAGGACGGGGCGGAATTCACCGCTGATGGCGCCCTTCTTGATGCAGCGCTTGAGGGTCTCAACAGAGACGTCGCCGTTTTCGAAGTATTCTTCCATAGCGGCTTCATCAACTGCCAGGGCCGTGTCCAGCAGGTTCTGGCGCGCTTCAGCGGCCTTTTCCTTCAGGTCGGCAGGAATTTCTTCGTCGTGGAACTTCGCGCCCAGTTCACCGCCTTCCCAGACGATGGCTTTCATTTCCACCAGATCGACAACGCCAAGGAACTGATCTTCCGCACCGATGGGAAGCTGCAGCGGAATGGCAATGATGTCGAGCTTTTCCTTCAGGGTGTCGAATGCGCGGTAGAAGTCCGCCCCTGTACGGTCCAGCTTGTTGATGAAGATGATGCGCGGCACATTGTACCGGTCAGCCAGACGCCAGTTGGTTTCGGACTGGGGCTGCACGCCCGCCACACCTTCGATGATGAACACGGCGCCATCGAGCACGCGCAGCGAACGGTTGACTTCGATGTTGAAGTCAATGTGTCCGGGGGTGTCGATGATGTTGATCCGGTGATCTTTCCAGTCACAGGTCACGGCGGCGGAGGTGATGGTAATACCACGCTCACGTTCCTGGGCCATGTAGTCTGTGGTGGTGTTGCCTTCGTGCACTTCACCAATTTTGTGGGACACGCCGGTGTAATACAGAATACGCTCGGTCGTGGTCGTCTTACCGGCGTCAATATGCGCGGTAATACCAATATTACGGATTTTGGAGAGATCAGACTGGGCGGACACGAAAACCTCCAGAAAACAGGTCAGGCGCGAACGGAAAACCCTTCGCGCCTGCGGCCTCGGAACACCGTTGCGTCACCTGTGGCCTAAGCCTCAGACAACCCGGCGGCGGACACCGGCCGATAGACGAAGATGCTGGCACACTGCCAAGCACCCAAAACCAGACAGGCCGGGCCCTGTTGCCATACTGGCGGAGCCCGGCGCAACCTTACTGGGCAGCAATGGCTCAGGCGGCTGCGGCTTCCTGCTTTTTGGCCTGGGCGCGCTGAACGCGGCGCTTGACCACCTGGGCTTCGGTGGGAAGCTTGCGGTTGGGTGTGCTCAGCAGGAAGGCATCAAGCCCGCCATTGTGCTCGATGGTACGCAGACCACGAGCGCTGACGCGCATACGCACGGCAAAGCCGAGGATTTCGGAAACCAGCGAAGCTTCCTGCAGGTTGGGCAGGAAACGACGGCGGGATTTGTTATTGGCATGGCTGACGTTATTTCCGGTCAGCACGCCCTTGCCGGTGATCTGGCAACGACGGGACATTGTCTCATCCTTGTCTTGATGAAAAAAGGAACAGAGGGCCGAGACTGACGTCCCGCGACCACACTCGGGTTTGGCGCGGCTTATGACTGAGCCATCGCCTACAGTCAAGGGTTACGCTCAGTCTTTCTCGCTCTGGGCGTTCTCTGCTGCGGTTACGGAGGCATGGACATCGCCCATACGCACGCTGTTTGCCGCAGAGTCGAGAATACGCAGGATTGTCTGCGGGTCCATGCTACGGGCCAGCACACCCAGCGACCCACCCAACAGGGCGGAGGCTATGGCAAGGTCGGGGAACTTCTCGTTATGCAGGTGTTCGATGGCGTGTTCGACCACCATGGCGCAACGGGCCAGGTCCTCGGGCACTTCAGGCTGCTGGGGGGCTGGGCCGCTATCCTGCCCTTCTGTATGGGCCATTGTCTCTCTCCTTCTCTGCCCCAGCCTGGGGGCGTGGGGTTTGGGCTTTCAGGCGCCCTCGTCACTGGCCTGCGCGGCCCACATGGCGGCGTACTGCCCACCCAGGGCCAGCAGGTCGGCATGGGTGCCACGCTCGGCCACACGGCCTTGCTTCATGACCAGAATATCATCCGCATCCACAATGGTGGAAAGCCGATGCGCGATCACGAGGGTCGTCCGCCGGGCCGAAACAGCTTTCAGCGCCGTCTGAATTTCCTTTTCGGTATGTGTGTCCAACGCGCTGGTGGCCTCGTCAAGCACAAGAACCCGTGGGTCTTTCAAAATCGTGCGGGCAATGGCCACGCGCTGCTTCTCGCCCCCCGACAGTTTCAGCCCACGTTCACCCACCTGGGTGTCGTAGCCTTCCGGCAGGGACGTAATGAAGTCGTGGATCTGGGCCAGCCGTGCTGCCTGCTCCACGTCCTCTGGCGTGGCGTCCATACGGCCATAGGCGATGTTGTAGCCAATGGTGTCGTTGAACAGCACCGTATCCTGCGGGACAACGCCTATGGCTGCTCTCAGGTCAGCCTGACGGCAGTCACGGATGTCATGCCCATCCAGCAGCACCGCGCCGGAGGTAACGTCGTAAAAGCGGAACAGCAACCGGCTGATGGTGGATTTACCCGCCCCGGTGCTGCCCACGATGGCGGTCTTGTGCCCCGGCTCCACAACAAAACTGACGTCATGCAGGATCTGCCTGTCCGGCCTGTAGCCGAATCCGACATTGCGGAACTCCACCCGCGCGGGGTGTGAGGCAGACAGGCGTGTGGTCAAAGCCACCGGCTCGGCTGTGTCGGACACCTCCACAGGCTCATCAACCAGCCCGAGCATGTGCTCCAGATCAACCAGAGCCGTGCGGATGCCGGAATAGACAGATCCCAGAAAGTTCAGCGGCCCGTAAAGCTGCAACAGGTAGGTGTTGAGCATGACAAACTCACCCACCGTTATGCGCCCGACCTCCACATCCCGCCCCCCCAGCAGCATGATCGCCGCAAGTGAGACCGCAATAATGGCCGCCTGCCCGAAGTTGAGCAGCCCGAGGGAATACTGCGTTGTCAACGCAGCCTGCTCGTACCGGGCCTGGGCGCTGTCATAGCGCTTGGCCTCGTGCTCCTCATTACCGAAGTATTTGACGGTCTCGTAGTTCAGTAGGCTGTCCAGTGCCTTGCCTGTTGCCTCACTACTGGTGTCGTTCATGCGGCGGCGCACCCCCAGCCGCCATGTGGTAAAGCGCACCGTGAACAGAATATAGGCCAGCACCATCAGCACCATCAGCGCCACGTAGCGCCAGTCGAAAAAGCGCCAGATGACCACAATCACCAGCACGGCCTGCAAGATGGTGGGAGAAATGGACATGAGCATACGCAGCAGTGTTTCCACCGCTTCCGTGCCACGCTCGATAGCGCGGGTCACACCCCCTGTGCGCCTGTCGAGGTGGAAGCGCAGCGACAGTGCATGCATGTGCTGGAAACTGCGATACGCCGCCTGCCGCGCCACCCGAAAGCGCACAGGGGCAAACAGCGCGTCGCGCAGGTTGGTCAGCACCGCAGCTATAAGCCGCACCAGCCCGTAGCCTAAAATCAGCAGGGCCGGAGCCATGGCAAGGCTCGCCGGGTGGACAAACCCGTCCACCACCCGGCTGTATACCAGCGGCACGGCAAGGGTTGCGACCTCCCCCGCCGCCATGACAAGCAGCACCAGCACCACCCGCCAGCGCAGGGCGTGGTTTCCCTCCGGCCACAGATAGGGCAGCAGGCGGACAAAGGTAACGGAAACGGGTTTCTTAAGCGGCCCGGACACCGCGCGACGGGGAGACATGCTTTGGATGTGACATGCCGAGCAATTTTTGCAAGCCCCACAAACCTTGCCACAGCCCCCACCACACCCGATAACGGGCACCCCGGCCTTTGTGGCACAGGATAACAGGATCTTTCATGCCATCCGACACCAGCTCCTTTCTGCGCCACCTCCAGCACTGCAACACAGCCACCCTGCCGGGTGAGCGCGCTTCGTTCTCGCTTGCAGGCCAGCCCGCCGGGTGGGTTACCCCCGAGCTGTTCGCTCGGCTGGAACAGGAAGGGCTAGGCACCCCCGCAACCGGCTTTGACCTTCCCGTCCCTGCCCAGTTGGAGCAATTGGGAGAGGTTCTGACGCAGGAAGGGTTCTACAAATCTCACCACGAGTTGTTTGATGTCGTGCCCGATCTGGGTGGGCCAGTGGTGGGTCGTATTGACCGGGGGGCGTTACCGCTGTTCGGGCTAGTGGCCGTTGGGGTGCATATGAACGGGCTGGTCCGCCGTGCAGATGGCCTGCACCTGTGGACAGGCCGCCGCGCCGCCAACAAGCGGCTGGACCCGTCCAAGCTGGACCATCTGGTGGCCGGGGGCGTGCCTGCCGGACATTCCCCACAGGAGGCACTGCTGAAGGAAGCGGCGGAGGAAGCGAGCATACCAGCCGCTCTGGCCGCACAGGCCACCCAGACAGGGCGTATCCTCTACGCGCTCAACCGTCCTGAGGGGCTGCGGCGGGACGTGCTCTATTGCTACGACCTCTACCTGCCCGAAAGCTTTGAACCCTCTGCCGCCGATGGTGAGGTGGAATCCTTCACGCTCATGCCGCTGGAAGAAGCCTTCCGCATTGTGCGGGACACGGACGACTTCAAGTTCAATGTCGCCCTGGTTCTGATCGACCTGTTCCTGCGCCAAGGGCTGATTGACCCGACAAGCCCGGTCGGGGCGGCCCTGCGTTCCGGGCTGGACAAGGGGCTATCCCCCCTCAGCCCCGGCTACGGTGCCGCTGGTTAAGTGGCACACCCCGTACTGCCTCAGGCCGAATAGCGCGTTTCGGCCTGGGCGCTGGCTTCGGCCTCGGCTTCCTTCAGCCCTGCCAGCAGTCTTTCACGGATTTCTTCCAGCCGCTTCTTGTCGGTAATTTTGAGACCAAACAGATCCTTGACGTAAAAAACGTCCACCGCCCGTACACCATAGGTAGTGATGTGGGCCGAGGCGATCTGGAGGTTTTCCCGGCTCATGGCTTCCGTCACATCATACAGCAGGCCGGGTCTGTCGCGGCCGTTGATTTCTATGACCGTGTAGGTGTTGGATACAGCATTATCCACCACCACACGCGGCGGCACATGGATGGCGCGCATACGCAGCGGCATGTGGCCAAAGCCCGCCCGTGCTATTTCGGTGCGGATATCAACATGCCCGCTCAGCCCCTGCTCGATCAGGGCTGACAGACGGGCCAGACGGTGCGCCTCCTCATACGCCTGCCCGGCCGTATCCTGAATCCAGAAGGTATCCAGCGCCATGCCGTGGGTCATGGTGTGGATACGCGCATCCACAATGGATGCCCCAGCCAGCGCCAGCGCCCCCGCGATTTTGGAAAACAGGCCCGGCACGTCCACGGTATAGACCGTCACTTCCGTCACGCCACGGGCGGGCAGCGGCAGCACGTCAACCGTCAAAGGCGCATCCCGCGCATCGGTCTCGCGGATCAGGCGAGCGTGCCGCCTATGGGTTTCGTAATCAAAGGACAGCCAGTAACCGGGGTAGCCAAGCCCCAGAAAACGCTCGATATCCGTTCTGGAAACACCTTCCTCGGTCAGGATACCCGCAGTCACATCCTTGGCGTGGCGCACGCGCACGTCACGCTCAGTGGTGGACAGCCCCCCCGCCAGTACCTCGGCCACGCGCACATACAGCTCGCGCAGGAGCGTGGCCTTCCAGGCATTCCACACACGGGCACTGACAGCCCGCATATCAACGATCGTCAATAGCAGCAGCAGGCGCAGACGTTCTGGCGACTGCACAATATCCGCCACATCCAGAATGGTCTTGGGGTCGTCTATATCACGCTGGAAAGCTGTGTGGCTGAGCAAGAGATGATGCAGGACAAGCCAGGAGACTGTTTCCGTCTCCTCCCCCGTCATGCCCAGACGTGGGCACAGTTCGGCGGCAATTTCGGCCCCGATTTCAGAATGGTCCCCACCCCGCCCCTTGGCGACATCGTGCAGCAGCACCGCCATATACAGCGACCGGCGGGAATGCAGCCCCTTGATCAGTTCGTAAGCAATGGGGATTTCGTCTGCCATGCGCCCGGCCACGACTTCGTCGAGAATACGCACAGCCTCGATCGTATGCTCATCGACCGTAAACACGTGGTAGGTGTCAAACTGCATCTGCCCGACAATACGTGCCCAGTCGGGCATAAGGCGCCCGAATATGCCGGTTTCATTCAGGATATGCAGCCAGTAGGCATGACCAGACGGCGGGTGGCTGCCATAGGCGGCTGAGTAAGCCGGGGCACCGGATTCAGCAGGGTTGGGTGCTGCCGCTGCGGCGGATGACAGCAGGCGACGGCGTGGGCGTTCTTCTTCCGGCAGTTCCCCGCACAGCAGGTCGAGGAAAATCCGGGCGGCTTCGGGGTCATCCCGCAAGGTGGTGGCCTTGCGTTCCCAGCGGATCAACTGGTGCCGCGCCAAGGGATGCAGCGACCGACGGCGCAGACGCGCCCAGTCCAGAATCTGCATCATCTTGATGGGTTCCTGCTCGAAGGAGACCCCTCTATCTGGCAGGATCTGCCCATCCAGCAGGGTAAAGCCTGCTTCCCGCATGGCATCATCAGGTTTGGCAGCGTTAGCAACCGGCCCCTGTGCCTGCCGCAGCACAGCGGGCTCCAGCACATGGGTCAGGCGCATGACCTCACGCGCAGTCAGGAAGTAGTGGCGCATAAAGCGCTCCACCCCATTCTGCCGCCCGTGGCGGGTATACCCCATGCGCGCACCAATGACGGGCTGCATGTCAAAGGTCAGGCGTTCCTCCGCCCGGCCGGCGACATAATGCAGGTGCAGCCGCACGGTCCACAGGAAGTCCCATGAGCGGCGGGCGCGGGCGGCCTCCTGCTCGGTCAGCAGGCCCATCCATATGAACTCGGGGGCCAGCAGGTCGCGGACATGGCGGGTGCCGAAGGTGTTGCGGCACATCCAGTACAGCGTTTGCAGGTCCCGCAGACCGCCCCGCCCTTCCTTGAGGTTGGGTTCCACCAGATAGGGGCTGTCCCCAAAGCGGCGGTGGCGCTCCAGCCTTTCGCGCCGCTTGTCGTGGATAAAGGTAATGGCCCCGGCTTCCACGCAGGACACGATGTAGCGGGCCTCGAAGGTGGCAAATAGTGCTGTGTCACCGGCCAACAGGCGGGCATCCAGCAGGGCGGTACGCACTGTGGTGTCCTTGTTGGCCTCGGCAATACATTCGCCAATGGTACGTGTGGCATGGCCGACCTTAAGACCAAGATCCCACAGGAAATACAGCACGTATTCCACCAGCGCGTGGGACTGCCCAATACTGTCATCCGCCACAAGGAACAGCAGGTCGATATCGCTAAACGGAGCCAGAAGCCCGCGCCCATAGCCCCCAGTTGCTGCTACGGCAAAGCCTGTCAGTTCCCCCGGCATGCGGGGGCTGGCACCTGGGTTAGCTCTGGCCGCCAGGTCCACAATCCCGCGCAACAGCACATCGGTAAACGTGCCGATCTGCTTGGCTGCGGCCGCCCCCTTGAGTTCATACCGCTCAAAGCGGTTGCGAACATCGGCCTGATAGCGCCCCAGATACCGCCGAAAAATGGCCACGGCGGCATCCCGCTCCGGTATGGCCGCATCCTCCTGTGTCGCATCACGCAGCTCGCGCGTCAGGCACGCGGCAAGGGCTTCGGGCGTCAGCGTTGCCAGAACGGTCATGTCGGGCTGCTGCCCGGGGGCAGCCTGTACGGAGGAAGTGGCCATAGGGATTCGGATTCGGCTCCTGTAAGGGCGGGGCGGTCAGGATATGGCGGGCTGCTCGGCGGCGGGGGTCTGCATGGCTTCCTTACGGAGGTCATACAACACATCCAGCGCGGCACGGGGTGTCAGCGTATCGGGATCAATATCCATCAGACGATTCTTTAACGTATTTTCCACCGGCGGGGATAATGTCTTCTGCGGTGCAAACAACGGAAGTGGTTCGGGTATTGCATTTTCAGCACGTTCCAGCTCCCGCAGGAGCCGCCCTGCCCGCTCCACCACCGGTTCGGGCACCCCGGCAAGCCGTGCAACATGCACACCCCAGCTTTTTTTGGCGGTGCCTGCCAGCACCTCGTGCAGGAACACGATCTGTCCACGCCACTCCCTGACCGCCATGGTATGCAGGCACAGGCGGGGCAGCGTATCCACCAGCCGCGCCAGTTCATGAAAATGCGTGGCAAAGATGGAGCGGCAGCGCACGGTGGAGTGCAGGCCTTCCAGCACGGCCCAGGCAATGGCCAGCCCGTCCAGCGTTGCGGTGCCCCGGCCTATTTCATCCACCACCACAAGGGAGCGTGGCCCGGCCTGATTGAGAATGGCGGCCGTTTCGGTCATTTCCACCATAAAGGTGGAGCGCCCACGGGCCAGATCGTCCGATGCGCCAACCCGTGAAAAAAGCTGGTCCACCACCCCGATCTGCACCTGCTCGGCCGCAACGGGCAGGCCCGCCTGTGCCAGAATGACTGCAAGAGCCGTCTGCCGCAGGAAGGTGGATTTGCCTGCCATGTTCGGCCCCGTCAGCAGCATGACGCGGTGGTCCGGGGCAAGGCTGCACCCGTTGGGTGTAAACCGCGCCCCCGGAGGCAAGGCGGCCTCCACTACCGGATGGCGGCACCCTTGCAGGCAAAAAGCAGCATCATCCGTTACATGTGGGCGGCACCATGTGCCCCCACCGGCCAGCACAGCACAGGACTGGAAAACATCCAGCGCTGCCAGAGCCTGTGCGATAGGGGGCAGATCCGCCTCGGCCAGCACGGTGCTGACAAGCTGCGCGAAGAGAATTTTCTCACGCTGGGCGGCCTTATCCGCTGCCTCGGTAATGCGGGCGTCCAGACTGGCCAGTTCTTCCGTCGCAAAACGGGCCATGCTGGCCGTGCCCTGCCGCAGGACCAGTTCCGGACACTCCTTCAGCCGCGCTCCGGCGGCCGAGGGCACCTCCATGACATAACCAAGCTGGGCATGGTGTTTGATCTTGAGGGTATTGACCCCGTACTGCGTGACATACTGGGCCTGCAAAGCCGCAATCAACCGCCGCGAGTCATCACGCAGGCTGCGGTGTTCATCCAATTCCGCATCATAACCCGCGGCAATAACTCCGCCATCTTCCAGCCGGGCGGGCATATCCTGCGCCAGAGCTGTAGAGAGGATCTGCCGCAGAGGCTCCGCCCCACCAAGGCGGGCTGTAGCGTCCTGCAAGGCCGGAGCCAGCGGTGCCCGTCCGCCCGCCAGCGCCACACCTGCCGCCCGTGCGGCATTCAGACCCTCACGAATAGCAGCAAGGTCTCGCGGCTGCCCCCGCCCGACAGACAGCCGCCCAAGGGCGCGGGCAATGTCGGGGGCTTTCTTCAGGGCTTCACGCAGCGTGTCGCGGGCTGAGGGTTCGTCCTTCAGCCAGCACCAGGCGTCCTGCCGCCTTGCAATGCTCTCTGCATGGGTGAGCGGGGCAGCAAGCCATTCGGCCAGCAGACGCCCCCCTGCGGCACTGACCGTGCGGCTGATAGCCGCCAGCAAGGTATGTTCTGTCCCACCATCACGCGCACGCAGGATATCAAGGCTGCTCCGTGTTGCGGGGTCCATGCCCATAATACCTGTTTCCGTCTGGGCAACAGGGTGGGCCAGACGGGGCAGCTTACCTGCCTGTGTACGCCGCACATAATCCACCGCCAGCGTGGCGGCACAGCATTCCTCGTCCGAGAACGTGCCAAAAGCGTCGATACTGGCGACGCTGAAAGCACCAGCCAGCCTCTGCCGGGCCGTATCCGCCGCAACCGGGGCCATGGCGGGCGCACGGCGGCTGTCATAGTCCGCAGGCACCAGCCCTTCCGCCGCCAGAATTTCCGCCGGGTCCAGACGGCCCAGCAGGGCCGACAACCCGCCCTGCTTCAACCTTGCGGTTTCAAACAGGCCGGTTGAAACGTCGATCCAGGCAGCGCCACACCACGCATCTGCCACGCCCTTGCCTGCCTTGCCCCGTGCCGGAGGCTCGGCCACCAAGGCCAGCAGCAGGTTGGAGCGTCCGGGTTCCAGCAGTTCATCTTCTGTCAGGGTTCCCGGTGTGACCAGCCGGACAACGGCTCGGGCCAACGGCCCTTTGCTGGCCGGGCGGCCACGGGTTGGCGTTTCTGTCTGTTCAGCCACGGCAACCCGGAAGCCACGGCGAATCAATCGAGCCAGATAGGCCGACGCTGCCCCCACAGGGACACCACACATGGCAATGGGGTCACCCGCATGCGTGCCGCGGGCCGTCAGCGCAATATCCAGCGCTGCCGCAGCGGCAACTGCGTCATCAAAAAAAAGCTCGTAAAAATCACCCATGCGGAAAAACAGCAGGGCTTCGGGGTTTTCTGCCTTGAGCGCGAACCACTGCGCCATGGCCGGGGTAGCCCCTGCGGGCGAAAGACGTGTCATTCCCGCATCATAAAGCGCCTGTTACACGCGGCAACCGCCTTTACCATTTTTAAGGATTGCATCACGCACATGCAGTTGCACCTGTGCCACAGGCAGCTGCCAGGGGGCGTCCCCCACCCCGAATGTGGTCTGGCGGATAATCCTCACCGCAGGGTACCACTGGCTGGCAATACCCCCATCATCTGGCCGCAGGAAGACCGAACCTTTCGCCCACCGCCAGTCCCCGCCAAAGCGGTCCAGCAGCACGGTTGGCACCCCGATAAGCCCGGACAGGTGCGCCACCATGGTATCAACCGTAACAACCATATCCAGCCCGGCAATAAGCCGGGCTGTCGCCAGCACATCCCCTGCCACTAGTGGTGTGCAGGCAAAGGGCAGTTCCTCTCCCACTGGCTGCAAGGCCTGCACGTTCATACCCGCCATCCCAGCCAACGGAGCCAGCAAAGCCGGGTTGAGTGAACGCCGCCTGTCAAACTGGTAGCCCGCATGCCCTGACCAACACAGACCCAGCCTGAAACCTGCATGCCCCTGACCTTGAGGTGACCGCAGAGCAGGCACACCCCACACAGATGGCCGCGAGACACCCAACAACAATGGCAGACTCAACAGCGAGCACCGGACACACCCCGCAGGCCAGTGCGGCATGACGTCCTCCAACACCCGCACCCGCCCTGCCCATGATGGCACCATGCACTGCACCAGCCCCTGCAACGCAGGCTGCACAAGCAGCAGAACAGGTGCCCGCTGCGCCACCTGCCCGACGTAGCGTAAAAAATGGAGCGTATCGCCCAGTCCCTGCTCCGCATACAGCAAGACCGGGTCCGACCGAACGGCACCATCCCATTGCGCCAATCCGGCAAGAGCGGGCGGGAGAGGCAGAAGGGCCTGCCGTGCCTCAAACAACGGCCAGCCCTGCGCAAAATCCCCTTCCGCCAACGCCAGCACACCCCGGTTCATACGGGCACGAGCCCGGTCGAGAGGATTGGTGGCCACACTCTCAGCCCGTAACAGCAGGGCCCGAGCCTGCGCTCTCTGCCCCAGATCGGCCAGAACACCGGCATGGTTGAGCATCAATCGCGCATCATCAGCACGCAGGCGGCAGGCTGTTGCCAAGGCATGTTCCGCCTTATCCAGAGCCCCCTGCGCCATCAAGACCAGCCCCATGGTGGCATGGGTTTCCGGGCTGCCATCAGCAATGCGCAGGGATTCGGCCAGCACATCCTGTGCGGCCTCATAGTCGCGGGTGGCAAACAGGGATGCGCCATGGTTAGCCAGAGCTGCGGCATCTTTGGGCAAAGCCGCCGCAACTGTGCGAAAATTGGGCTCGGCTTCCGGCATACGGCCACACCGCTCCAGCAGCATGCCATGCAGGTTGCTGCCTGCGACATGAGCGGGGTCCAGCCGCAGGGCGCGGGTTGAATACTCCAGCCCCTCCGCCACCCGACCATGTCGGGACAGAAAAGCCGCCAGCGCCAGATGCCTTTCCACCTCCAGCGGGCGCAGCGTCAGGGCTGCCCGCAAGGCCTGCTCTGCCTCTGCAATACGCCCAAGCGACTCCAGTGCCACAGCCAACCCGTCCTGCGCACGCGGGTCCTGCGGTGTGGCCAGCACTGCCACCTGCAAGGCAGCCCGTGCGGCCTCGTGCTGCCCGGCTTCCTGCAACGCCAGCCCCAAGGTGATATGAAAGTGCGGTTCCGCCTCAAGCGCAATGGCCCGCCCTGCCAGCGCAATGGCGGCGGCGGCCTGCCCTCCTGCCCGCGCGACACACGCCATGGCATGCAGGGCCTCCGCATCTTCCGGAGTGTTCCGTAGGTGCTGCTGCAACATCGCCCATGCTGTCTGGGCATCCCCTCGCGCCAGATGCTCCAGTGCCGTTTCCGCCACGCGGCCCGGTTGCGCCCCTGCCACTGCGGACCTGTCGTGCGACATGATTTTCTGCCCTCTGCATGGCCACGGCCACATTCCGTTCCCAGCCCGAATGTTGTACTCTGCCAGACATGACCAAAGCCTATCTTTCGCTCGAACGCCACTTCGCCCGCCTTGCCTCGCTCGATGATGCTCTGGGCATCCTGAGTTGGGACAAGGAAGTCATGATGCCACCGGGAGCCGCAGAACGACGCGGTGAAAATCTGGCCATGCTCGAAGGCATGCGGCACGACATGCTGACCGCCCCCCACATGGCCGACTTGCTGGCGGAGGCCACAGCCCCGGCAGACCCGTGGCAAAGTGCCAACCTGGCCGAAATGCGCCGCCAGCACACACGGGCCACAGCCCTGCCGACCGATCTGGTCGAGGCCCGCGCCCAAGCCACGGCCCGCTGCGAAATGATATGGCGCACCGCGCGCGACACGAGCGACTTTGCAAGCCTGCGCCCTGCCCTGGAAGACGTGCTACGCCTGACGCGTGAAGCCGCCGTGGCCATGGGCGAGGTGTTGGGCCTGAGCCCCTATGACGCCCTGCTGGACTCCTTTGACCCCGGCACACGCCAGACGGATATTGACCCCGTTTTTGCAACGCTGCGCGCAGACCTGCCCAACCTGATTGGCACCGTGCTGGAGCGCCAAGCCAGCCTGCCCGCCATTACCCCCCCGCATGGGCCATTCCCTGTTGCCCGGCAGGAGGTGCTTGGCCGCCAGCTTATGCGCCAGTTGGGCTTTGACATGACACGCGGCAGGCTGGATGTCAGCACCCACCCCTTCTGCGGTGGTGCAACGCAGGATGTCCGCCTGACCACCCGGTATGACGAGAACGACTTTATCCCCGCCATGATGGGCGTGCTGCATGAAACCGGCCATGCCCTGTATGACATGGGCCTGCCCAAGGCATGGCTGTCCCAGCCCGTCGGGCAGGCTGGGGGCATGACCCTGCATGAAAGCCAGTCCCTGCTGATGGAAATGCAGTTCTGCCGCTCCCGCGCTTTTGCCGACTGGCTGGCGCCGCACGTGCAGGCGGCCTTTGGCATTACCGAGGGCACACCGGGGTGGGATGGCGCAGCCCTGCACCGCCAGCTTATCCATGTTGAACCCGGCTTTATCCGTGTTGATGCGGATGAGGTAACCTACCCCGCCCATATTCTGGTGCGCTACGAGCTTGAAAAAGCCCTGATCGCCGGAGACCTGAGCATCGCTGACCTGCCATCAGCCTTCAACGACGGCATTCATAGCCTTCTGGGCCTGCGTGTGCCTGACGACAGACGCGGTTGCATGCAGGATATTCACTGGCCGGAGGGGCTGTTTGGCTATTTCCCCTGCTACGCGCTGGGGGCCATGGCTGCGGCACAATTCCGCGTCGCGGCCTGCACACAGGTACCTGGCATTACGCCCGCCATTGCGCGCGGGGATTTTGCGCCCCTGCTGTCCTGGTTACGGACCAATGTGCATGGCCGGGCGCGCAGTGCCTCCATGCGCCAGATTGTGCAGGATGCAACCGGCACACCACTGGACGCCAGCGCCTACCTGGCCCATATCCACCAGCGTTATGTTGTCGGCGCGGCCGACGCCTGAAAAAACACGCAGGGCGGGCCAGCCATAACAAGCCCCCGCCAGCGCGCATCCGCCCTGTCAGCCTGACGTTTGCGGCATTGCATGCTGGCAGGCAGAATGCGCGGCCCCACCGCCTATGCCCGTTACATCATGGACCGGATGCATGACTGCTTTTTTCCGCCGCCCTTCCCTTACCCGCATGGCCGCGACCTCCGGCCTGCTGCTGGCGTTGCTTGACCTGTGCCCTGCTACCGCCTGGGCGCTGCACATGCCCAAACAACCCGAGTTGGGACCACAGGCGCTGGCCCCTGTCATGACATCAGACACCCAGCGCTGGGATGCCGTGCTACCCCTGCCCGATGGCCGCATGCTGCTGGAAACCCCACGCTGGCTGGGCAATACCGGCCCCCAGCTTGTGGCCCGCGCAGAAGACGGCAGGCAATCTCCCTGGCCGGATGAGCCATGGAATGCGCCCGAAGGGGCTGCCGCGACCCGCCTGATCAATGTCGCGGGCCTTATCCGAGCCGCCAACGGCATGATCTGGGTGCTGGACAATGGCGTCCCCAAGCGCGATGCCGCACCCCAAGCCGCGCCCAAGCTGCTAGAAATAGACCCCACCACCAATACCGTACGCCGCACCGTGGCTATTGATGCCACTGCCCTTAAACCGGGCAGCGTGCTGTCGGGTGTGGCTGTCCATGACAACACGGCCTATGTGGCGGATTCTGGCGTTGGGGCCATTCTTGTCATCGACCTGCCCAGCGGTACCAGCCGCCGCTTTCTAGACCACCACCCCGCACTGGTCGCCACCCGCCAGATTGAAACCCCCGCAGGGATATTGCGCGACGCAGCAGGCCACCCCGTTGCGATGGACGCCAGCATGATCGCCGTCAGCCCTGATGGCACATGGATTGTTGTGCAGCCACCCTCGGGCTATCTGTCGCGCATTGCCACTGCGATCTTCTTTGACCCCGATGTGACCCCTGCGGCCTTTGAAGAAAGCGTGACCCAATGGTTCAAAACCCCAACCCTGGGCGGCATGACCATTGATAATGATGGCACCCTCTACTGGGCCGATGTCACCACTGGCAGCATTCTCAGCTACACCACCGGGCGTATCCCCCGCAGGCTGATAACCGACCCACGCCTGAAATGGCCCACAACACCAGGGCTGGATGGCCACGGCCACCTGTATGTTGCGGCGTCCGAGCTTGACCACAGCCCGGCGTTTGCGCCACCTGGCACGCCCCCGGCATGGCCTGTCACGCTTTACAGGCTGACCCTGCCGACCACACCACCGCCGCGCTGAATACGCCCGGCTTTATCGACAAGACCCTTCGCGGCACACGCCATTGAGGATATACTACCCCTATGCGCTATATTTCCACCCGCGGGAAAGCCCCCGCCCTATCCTTCTCCGATGTGCTGCTGACCGGACTGGCCGAGGACGGCGGTCTTTATCTGCCCCAGACGTGGCCGGAATTTTCACAGTCCGACTGGCGCGCCCTGCGTGGCCTGCCCTATCCGGAACTGGCAGCCCGTGTGATGGCCCCCTTTACCGCGCCGGATATCGACTTTGAAACACTGCACGACCTGTGCAAAAAAGCCTATTCCGGCTTCAGCCACCCCGCCATTGTCCCCGTGACACAGGTGGAAGACGGGCTGTTTGTACAGGAACTGTTCCACGGCCCCACGCTGGCGTTCAAAGACATGGCCATGCAGGTGCTGGGCCAGTTGTTTGAGCATGTGCTGACCCAGCGTGACGAACACGTCACCATTGTTGGCGCGACATCGGGCGACACCGGCTCCGCCGCGATCGAAGCCTGCCGGGGCCGCAAGCGCCTTTCCGTTGTTATCCTGCACCCCAAGGGCCGCACCTCCGAAGTACAGCGCCGTCAGATGACAACCGTGCTGGAACCCAACGTAACCAACCTTGCGGTTGAAGGCACGTTTGACGACTGCCAGGATCTGGTCAAAACCCTATTCGCCGACCTGTCCTTCCGTCGGGAAATGCGTCTTTCGGCGGTCAATTCCATCAACTGGGCACGTATTGCTGCACAGATTCCCTATTACGTGCACGCCGCGCTGGCCTTTGGCGCACCAGAGCAGGAAGTCTCCTTTGCCGTGCCCACAGGGAACTTCGGCAACATTCTGGCTGCATGGGGCGCACGCCGCATGGGCCTACCCATCCGCCACCTGTGCGTGGGCTCCAACCGTAACGATATTCTGACACGCTTCCTCACCGCCAATGACATGACCATCCGTGGCGTGACACCCAGCCTGTCTCCGTCCATGGATATTCAGGTCTCTTCCAACTTCGAGCGCCTGCTGTTTGAACTGCTGGGCCGCGACGCCGCAGCCTGTGCCAGCATTATGGCCGGGTTCCGCAGCACCGGGCACATGGACGTACCGCGCGAAAGCTGGGAAAACGCCACGGCCCTGTTCTCTGGCCTAGCTCTGGACGACAGCCAGACAGAAGCCGAGATCCGCGCACTGCACCAGAAGTCGGGCTATCTGGCCGACCCGCACAGCGCCATTGGCATCGCCGCTGGCCGCCGTTTCCGCCAGCCCGGCACCCCCATGGTGGCGGAAGCCACAGCCCACCCGGCCAAATTCCCCGATGCCATGGTGGCCGCAACAGGGATCCACCCTGCCCTGCCCCCCCACATGGCCGACCTGTTTGAACGGCGCGAACGCTACCAGAGCGTCCCCGCGACCGAAGACGCCATAAAAACTGCTGTACGAACCGCCGTGGCAAGCTGCAACGCAGTCTGACACACCGTTTTTTCCCTATCAGGCTGCCTGCCCGGCAGCCTTTCCTTTTTCAGGATGAGAATGACAGATCCCATCAAGCTGACCCGCCTGCCTTCCGGCCTGACCGTTGTAACGGAACGCATGGAACGCATGGAAACCGTTTCCTTCGGTGCCTATGTTGCCGCTGGCACCCGCAATGAAACGGCGGAAGAAAACGGTGTTTCCCATTTTCTTGAACATATGGCCTTCAAGGGCACCAGCAGCCGCTCCGCCCTGCGCATTGCCGAGGAAATCGAGAACGTGGGTGGGCATATCAATGCCTATACCGCGCGGGAACAGACTGTTTTCTATGTCAAGCTGCTCAAGGAAAACCTGGGCCTGGGGATCGACATTATCGGCGATATCCTGACCCACTCCGCCTTTGACCCGGCTGAGCTTGAGCGCGAGCGTGGGGTTATCTTGCAAGAAATCGGACAGGCAAACGACACGCCTGACGATATTGTTTTCGACCATTTTCAGGAAACGGCCTTTCCCCACCAGCCCATGGGCCGCCCGACCCTTGGCACGGAAGGCCTGATCCGGGACATGAGCCGTGAGACCCTCATGCGCTACATGGCCACGCATTACACGCCCGACAACATGATTGTCGCAGCCGCTGGCAATCTGGAGCATGACGCGGTCGTAGACCTGGTCAACCGCCACTTTGCTGACCTCAAAAACGCCCCCCGCCCCACCATGGACCCCGCCCGTTATGGCGGTGGTGAGTTCCGTCAGGTCAAGGAACTGGACCAAGCCCATGTTGTGCTGGGCTTCCCCGCTGCGGGTTATGGCAACAGCGACTATTATGCCACGCTGCTGCTATCCACTCTGCTGGGTGGGGGCATGTCGTCCCGCCTGTTCCAGGAAATCCGGGAAAAACGCGGTCTGGTCTATTCCGTTTATTCCTTCAACGTGCCCTTCATGGATGGGGGGGTGTTTGGCATTTACGCAGGCACAGGCGAGAAGGAATGTGCGGAACTGATCCCCGTCACGCTTGAAGAGCTGCAAAAGGTGCAGGTGAACATCACCCAGGACGAACTGGTGCGGGCCAGAGCACAGTTGAAGTCCTCGCTCCTTATGTCGCTTGAAAGCACGGGCAGCCGGTGTGAGCAGATTGCCCGCCAGTTGCAGATTTTCGGGCGGATTATCCCCACCGAAGAAACCGTCCGCCGGATCGAAGCCGTCACACCAGACGACATCAGGCGCGTTGCGGCACAGGTCTTTTCAGGCACGCCCACGCTGGCCGCGCTGGGGCCGATTGGCCGGATACCCTCACTCCAGAACATTGCGGAGACACTGGCAGCATGACGGCACAGACCCTGGACCTTCTTTCCGACCTGATCCGCCATGCCCGGCAGGCAGGCGCAGACGCGGCAGATGCCCTGTTTGTGTCCAGCACTGCCGTGGGGGCGGGTGTACGCAACGGTGTCACAGAGGAGCTTGAACGCTCCGAGACGACGGATCTGGGCCTCAGGGTCTTTATCGGTGGTAAAAATGCCACCGTTTCCACCACGACCATCGACCCAAGCCGCTTTGCCCAACTGGCAGAGCAGGCCATGGCCATGGCCCGCGTCCTGCCCGACGACAGATACGCCGGGCTGGCCCCGCAGGCCATGACAGGCGCGCACGATACAAACACCCTGGGGTTGGAAGACCCCACGGAACCCTCGACCGCCAGCCTGCTGGACCGCGCCCGTATTGGTGAAGACGCTGCACTGGCCGTGCCGGGTGTGACCAACAGCGCAGGCAGCAGTGCCTCCTGGGGGCGGACACAGGTTGCCCTGGCTACATCCGCCGGATTTGCCGGGGGCTACAGCCGCACACGCCACTCCAACTCCGTCTGCGTTCTCGCAGGAGAGGGAGAAGGCATGCAGCGGGATTATGACCACCACGGCACTGTCTGGCTGGAAGACCTGACCGATGCCGCAACACTGGGCCTCAACGCCGGTCAGCAGGCCGTTGCCCGCTTTAACCCCGCGCGCCCGCGCACGGGCCGTTACCCTGTTGTGTTTCACCCACGTGTGGCGTCCAGCTTTCTGGGCCACTTCATCGGGGCGATCAACGGGTCTGCCATTGCCCGGGGGACATCCTTCCTCAAGGATAAAATGGGCCAGAGCTTGTTTGCGAAAGGTGTGCAGATTACGGACGACCCCGGTCGCATCCGTGGCCTGAGATCCCGCCCGTTTGATGGCGAGGCCCTGCAGGTCCAGCCCCTACACCTGGTGCAGGATGGCGTGCTGACCACATGGATACTGGACAGCCGCAGCGCCCGCCAGCTTGGGCTGGAAAGCAACGCCCGCGCCGCCCGTGGCACCTCTGGCCCACCCGGCCCGTCTGCCACCAACCTGTTTTTTGAGCCCGGCACCCTGTCCCCCACAGAGCTGATGGCGGACATTACCGAAGGGCTTTACATCACAGAAATGATGGGAAGCGCGATCAACGGCCTGACAGGGGATTACAGCCGTGGGGCTTCCGGCTTCATGATCCGGAATGGTCAGATTGCCGAGCCTGTGGCCGAGTTCACCCTTGCCGGTAATCTGCTTGATATTTTTGCATCCATGACGCTGGCGAACGATCTGGCCTTCCGTTTTGGCACCGATGCCCCCACATTACGGATTGAGACCCTGAGCACCGCCGGGGCCTGACGCATAGCCGGAGACCTATAAAGCTGTGAAAACGCGTTATCTTTCGTCCGCTCTCAGTATTCTGCTCGGAGCAAGCCTTGCCATAGGACCGCTGGCCACCCATGCCGATGCCCGGCCCGGACAGGGTGGGTCCATGGGCAGCCGTGGCAGCCGGACATGGAGCGCGCCTGCCCCAACCCGGACATCCCCCTACGCCACTGCGCCCATGGAGCGCTCCATTACCCCACAGACTGCCGCACCCCGTTACGGGGCTGGCCCACAGGCCATGGCACCCATGGGCGGGCGTATGCCCTATCAGAACCGCCACCCCTTCCTGACCGGGTTTGCCGGGGGCTTTCTGGGCGCCGGGCTTTTTGGCCTGCTGAGCGGCCATGGCATTATGGGTGGTGTCAGCGGGCTATTCAGCTTCATTGGGCTGCTCATCCAGGTTGGCCTGGTCGTGATGATTGTCATGTGGCTGGTGCGGCGCTTTACCTCGGGTAATAATGGCGGCAGCACAGTCAGAGCCTTTAATCCTGCCGGGGCTGGCCCTGTGCCTGGTGCCGGCGCTGGGCAGCCGGGTGCTCGAGTTCCACAGATTACAGCCACTGACTATCAGGCTTTCCAGCAGACCCTGCTGGATATCCAGAACGCCTGGAACCAGCAGAACATTCCGGCCATGCAGCAGATGGCGACGCCGGAAATGGTCTCGTATTTCAACGAGCAGTTGTCCACGCTGGCTAGCCAGGGGGCACGCAATGTTGTTTCCAACGTGCAGTTCCTGCAAGGCGATCTGGCCGAATCCTGGTCTGAAAATGGTATGGACTATGCCTCTGTCGCCATGCGTTACAGCCTGATTGACCTGACAACCAACGCCATGGGGCAGGTTATTGACGGCAGTTCCACCCAGCCGGTTGTTATTACCGAGGTCTGGACCTTTGTCCGGCCCTCACGCGGGGGGCGCTGGCTGCTATCTGCCATCCAGCAGGCACGCTAAAGCCCTCACCTGCCCCTTACCCAAGGGGCAGGTATTACCTCCATGCCTACAAAAAAGGCCGCTGCATTGTACAATGCAGCGGCCTTTTTAATGCACTCAGCTCCTCAAACCTAACCCTGCACCAAAGCCAGACCAAACATCATCAGCGCCAGAATAGTCATGAATAGAACCATGGCCCGCACACGCTGGGTCTGGCGCTTACGACGTTCCAGAAACTCTGGAATGGATGAAACAACCTGATCAGTCATAGCTCAGAACCCCCACAGCCGCAGGAAATGATCGCCCAGCAAACCGCAGAACAAAAAGAACAGATACGCCAGTGAGAAACGGAAAGACACGCGTGCAGCCTTATCCCCCTTCAGGCTGACACCATCCTTGTCCTGAGGCTCCAGCAACACACGAATGGCACAGCCGATAAAGCCAAGACCGAGAGCCAGGGCAACACAGGTATAAAACCACCCACTCAGGTGCATAACCGAAGGCACCAGCGAAATGGCCAGCAAGACAATAGTGTACAGAAAAATCTGCCAACGGGTATGCCGCGCACCATGCACCACCGGCAGCATGGGAATACCCGCCCGCCCGTAGTCCTTGCAGGCATACAACGCCAAAGACCAGAAATGAGGCGGCGTCCAGAAGAAAACAATCCCGAACATGACAACAGGCATAACCGCCATATGACCGGTCGCCGCAGCCCACCCAATCATGGGGGGGAAAGCCCCCGCAGCACCACCGATCACGATGTTCTGCGGTGTCGAACGCTTAAGCCACATGGTGTAGATGACGGAATAGAAGAAGATGGAAAACGCCAGTATGGCCGCAGCCAAGGTGTTTGTTGCCATCCACATGAGGCAGACAGACAGGCAGGACAGCCCGACACCGTACGCCAGAGCTTCCCCTTCAGGAATACGTCCGGCGGGCACAGGGCGGGTTATGGTCCGCTGCATGACCGCATCGATATCCCGGTCATACCACATATTGATGGCCCCAGCCGCGCCGGATGCCAGACAGATGCAAAAGATGCTGACCAGCGCCGTAAAGGGGTCAATCCTGACCGGGGCCATCATCATGCCCGCAGCACCGGTAAACACAACCAGCGAAATAACGCGGGGCTTGAGCAAAGCCAGCCAGTCACGCGCCAGAGTGCCAACCTGCCCGGTCTCGTAACGCGGACGACGGACTGTTTCTGTCGCGGTGACTGTTGGGCGCATCAGAAAAAACCTCTCCGTGACTGACCAAGCCGCACAGGGGCAGGCTGCAGGACTGTGGATACGGAAGCCGGAGCCTGCTTACGGAAGCTGGATACCGCTGCCACGACAAAGCACAGAGCCGCAAGCCCAAACAACGCAGCGCCAGAAACCTGCTGCCCCGGCACAAAGACCAGAAGAGTTGCAGCCAGTGTCAGAAAGAAATGCAGCCGCGCCAGGCGCTGTGGATACCAAAAACCACATTCCTCACCACGCCAGAGGTAAAAGCCACCACAGATGGCATACAGTGCCCCAAGCTGGAGGGCAGAGTGCAGCCCTGCACCAAGCAGGAACTGTGCGCCCCAGCCTGCGGCAACCACGCCAACAAACCCCATACCCCACAGCAGCGGCGTGCGCAGGGTAATGCTGGCTTTCCATGTCGCTGCAACCCACGCGACCGCCATGGCAATGGCAGAGAGTGAATACAGCCCCACCAACGCCCCGCCAATCTGCAAGGCCTGACCGGCCATATCCGCAGGCAGCAGCGATGCCTTGACCCACGCCACAACGCCCGTGGCTGCCGTGATCGCCATGACAGCGACAACAGGCCGGATAGCAGAGCGGCCGACACGCGCTGTCATGTCAAACACCAGGCCAAAACCCACCAGCAACACCACAAGGCTGACCGGGGCGGCAAAGCCTGCGACTGCGGAGGACACAGACAAGCTGGCCTGCCCCCATCCACGCACGATATGGGCGGCAAACACCGGCACCATCAGCAATAGAGAAGACGCAGCGAGTGTCTGCCCCCACACAAAGGGAGAAAACGGCTGACGTTGCAGGCTGTCTGCCCGGCTATCAAACACGGTCGCCAGCAAAGCCATGCTGGTCAGCAGCGTTCCGGCACACCACAGCAGCGTGGCGCAGCGCAGGCCTGTATCGTGCCCTGCGGCCAACAGGGTGCCACACGCCCCCGCAACCGTCAGCCACAACCCGGTGGTGTTAAGGCCAGAGGCAAGAATACGCGCACGCCCCAACGCTCTGGGCAGCCATAGCGTGCCAAACCCACCCACAAGGGCAGGCACGACCAGATACAGCAGCATAAGAATGGAATGTACCTGCGTCAGACGCGCAAGACCCGGCATGGCGGGCAGCTGGCCCACACGGGCCATGACAGCAATACCGCCACCGACAAGCCCGGCCAAAGCCGCCAGCCCCAGATAGGCACTGCCTGTCCTGATATCGCAGACACCATCCTTCTGGCCCCTGCCTGAACGTGAATAACGCTGTTGGCTCCGGTTACGCACGGAGGTCATACCCCAGTTCCTATTATTTCTGTGCAAGGGCTGGTCCCCTGACCCTACGGCCAGGGGACGAAAAACGGGTGTATCCTATCCGCCCCTGCCTACAAGAACGAGCCACCCAGCCACGCATAATCAGCGCCTCTGACCCAACACAAGCGCACATTCCCCCTTAGTCGGAAGGGAGATTCTCCAGTGTTACCAATGTAAACAGGCCCAGGGGCGGCACCGGCTGCATGTAGGCCCGCACCATATCTTCAGGCGGCAGCAAAGCCTCCATCGCAAAGTCCGGATGCCAGCCCAGTGAGCGGGAGGCCCGCGCCATGGCGTGCTCGACACTCCCGCGCACCCCACCCGGTGCCAGAAAGTGATTGACGAACAGGATATACCCGCCCGGCCGCACAACGCGCTTGAGTTCGCGCAGCAGCTTGCGCGGATGCGGCACGACAGAGGCCACAAACATGGCAACGGCGATATCGAAGGAATTATCCTCGAAGCTCGTTTCCTCGGCATCCATTTCCAGCAGGCTCCGCACATTGCTGTGCCCGCCGACCCGCACGCGCTCACGCGCACGATCAAGCATGTCGGAGGAAAGGTCGATGCCGGTAATGGATTTGGATGTCTTGTAGTGCGGCAGGGCAAGGCCGGTCCCGACCCCTACCTCCAGCACGTCCGAGCCTGGCAGGCCGTTTACAGCCTCGACCGCACGCAGGCGGCCAAAGCGGGACACACCGCCGAAGACCACGTCATACACCTTGGCCCAGCGCCGATAGGCAAGCTTGACGGCCTCCGCATCCAGCGCGGAACGCGAGGGGGGCGGCATTGGGGCATCATCCCGGCCAGAGGAATAGTTCTGGAAAACGTCAGTCATGTCCTCTGCCTGCCTCTCGGCCAACCTTTCTTCAAGAGCCACTCTGTCTCTTCCTTCCCTGCGTGCAGTCCATACTGCCACCAAAGCACTCCACCACCCTCGGCCCCGCAGCAGCCAGAACAGGCTTGCGGGTCGGGCGGATGGAAAAGGACCGCCGCACTGTGCGCTGGCCCTGCCCGCCCCAGGGAATGTTGGTTCCCATTATGACTGGCAGGGTCATCTTGTCCATGGTGCCCGCGCTGCCTTTAGCGCATGCAGCATGGGCGGGCGGTATTGTGTCTCAGGCCTCAAGCCTGCGTTCTATGCTGTCCCATATCAGACCCGCACCATTCACACCATCAAAGCGTTCGAGTTCCTGCAACCCGGTGGGGGATGTCACATTGATTTCGGTCAGATAGTTGCCGATGACATCAATCCCAACAAAAATCAGGCCGTGGTCACGCAGGAAGGGGCCGATCGTGTCGCAGATTTCCTTGTCACGCTCGGTCAACCCGACGCGACGGGCCACACCCCCGACATGCATGTTGGAACGGTGGTCGTCCCCCGATGGCACGCGGTTGATAGCGCCAACCGGTGCGCCATCGACAAGAATAACGCGCTTGTCACCCTGGGTAACGGCAGGTTCGTAACGCTGGATCATCAACGGTTCGCGCGAGCGGGCAAAGTGCATTTCCAGTAGGGCGTTCAGATTCTGGTCATCCTCACGGATGCGGAAAACACCGCTGCCACCATTACCAAACAGCGGTTTGACAATGATATCCCGCCATTTGGCACGGAAAGCCCGAATCTGTTCAATATCCCATGTCACCAATGTGGGGGGCATAAGGTCGGGGAAATGCGTGACCAGCAGCTTTTCCGGACTGTCGCGCACCCAACGCGGGTCGTTGACCACAAGCGCCTTGCCCGGACCAACCCCATGCACATGGTCGAGCATATGGGTGGCCGTAATATAGGCCATGTCAAACGGTGGGTCCTGACGCATCAGCACCACGTCCATATCCCCCAGGGACTGGCGGGTTGCCGGGCCGAATGTGGCATGCCGCCCGGCTTCGCGCTGCACGGTTACGGGCCGCATCAGGGCTGTCACCTGGGTGTGGGAACGCCCTCCAGCTTCCTGAGCGCCTTCGCCCAGTGCCATGCTGCCGACTTCGTACACAAACAGGGCATGCCCCCGCGCCTGGGCCTCGAGCATCAGGGCGAATGTGGAATCACCGTCTATATTGATATGCTCCAGCGGGTCCATCTGGACCGCCACAAGCCGCTGAGAAGCCATGCCGTTGCTTTTCCCGTTTTCTACCGTCACAAGATTACCATATTCTGCCCGCTTTGCGCACAACAGGCAAACACACAGGCTTTAGCCTGACACTGGCCACACGCCTTATGACAAGACCGATCTGCAAGACATGACGACCTGCCCGCCATTGCTCATAGCCCCGCAGCCAACTGGGGCTGACGCATTGGCAGACGGGCAGCATCAAGCATGGGGTTCTCCCCGCCTTCGCACCGTAGCTGCACCTTGTAGAGCACATATGTATCAGCCACGACCCCACCCCGGCTCCGCACCACTGGCGCCGATGGGCCATCCAACACGTCAAACCAGTGCGTATCTGGCTGGTCAGCCCGCTTATGGCTGCGCAGCAGATAACCCTGCGTGCCGCACGCAGGGTGTGACAGAGCGAACAGCCGCCAGCGCGGCTCTACCGCCAGCACAGTGCGTCGGGGCATGTAAAATGCCAGTTCAGCGGCAAGTCCGTATTCATCCGCAATAATGGGCAGGCCTGCTGGCATTGCTGCATCAACAGCGTGCGCAAGGCTGGGCCACCCGCCCATTTGCCGCAATGTCACATCCGTATGGGGGCTAAGCCGCAACGGTGCCCACACGGCCTGCCCCACAACAATACCGGTCAGCAACACTCCCAGAACCGGGGCCGCAGGCCACCAGCGCGGGTGCCAGCGGGCAGCGGCCAAAGCCAGAGCCGGGTAGATAACAACCGGCCAGTTGGCCTGCACCCTTGCCCCAACGGCATGCTGCACAAACACCAAGGCGGGGCATAAAATGACATACAGCAGCAGGCTGCCAAAGCTGTCCCGACGCCGCCACAACAGCACGACACCGCCGGCAAACAGCACAAACACAAGGGGGCTGGCCAACCCGACCTGCCCACCAACTAGCTCACCCATAAAGGTCAGCATCCGGGTGGGGTGCCAGTCCTCCACACGCCCGCCCTGCTTGAGAAAGCTGGCCCAATGATGGTGTGCGTTCCACCACAGCACAGGTGTGACAACCAGCCCGGCCAACAGTGCCCCCAGCCATGGCCATATAGTCAGCAACCAGCGCCGCCCGGCGGGAAACGCACACAGCCACAGCCCCACACCCGCGACAGGCAGGGCCGCCGTATATTTACTATCCAGCCCCAGCCCGGCGGCCAGGCCTGCCAGCAGCCATAACCACCCGGCCCCACCCGCGCACAAACGCGACAACGCCAGCAGCATGATGGCCATAAAGAAAACCAGAGGGGTATCGGGGGTCATGACAAGGGACCCCAGCCCCACGGCCAGGGTCGCATTGAGCAGCACCGCTGCCCTTATACCTGCCGCACGCCCTGCCCACAGAGAGGCCGCCCAGGCGAGAAAAACGCTCCCTACCCCAGCCAGAAGCGGCCCCAGCAGCCGCAATCCAAAAGCTGTGTCGCCCGCCACCGCCATACCAAGGCGCATGCACAAGGCAACCAGAGGTGGGTGATCGAGATAACCCGCAGCAGGAGCCAGAGCCCACAGGCGGTAATAGGCCTCATCCGGCGCCAAAGGCACATAGGCCGCCAGAATCAACCTTGCCCCGGTCAGGGCTACCAGCAGTGCTGGCCAGAGCACCTTTGCACGCAACGGCGCTGGCCGTTCCATCACACCCGCCAGATCAGCGCGCTGGACAGGGCATAGTTCCAGACAACAGCTAGAACCGCACCGGCAATACCTGCCACATCCAAGGTCGCATTCTGGTCATACAGAACCCGGGCAATGCCAACATTGGCCACCGCCCCGACCGTGCAGACAAGCATGAACAACACCAGACCAAGCCAGCAACGCGCCCCTTTGAGGCGCCGGTCCCGGTAAGTAAACTGATTGTCCAGCACAAAATTGACCACCATGGCCACACCCGTGCCCACCTGCTGCGCCAGAGCGCCCCCCAGGCCGAGCGCCCCGGCACCATAGGCAATGGCCAGATTCACACCCAGGCCGACCAGCCCAACGGCGCAGAACACCAAAAACCTGACAGGCAGCCAGCCATGGAAAAACCGGTCCACCAGCAGGGTCAGAAACTGGAGCATGACCAGCATGTCCAGCTTGCTCTCCCCTGCCAGGCGGGAGCGGAAGGTGCAGGGCACTTCCTGCACCGACAACTTGCGTGGCGCGGACAGCAACAGGTCCACCAGAATTTTGAAGCCACTGCCCGACAGATTGGGTGCTGTCTCATCAAAAACCGAGCGACTGACCGCAAAAAAACCGCTCATCGGGTCTGTCAGCCTGACAGGCAGCACGCACTGGGCAAGTATCGTGCCACTGTTCGACAGCGTATGCCGCCAGGCATTGGCCAGCCCGGCACTGTCCCCCCCCTCTACATGGCGGCTACCGACGGCGAGGTCACACCCGCCGCGCACAGCCTCGATCAGTGCTGGCAACTGGCCTTCATCATGCTGGAGATCCCCATCCATCACCGCGACGATCGGGGCCGAGGACGATAAAATCCCCTCAATCACTGCGGAAGAAAGCCCCTTGCGCCCAACCCGCCGCAGGCCGCGCACGCGTTGGTCTTCCCCCGCCAGAGCATGCACCGCACGGATGGTGCCGTCGGGTGAGTTGTCATCTACAAAAATGACTTCCCACGCATAGTCAGCCAGAACGCGCCGCAATGCCTCGACCAGCGGCCTGACATTCTCGACCTCGTTATAACAGGGGACAACGATACTGACGTCATAGGGAAACATGGCCCGCCCCATGGGTGCGACGGCTTCGCCTGAGGTCACGCGGTTTTCCCCTCCGGGGTCTCCCTGACCGGCACCCCCCAGCGCTCCAGGCTGGTGCGGATGGTCTGCAAGGTCTGCACCCGGATAACATGGGTGGCTTCCGTCAACTGGCGGGTCAGCTGGTTTTCATGAGCGGCATCCCGCGCAATCAGCCGCACCAGAAAATCACCACCACCGCGAATCATGTGGCATTCACGCACTTCCGGCCAGTCAGCCAGCTGGCGCTCAAACGCCGACAGTACCGTTTCTTTCTGGCTTTCAAGCCCGATGAGGGCAAAAAAGGTAATCGGCCACCCCAGCATCGTGGCGTCCGGGTCGGCATGATAGCCGCGGATAATACCTTCTTCTTCCAACCGCCTGACACGCCGCAGACACGGAGGGGCCGAAATCCCCACCCGCCGGGCCAGCTCAACATTGGTTATACGACCGTCATCCTGCAACTCAGCCACGATACGTAGATCAACTGTATCCAGATCCGTCACCTTATCCGATCCATCCTGTGCAAGAGACGCGTGTCCCAGCGTCCTGAAATTATCGCCACTCTATGCCATGCCCGCCTGCCTGCGGCAAACAGCCTCTATGGTGGCCCCTTGCCTGCCCCTGCCGCCGCCGCCATATCCTGCCACATTGCCTCTGGCCACGTTGTGTGGTCTTACCTGCCGCAATTCTTATGCTGTGGAAGTGTGCTTGCCATGTCCAAAACCATTACAACCGACCTGCTTGTTATTGGCGCAGGCCCCGCAGGCTATACAGCCGCTATTTATGCCGCACGTGCCAACCTTGCCCCTGTTCTGGTTGCTGGCCTGCAGCCGGGCGGGCAGTTGACCATTACAACAGATGTCGAAAACTACCCCGGCTTTGCCACCGCCGTGCAGGGGCCATGGCTGATGGAACAGATGGCCGAACAGGCGCTGAACGTAGGCACCCGGGTTGAATATGACATCATCACCGCGGTTGATTTCAGCCAGGGTTCTCCTTTCCATCTGACGGGAGATTCCGGGACAGTCTATAGTGCCCGCTCCGTCATTATTGCCACAGGCGCACAGGCGCGCTGGCTGGGCCTGCCCAATGAGAAGCGCCTGCAGGGGGCTGGGGTTTCCGCCTGCGCGACATGTGATGGCTTTTTCTACCGTGGCAAGAATGTTGTCGTGGTCGGCGGTGGCAATACCGCTGTGGAAGAAGCACTGTACCTGACACACCATGCCGCCCACGTGACACTGGTGCACCGCCGCGACACATTGCGCGCTGAAAAAATCCTTCAGGACCGTCTGTTCAGCAACCCCAAGGTCAGCGTGGTGTGGAACAGTGAGATCGAGGACATTCTGTCCGATGGCACGCCTGCCGTGGTCACCGGAGTTCTGCTGCGCGACACCACAGACAACTCACAGCGCACACTGCCGACCGATGGTGTTTTCATCGCCATTGGCCATGCCCCCACAACCGCTGTTTTCCAGGGCCATATCGCACTGGATGCAGAAGGTTACATCACCACCACACCGGGCGGCACGCAAACCTCCGTGCCGGGTGTTTTTGCAGCGGGGGATGTGCAGGACAAAATATACCGTCAGGCCGTTACCGCCGCAGGCACCGGCTGCATGGCCGCTTTGGATGCGGAACGTTTTCTGGCAGGGCTGGTGTGACCATAAACAGGTCTGCCTGTCCCTTGACCAAGGTAAACAATTACTGCACGTAGGAACGCATCTACAAAGCATTCATAGGATGCTTTTGTGTAATTTTATTTAATAACATGCAGGAGGCGTGCGTGGACTGGGACAAACTCCGGGTTTTCCATGCGGTGGCGGAAGCTGGTTCCTTTACCCACGCGGGAGATGTGCTTAACCTGAGCCAGTCTGCCGTATCCCGTCAGATTTCCGCGTTGGAAGAGGTACTGCAGGTGCCTCTTTTCCACCGTCACGCACGGGGCCTGATCCTGACTGAGCAGGGCGAAACCCTGCACAAGACGGTGCGGGAAGTGTTTTCCAAACTGGAAATGACACAGACCCTGCTGACTGAAAGCAAAGAAAAAGCAGCCGGAAGGCTGCGCATCACAACCACCACAGGCTTTGGCAACTGCTGGCTTATGCCCCGGCTGCACAAGTTCATGGCGGCCAACCCCGAGATCAACATCTGTCTGATCCTGGAAGATAACGACCTGGACCTGGGCATGCGCGAAGCCGATGTGGCTGTCCGTATGCACGCCCCCCGCCAGCCTGACCTGATCCAGCGCCATCTGGCGGATTTCCACCTCCCGATCTTTGCGGCTCCGCTCTATCTGGAGAAATACGGGACTCCGAAGTCACTGGAAGAAATCCGCAACCACCATCTGGTGCTGTTCGGGGCCCATCACCCCCCGGTGACGCATGTAAACTGGCTGGCCAACGCGGTTGAAAACCATGATGGCGCACAAGGCGCCCGACTGGAAGTCAACAGCATGGCCGCCATGGCGCATGCCATTGCAGGCGGTCTTGGCATTGGCTCCATCCCGACCTACGCGGCAACAGAATTCCCCGACCTTGTGCGTATTCTCCCCGAAGTCACCACCCCGACGGTAGATGCCTATTTTGTCTATCCGGAAGAGCTGCGTAGTTCCAAGCGGGTTGCTGTCTTCCGTGACTTCCTGATGAGCGAACTCGGTATTCGCTAAGGCCCTCGTATCCGGCCTGACAGACTCGGTGCCGGATGCACCCTATGCCCATGCCATGCATGGGCATTTTTTATGTACACCCCGCCAATACTCTGGCCGCTTGTACAGCCTGGTGCCCCTCATCGTCACAAACTGCGGGAACCCTGACCCGCTGTCCGGGTTGTTATTACAGGACCCACCCTGACGGGGTAAATAAACGCTGTGTTTCTGATACCGAGCAACAAGAAACGGTGATATAATCAACCCCGGAGACGCACAGAATTTCTGCGCCTCCGTGCATGAATTTTTCTTTGTTATGTCATGCAACGGGGCTTCCCGAAGATATGAAATATATTTTACATGGCGTTGAACAAACATAACTCGCCAAAAAAAATATTATTTCCTATTCCAAAATAGTAATGCCCTGATTATAGTAGCTTTATTCACCCTTGCATTTTTATTAGGTCAGCCATGAGTGAGAACCAGAACTATTCGCCTATCCTGGACCTGGTGTCCGAGATCGTTTCAGCGCACGTCTCCAATAATCAGACGGACCCTGCAACTATCCCGTCCCTGATCCGTGATGTCTATCAAGCCCTGAAAACGGCTGACCAGCCACAGAGCGAGCCGGAAAAGCTGCAGCCCGCCGTGCCGGTCAAGCGGTCTGTTTTCCCCGACTACATTGTCTGCCTTGAAGACGGCAAGAAACTCAAAATGCTCAAGCGCCACCTGCAGAGCGCCTATGGCATGACCCCCGAGCAGTACCGTGAACGCTGGGGCCTGCCTGCTGACTACCCCATGGTCGCCCCCAACTACGCCGAACGCCGCTCCACCCTGGCGCGGGAAATCGGTCTGGGCCGCAAGATCCATGCCGCTGGCGATGAAGAGCAGGAAGACACGGGCAGCGAACGCAGCACCGGCAAGCGCACCCGTAAGACCTCTGCCGCCAACTAAACAGACCGGCCCAGACCGGGCCAAAACGCACCAGGCGGCATACTCTGGTTCATGCCGCCTGATTTTTGTCTTGACGCCCCCGTCGTGGAGCGAAACTGTAGCGATCGCCCGATGTTAATATCTGACCACCACGATCAGATTGGAGCGTTGCTTAAATGACCAGATCCGAGCTGATAACACTCCTGATGCAAAAGAACCCTCATTTGCAGTTCAGGGAAGCCACACTTCTTGTCAGCACGGTCTTTGGCGGTATCGCGCAAAGCCTCTCGCAAGGTCAACGTGTGGAATTACGCGGCTTTGGCGCCTTCTCCGTCAAGGAACGCGACCCACGCCTTGGCCGCAACCCCAAGACAGGGGCGCAAGTGCAGGTGGACAAGAAACTCGTCCCCTTCTTCAAAACAGGGAAAGACCTGCATCAGCGGCTGAACAAGGACCATTCCGAGTAACCTCGGAGGCTGCTGCCTGCCCCTGAGCTTTCTGCTGGGCAACAAAATCACGCGCCATCGTCAGATCCTGCACAAAGCGGGCATATTCCAACGCTTTTGTGGCCTCATCCGGTATCCGCAACAGGTAGGAGGGGTGGACAGTCACCAGACCGCTCCCTCCATCCTCCAGCCGGATAATGCGCGAACGCTCCCGCCCTATCGTGACTGAACGCTTCAGCACGCTATGAGCAGCCGTCGCCCCCAGCATGACAATCAGGTGAGGCTGCACCAGACGGCGCTCCTCATCCAACCAAGCGTGGCAGGCGGTTATAGCGGCGTCATCGGGCTTCTGATGTATTCTGCGGCCATTCCTCAATACAAAATTAAAGTGCTTGACCGCATTGGTCACGTAAGCATCCGCGCGTGTAATACCCACCTCGTGCAAGGCTTTGTCCAGTAGCTGTCCAGCAGGACCGACAAAGGGCACACCGGCCTTATCTTCCTGATCACCAGGCTGCTCCCCGACAAACATAATGCCCGATGAACCCTGCCCAACGCCAAAGACTGTCCGGCTGGCAGGTTGCCACAAGGCACAGCTCTGACAGTCCATAGCAGCAGCAGACAGAGCTGGCAGAGTTTGCGCTGCCGCTAAGTCCTTGGCCGATGGCGGCAGCCGCAGGCTGGGGTAACTCCCTACCCAGACAGCCTCATCAGCCGCCTGCCACTGGGAGACTGTCAGCCGTGCGTAATCAGCCTGACCAGGCCCAAAGAACAAGCGCCGCCCATTCCAGAGCATTCGCCTGTAACCCGTCGTCACTTCCCATAGCGGTGTATAACGCGCCCTACAAAAAGCTGCGTTGGCCTCAAGAATATAATTTCTGTTTTCATAATGCAGACCGTGGCTGGTCGCTGCCATGGCAAAGGCCGAGAACACTGTTCGGAAATGATGGGTTTCCTCCACCACATCCTTAATCAGGTCCTTGGCGCGGTGGATATCTGCATCCGCAGTATCTGTCAGATCCAGCCCGGCATGAACAACGCGATAGACAAGGCGGTAGGCCAGAGCAAAACGCTCTGGTGCGCTGGATTGCAGCAAGGCCATCAGATCATGCGCCAGAAGGCGCGGTATCGTCAGCTTTATGCTATCATCCGCAGCAGATGCAGCCGCCCCCGACGGATTGTCCTCGCCAGCGCTTCCAACCCGCCAAGTCAGGGCCTCTGGTGGTGTGGCCGCATGGACATGCCTGCGTGTTGCGGCACGCCATGTCCGCATATCGACCTCATGCGCCAGAAGGATCTGCTCCATCCAGGTCACTCCAGAGGGTTAGCGGCGTGACATGCGCTTTCGTAAGGCACCAAACGCCTGAACCGGATCAAGAACGCGCAACGCCACAAGACCCGCGAGGTAGAAAAGCCCACCAAGCCAGACCATACCGCCCAGCCACAGCACGCGCCAGACAAGCCCACCGGGCATAGGGACAGCGTAGGAGGCACAGGCCAGCCCCACGCCCATCCCGATGGTGGCCAGCAGCACCCGTCCCAGGCGCAGCATCATACTGGCAGGCACAGACAGAGCCGCATTGCGCGACAATAGCACTGCCAGCGCCCCAACATTGAGCATGGCCGCAAGGCTGCTAGCCAGCGGTGGCCCGACATGGGCAAGCGGCTTCATGAGAATAAGGTTGAAGATCAGATTGATAACCATCACCGACACCCCGACATAAACAGGGGTGCGGGTGTCACCTCGCGCAAAAAAGGCTGGAGCCAAAACCTTGACCAGCACAAACGCAGGCAGACCCAGTGCATAGGCCCGCAGAGACTGCGCAGAAAGAATGGCGTCCTGCTCGGTAAAAGACCCATGCCCAAACAGCACGATCATGATCGGGTCTGCCAGCACCAGCAGCCCGGCAACAGCAGGCAAGGTCAGCAGCAGCACATAGTTTATCGACCGATTCTGCACGGCGTGGGCCACGTCATGCTCCCCGGCAGCCAGATGTCGTGTCAACACCGGCAACAGGGTCGTGCCTGCCGCAGCGCCCAATACGCCCAGAGGCAACTGGTTGATACGGTCAGCAAAATACATGAGCGAAACACTGCCAGCAGGCAGCAACGTGCCGATAATGGTATCAATCGTCAGATTGATCTGGCCAACCCCGCTCCCCACCAGACCGGGCAGCATACGCCGCAGCAGCAGGCGGATACGGGGGGTCAGAACAGGCCATAAAGGCGGCAGCGCAAACTTGGCCCGGGAGCAAGACCACAATAGCAGACCAAGCTGGACAACCCCCGAGGCTGTGACACCCCAGGCCGCAGCATGGGCCACACTGGGGAAGAACCACGCCCCGGCAAGAATGGCGATAATCCCGACAACGTTGAAGGCCAGATACGCAGCCGATGCCATGCTGAAATAGTGCAAGCCATTCAACACCGCCGCAACAAGAGCCGCCGCACATATCAGCACCAGATAGGGAAAGGTAATCCTGCTCAGGCTGACAGCCAGATCATACCGCTCCCCCCCATGCAGAAAGCCCGGTGCGATCACCCGCAAGATCTGCGGCATGAAAATCTCACCCAGCACGCACAGAAAAATAAGCCAGACCAGCATGACGCCCAGTGCCCGGCGAGCAAAAAGCCGTGCTTCCTCAGCCCCGTCACGCACCATGACTTCAGAAAACAGCGGCACGAAGGCTGCGTTAAACGCGCCCTCCCCAAACAGGCGGCGAAACATGTTGGGCAGGCGGAAAGCCACCTGATACGCATCCTGCACCAGACCTGCCCCCATATAGGCAGCCAGCAACTGGTCCCGCACAAGGCCGAGGATGCGGCTGAGCATTGTCCACCCACCCACTGTAAGAAAATTTCTGAGCATGAGCGTGTGCTTGATCCGGGCATGTGCTGGTGAAAGCCCTTACCCCAGCCATGGCCACCAGATGATACACTCAGAGGCAAAGGGTACGGGCAGGCATGTGCGCTTACCGCGCTATATTATCTGTTGTCAAAGCAGTATGCTGTCCCCAGCCGTGAAACCGATGCACAGCGCCAACCGGAATGCTGGAAAGAACAGACCAGAATGCCCGAGATACTCAACCACACCCCGCTGCCAGCCCCCGTGCGCTGCGCCCATATCAAGGCCAGTCAACATTCCCGCCGCGGGCAACAGGCTGCCCGCACTCTGCTAGGCCTCGTCATCATTCTGGCCGCTGTTTACACCGTTCAGGGCTTTTTGCCTGCGTTGGCGTGGGGCGGAGTGTTTTCGATCGCAACATGGCCACTCTATACCCGCGCCTGTGAAAAATGGCCCAATGCGGCGCGAGGAGTTCTGCTCCCCCTGCTGTTTACCGCAGCCATGGCGCTACTGTTTGTCATCCCGCTGACCCTGCTGACCCTGCAGGCTATTGGTGAAGCCCAGAGCGCCCTGAACTGGCTGGAACATGCCCGGCAGTTTGGCCTGCCCCTGCCCGAGGCCATCAAGCACCTACCCTTTGGCGGCCCTTCCGTAACCCACTGGTGGCAGGCTCACCTGTCCAACCCGGAAGATATTTCAGACCTTCTGGGCAGTCTGGACAGTCACGGCGTGGCCGTAACCCGCACAGTGGGGGCGCAGATTGCCCATAGAGGCACGCTATTCTGCTTTTCCATCCTGACCCTGTTCTTTCTCTACAAGGACGGCACATCCGTTATCCGCCAATGCCGCGTGGCGTCATGCAGGGCTTTTGGCAAACGTGGGGAAAGTATCAGCAGGCAGATTGTCGCCTCCATCCACGGCTCCGTGCAGGGCCTGGTGCTGGTGGGGATTGGGGAAGGCGTGCTGATGGGGTTTGTCTATCTGATCGCCCATGCCCCCCACCCTGCCCTGTTTGGGGTTATTACAGCCGTCGCGGCCATGATCCCGTTTTGCGCTCTTATTGCTATCGGTCTGGTTTCCCTTCTGTTGCTGGCGCAAGGGGCCTCTCTGGCGGGCATTATTACGCTGTGTGTCGGGCTGACTGTTATTTTTGTGGCTGACCACTTTGTTCGCCCTGCCCTGATCGGAGGGTCTACCAAGCTGCCATTTCTGTGGGTGCTGCTGGGTATTCTAGGTGGTGCCGAAACATGGGGATTGATTGGCCTGTTTCTCGGCCCGGCTATTATGGCTGCCCTGAACCTGCTGTGGACGAACTGGACAAACAGAAACAGGGTGGAAGCCTAACGGCTTCCACCCTGTTTCATCCGGTTCCCCGGTCAAGTATCGGGCAGGCGGGATTCGAACCCACGACCCCCAGTCCCCCAGACTGATGCGCTACCAGACTGCGCTACTGCCCGTTAGGTGTGGGAGGGTATGTAACAGGCAACTTGACCTTGCACAACCCACCCCACGAATTTTTTTTAGCCATCAAGCCTGTAGCGCAGAGATTCCAGTTCCAGAAGGATATCAAGCAGGTCCTGCCGCAGGCGTTCATGCTCCAGGTGTATGGCAACAACAGCTTCCGCAACCGCATCGTCCAGCAAGAGCGGCACCGAGACCGCAGCCGCTTCTTCTATCTGCTCAACGACGGGACTCTCCTGAGCCTCTTCAATTACAGCAACAGCACCCTGCTCTGCCGGAGCCACACTGACGTCAACAGACTCGGGCTCTGGCACTGGGACAATGGGTTCAGGGACTCCTGCTTCCAACTGGCGCTGGACACCCTTGGGTGTGTAGCCCTGATTATAGAGTAAATCGGCAATATACTGGAGCAGAGCAACATCCTCAGGCCGGTAATACCGCTGCCCGCCCCCACGTTTGAGGGGCCGCACCTGATGGAACTGCGTTTCCCACAGTCGCAGGACATGCTGGGGTACCTGCAACTGCTCTGCGACTTCGCTGATTGTCTGGAACGCAAGTGCACCTTTGTTCAGGCCACCCTCACCCTCCACACCAATGCTCTCAGCCTCGGGCGCGTAGGTGGTGTCCACCTCGGGGGTATGCTCAGTCATCGTCATCCTCGGCCCCTGCCTCCAGCGTTTCGTGGTTCACATTGGCCTTCAGCAACTGGCTGGGCCTGAAAACCAGAACGGAACGGGGCAGAATGGGCACTTCTTCGCCGGTTTTGGGGTTTCGACCAGAACGCTGGCCCTTTTTGCGCACGGCAAAAGTCCCAAAACCGCTGATCTTCACACTTTCGCCGCGCTCGAGCGCGGCCATGACCGTCTCCAGGACATCTTCCAGGAGAGCGGACGACTCTTTGCGAGACAGGCCTACCTGCTGATAGATCTGCTCTACCAAGGATGCACGCGTGACAGTTTCCATAGTTCTGAGGGTAACACGCCTGTGCGGCGCGTCAATTCATTCAGAACAGGATCAGTGTGACAATGCGCTCACAGGCGCACCAGAGCCGAGCCCCATGTCAGCCCGCCCCCCAGTGCTTCCATCAGCACCAGCTCCCCTTTGCGGATGCGTCCATCACGCACGGCTTCGTCCAACGCGAGGGGAATGGAAGCTGCGGAGGTATTGGCGTGTCTGTCCACTGTCACCACCACCCGGTCGGCAGACAGGGCCAGTTTTTTGGCAACACCTTCAATAATCCGGATATTCGCCTGATGCGGCACCAGCCAATCGACATCAGCATCGGTCAGGCCGTGGCTAGCCAGCGCTTCATCCACAGAAGACGACAGCTTGGCAACGGCGTGACGGAAAACATCCCGGCCGCTCATTTTCAGATGACCGCTTTTTTCCGGCTGCCCAACAGCACCATCAACATACAGCAAATCGCCCAGTGTGCCGTCGGAATGGAGATGGGTGGACAGAATGCCTATGCCGTCATCCTGCTCAGAAGCCGACAACACAACCGCACCGGCACCATCACCAAACAGCACGCAGGTACCGCGGTCAGACCAGTCAACAATCCGCGAGTAAACTTCGCTCCCGATCACCAGCACATTGCGGGCCTGACCTGAGCGTATGAAAGAATCCGCTGTCGCCAGAGCAAAAATAAACCCTGAACACGCAGCCGCGATATCAAACCCGAATCCCGAGGTCATACCCAGTGCGGCCTGCACGCGCACAGCCGTGGCGGGAAAAGCCTGATCCGGCGTGGCTGTTGCCACAAGCACGGCATCAATATCGGCAGCGGTCAGACCCGCATAATCGAGCGCTTTACGGGCGGCAGCAGCCCCCATGCTGGCGGCGGTATCATCCGGCCCGGCAATGTGGCGGCATGTAATGCCGGTGCGGGTCCTGATCCATTCATCTGATGTATCAAGCTTGGTCGCCAGTTCCGCATTTGTGACAACCCGGTCTGGCAGAAACCCGCCAAACCCCACCAGGAGCGAATGCTTCGCCATTGCCATTCTTTCATCATGCGGCGGCCGGACACACAGTTAAGCCTGCTTGCCCTGGGTATGCTTAAAAAGCCAACCCGTACGATCAGGAAACCGGGACCGCCGTTTCACGTACCTGCCCCACCTGCTGGCGCGAAAGCAACGCACCCATGTGTGACAGCCGATCACGAATACTTTCGGTAAAACCGTGTGTGACCATATCCATGGCCACATCGACCGCAGCGGCGAATCCTTCTGCATCCGTTCCGCCGTGGGATTTCACCACCACGCCATTCAGGCCAACAAAAACCGCACCATTGTAGCGGCGCGGGTCCAGCCACTCTTTCATCCGCTCCAGCCCACGCCGCACCAACAGATAGCCGATGCGGGCCAGCAGGCCGTTCTGGAACACCCTGCGCAGCAGGGTGGTGGCCATCTTCAGCACACCTTCGCCCGTTTTGAGGGCAACGTTGCCGGTAAAGCCATCGGTCACGACAACATCGGTCGTGCCAGCGGTAATATCATGGCCTTCAACAAAACCATGGAACTGCGCCGCCAGAGGGCTTTCCCTCAGGGCTTCCGCCGCCACGCGCAGTTTTTCATCACCCTTGAGTTCTTCCGACCCGACATTCAACAAACCGATTGTCGGGGCCGGCAGACCAAGGACAGCCTTGGCAAAGGCTTCGCCCATCACGGCAAATTCGACCAGATTGCGCCAGTCGCATGCCACGTTCGCACCGAGGTCGAGCATGACAACATCGCCCTTGATGGTCGGGCTGATAGCCGCCATGGCGGGGCGCGATATGCCCGGCAGGGTTTTGACCACGATCTTGGCCAAAGCCAGCATGGCACCGCTGTTACCAGCAGAAACCACGCCCCTGGCGCGCCCGCTGGCCACGGCGTCCATGGCCAGACGCATGGACGACTGCCGCAGCCGCAGTGCGGCGGTCGGCTTCATGTCCATGGAAACGGTGCTGCCTGTATGCCACACTGTGCAGATGGCCGCAGCCTTGGGGTATCGGGCCAGCAAAGGCAGAAGCTGGGCTTCGTCACCGATCAGCAGCACTTTGATGCCACGGTGACGTTCGGCGGCAAGAGCCAGACCGGCCACAACAATTTCCGGAGCTCCGTCACCGCCCATTCCGTCCACCGCAAGGCTGAACACCTCGTCCGTGTCGGAAAGAAAACTGTCTGGAATCTCGGTCTTGTTCATGCCTGCTTCTCTGCCATGCCGCAGATACCTGCCCCTGTCGTTGCACTACGGCTACGGCACCCCATGCTCACACCTGTAAAATCAGGCGCGAACGGCAACCTTCAGCGCCTTGCCAGCCGCAACAACTTCACGGCCGTCGTAGTGACCGCAGTGGCTGCACACGTGGTGCGGGCGCTTCAGTTCGCCGCAGTTGCCGCATTCGGCATGGGCTTCAACCCGGAGGGCTTCATGGCTGCGACGCATGCCACGACGAGAGGGCGAGGTTTTCTTTTTGGGTACGGCCATGAGCCTGAGCCCCTTCCTGTTAACGACAAGTTAAAAAACGCCTGGCCGCGCGTTCCGTCGCCCCGCCAGACAGCACCATTCGGTTTATCAACCAGACTGAGCCGGGGGCTCTAGCAGACAGCAGGCGTTTTCGCAAGCAATCCGCGCATGAAAACCCCAGCGCAGCCTTTCACCATTCCTCAGGCCTGCCCACCCCGCCAGCGCGAAAGCGCTGCAAAGGGGCTTACCTTTTCTTCATCCCCATCCCGACTTGGGGGTGTATCCACCTCGTCCGTTTCCAGCACAAGCCCTGGCGGAAGCACGACATCCGGCGCGTGAGGATACGGGTCCAGATCAAGCGCGAACTGCTCGACCGCAGCCTCACCCAGATCAACCGTCTGTCCTTCATACGGAATTTCGTCAACCGCATCCATATCGGCCATGTCGGGGTCAACAAACTGTTCGGCCGGGACGAAACGAACCACAAAAGACCCGGTCATCATATCCTCAAATGTCTCAAGGCTGACAACACAGGTCTGCATGAATCGGGCCGCCAGCGCACCTTGCGCCACGACAACCCCACGCCCCTCGTACCGCAGGTCATAGCGGCAGCGCAGCATGCTGACTTCGGCCAGTTTCAGGCGCTGGGCTATGCGCTTACAGTCCTCTGGCGTGGCTTCCACCGTGATTTCCATCCCGCTTTCCCCGATTCGGCGAACCGCCATCGGGTAGGAAAATTCTGGCCTGTGAGTCATGTCAGCCTCCTGAGCTGGCCGTGCGTGGCACCCGCCATGGCCCTGCCCAACGGGCGTCAGGCCTGCGGGATAGCGCTATCATATCGGGCATTTCCTGGGGTGCAATCACGCATTTACGTAGGAAATGGCCTTTCAGGAATTGACGCCCCGTAACGGTTGGGGCATCCGACAGAAAGGCCTGTGCCAGATGCATATCACCTTGCCGTTGGGAAAACCAAACCCTATGAGACTGCCACGCCAGATCCGCATGACCACCCTGCGGCACACTTGCGGAGCGCTTGCCGCGGTCCTGGTGCTATCAGGCTGTGCTGTTTTCGGCCCGACCCCCATGCCCCGAGGCTCCCTTGTGGAGCCCGATGACTATAACCAGCTCGTGCCCGGCACCAGCACCCGCTCGGACGTGGTTGACCTTATGGGCTCCCCCACCACCAAGGGGGCGTTTGATGACAACACCTGGATTTATGTTTCCATGACCACCCATCTGGTGCCCATGGATTTCCCGCATATTTCCAAGCAGCAGGTTGTGGTGCTGAAGTTTGGTGAAGCCGGGACGCTGGACAGCATCCGCACCCTTAACCGTAAGGATGCAATGCCTGTGGCCATGGTATCCACCACCACACCGACCCCGGGCACCAAGATCAACGTCTTCCAGCAGATCCTGGGCAATGTTGGCCGCTACAACCCGATGCAGAACCTGATGGGCACTGGCGCTGCGGGTGGCTCCATGGGCGGCATGGGCAGCTACAATCAGGGGCCCGGCCACTTTGGGTCAGGCAACTCCCTCTAGCCTGACAACCCGCATCAGGGGACCATCCCTATTCCCTGATGCCTGGGTTACAGGGGCAGCATAAGCCGTACCCGCAGCCCCCCGGCAGGTGCCGAATCAAGCTCCAGATCGCCCCCATGGGCCCGCACAATGTCACGTGCGATGGTCAGCCCCAGGCCAGACCCCCCGGTACGACCACTCTCAAAGGCCCGCAGCATGCTCTCGCGCCGTTCTGGGGGGATACCGGGGCCGTTGTCATCCACCAGAATACACACGGATTTCCCAACCCGCCGGGCGCTGACCGTCACACTGGCATCATGCCTGCGGGCGTTATCCAGCAGGTTGCCAAATGTGCGCCGCATGGCATCCGCCCGCATGTGCACATGCAGGTCCTGGGGCACATCCAGTTCCAGAATATGCCCGCCAGCCCTGCGAGCTGCCGCCACAACATCCTCCAGAAAGGGCGCAAGCTCGACAGGCTCGGCTGTCTCGGCCCCCTCTCCACGGGCAAAGGCGAGGTAGCTGTCGATCATGTGTTCCATTTCCACCACATCACCGACCATATCCTCAACATCCTGCCGGATATCCTCTGCTCGCACGGCACCATCTTGGGGCAGCATGGCAAGGGACAGGCGCAGGCGCGCCAGAGGTGTCCGCAAATCATGTGAAACACCGGCCAGAACACCCGTACGCTGCACAACAAAGCGATAGATTCTGTCCTGCATGCGGTTAAAGGCCACAGCCGCCATACGCACCTCACGCGCACCGACCGGGCGGATTGGCCCTGCATCCCGCCCAAGGCCAAATTCCTCTGCCGCATGGGCCAGTCGGCGGATCGCACGCACCTGATTACGCATGAACAGGCTGGCAATGACAAACAGCAGCAGCGTACTGCCCACGGTCCAGGCCACAAATAGCCAGATCTGCCCCATATCCAGCCGCTTGCGCGGGACTTCCACTGCCAGAACGCCATCGGGCATCTGGATGGAAATGCGGACTTTGTAGGGGCTTTTGCGCCACCGGACAAAAAATGGGTAATGGATGGAAGTTGTCAGAGCCTTGGCCAGCGCATCATCCATTGGCCCCAAAACATGGGTGGACCCAAAGCGGGTCAGATGCGCGCCAGCATGCCAGGTTTCAACCAGCTGGAGGTGCTGCTGGGCCTGGTCGAGAAACCATGCCTTGTCTTCCGGCTGTTTGAAGCGTTCCAGCGCATTCAGGGACAGCACGATTTCCGATGTGACACTGTCGGACAGCCGCCGGGATACGACCTTGAGAAAATTGCCGTAAAAAAGTTCCAGCGCGATCGCCTGCGTGATCAGCAACGGAAACAGCACAATCAGCAGGGACCGCCCCAGCAGCGACCCCGGCAGAACACGACGGACAGATTTTTCCACGTCCTGCCTGCACAGGAAAGCCCGGCACCAGCCTGACAGCCGCCTGAACACCCTCACAGCTACAGGCCGGGCTTGAGGACGTAACCACGCCCCCGCACGGTATGCAGAAAGCGCGGCTCACGCGGGTCTGGCTCGATACAACGGCGCAGGCGTGTCACCTGCACATCCACCGCGCGCTCTCCAATCTCGGTCATTTCCAGAGCCTTGGCGATCTCCTCGCGCGAGAAAACCTCGTTCGGTTTGCGGGCCAGCACCGCCAGCAAGGCGGCCTCCCCTCCCGTCAGGTGGATACTGCCGTCCGGGCCGGACAGCATCAGTCGGACAGGATCAAACTCCTTGTCGCCCAGCCTGACAACCCGCAGATTATCCGTAACCGGCACTGGCTGATGCCGCCGCAAATGGGCCTTGAGGCGCAAAAGCAGTTCCTTGGGCTCAAAGGGCTTGCCCAGATAGTCGTCCGCACCGGCCTCCAGCCCGGTAATACGATCGGCAGGCTCCCCTCTGGCTGTCAGCAGCACAATGGGCAAATCCTGCCCTGCCAGCCGCAGGGCGTTTGTCAGTTCCAGCCCGTTTTCACCCGGCAGGCCGATGTCGAGCACAATGGCGTCGGGCTGGATGCCTTGCAGGCTCTGCCGTGCCTCCTCGGCCGAGGCGGCAACACTGACCCTGAAACCATGCTCAAACAGATAACGCCGCAACAGGCGGCGCAGGCGTGGGTCATCATCCACCACCATGACATGGGGGGCGGTAAAATCTTCAGGCTCGATCTGATCAGGCGCCATGGGGTCCCTCCCTTCGGCCAGCAACGTCATCGGCCAGCAATTCCCGGCTATGTTCCGACAGCATGCCACGCATGACCCGTCGGAAACCTTCCACAGCGGTGCCTCCGGCCTCCCTGTAGGCAGTCATCAGGTGCCGTCGCACCACCGCAAACAGCCGCGCCTCGACCTCACGCCCCTGCGGGCTGAGGCACAGCAACCTCTGCCGCCTGTCCTGCCTGCCGGGTTTGGCCCCCAGGTAGCCGCGCACCTCCAACTCCCGCAGGGTTCGCCCAAGACTCTGCTTGGTCACGCCCAGAATGTCCTGCAAGCGGCTGACGGGTATATCGGGGCTGAAGGCCAGAACCTGCAGAACACGATAATGTGCCCGCCCGAGATCCAGTTCCTCCAGTGTCGGGGCCACAGCTTCCGCCATGTCACGCCCGGCCAGAAACATGAGTGTTTGGGCCATGCGTAGGCGCTCTTCCCGCAGAAAGAGCAAATCTGCCCCGGCACTGTCCCGCTGTGGTGGAAGGGTCATGCCTGCGCCATCTTACAGAGCTGCAGCACCCGCAGGTGCTGCGGAACGCCCTGCTGCCAGCTTGGCGCGAAAGCGTCCAAACCGCAGGACCAACGCCAACTGCCTGTCCACAAAGGCAGCCATGGCCGCAGCATCCTGCCCACGGGCCAGCCAGTAGAGAAAAGACAGAGCGTAAATATTGCCCAGCGTCAGGCGCTTGGTCACGTAGGCGACCCCTGCCGAATCATCCTGCGCGGCCTGCCACAGGGCATTGACACTGCGCATCCATGCCCGGCGGAACACGACCTGCCCCTGCGGTGTCAGCAGCAGGCTCATGCCCTTTGCCGCTGCCGTCCGCCTGCCCTCATCCGCGGGCAGGCGGTACAGCAAGGCCGCCCGCACACGGCCACTCAGGCGCGGCTCGTCTGTTTCACACATGGCGTCGGCCATATCCCGGTCACACAGGTCGGACCAGGCCTCCAGCAGCTCAGCTTCTCCACCGGGGAAAAGCAGGTCTGCCTGCGGGCCAGCGAACGCCCGCAACGCCTCCATACTCCACCCCTGCTGACCTGCCACAGCCGCCAGAGAGCGTAATGCGGCATCCCGGTCGGGATCATGCTCCATTGGGGCAGGCATGACACCCGCAGCCACCGTTGCAACAGCAAGGGACAGTAGCTGTTCGATCTTGCCGTTCAGAATGCTCATGCCCTTGCCCCATAGCGTATCATTTCAGTGTCAAATCCCAACCGTGTCAGATCCGTCATCCGCATGGGATAGAGAATGCCGTCAAGATGGTCCATTTCATGCTGCATGACATGCGCACGAAAGCCTGTGGCCACACCCTCCACCACCTGCCCGTGCTGGTCCAGCCCCTTGTAACGCACGCGCCTATAGCGTGGCACCTCCCCCCGCAGACCGGGGATCGAGAGGCAGCCCTCCATCTGTAGCACCTGTTCGTCATCCACCGGCGTGATCTCCGGGTTGATGATGACCTGCACAGGCAGGGCCGGGTCATCCTCCCCTTCCGAGCGAGCCTGCGGCACCGAATATAAAAACAGCCGCACAGACGCATGAACCTGCGGTGCAGCAAGGCCAACACCTCCGCTGTCCGCCAGTGTTTCATGCATATCGGCAATCAGGCGCTGGATGTCGGCATCCGCGATGTTGTCCACCGGCCGGGCGATCTGGCGCAGGATCGGGTGGCCCATACGGGCTATTGCAAGTACCGCCATTTGTTTTACTTTCCCCTCGTCCTGCTGACAGGTGCGAAAAACACTCTTTGGTGTAGGTTTGGAACGCAAGAACGAATTGTATCTTGTCCTGAGCCCGTGTTATAGAGGCCGCCAGCAGAGGAATCGACGTATCTCACCGAGTGCGGCGGTGTCCTGTCCTTTTTTGATTTTCAAAAAACCGGGTGACCGGGTTTTTATGAACAGGGGTTAGTGACCAAGTGCACGTTCTCGTCCGTGACAACAATGTCGATCAGGCTCTCAAGGCGCTCAAGAAAAAAATGCAGCGTGAAGGTATCTTCCGTGAAATGAAGCTGCGCCGCCATTTCGAAAAGCCGTCCGAGCGCAAAGCGCGTGAAGCGGCCGAGGCCGTGCGTCGCGCCCGCAAGATGGAGCGCAAGCGTCTGGAACGCGAAGGCTTCTAAGCCTTCCCCTTCCGGGATGACAAAGGCCGTTTCGCGCAGGCGAGCGGCCTTTTTCTTTGCCTTTTTTGTTCGTGCTCCCTCCCCGAGAGCATAAAAAAAGCCGCCCCTTACAGAGCGGCTTTTTTTATGGACTGCGGCGCTATCCGGGAGAGGCTTTATGCCCCTCCCTAATCCCTCATGAGTGATGTGCGAAAGCCATCACGAGCACCGTATCCGGGTCTCTTATTTCACCAGCTTGTCCAGTTCACGCACGATGGCGTCACCCATGACAGAGGTGCCAACACGCGCCATACCTTCGGACATGATATCGGCTGTGCGCAGGCCGCTGGCCAGCACGTTGGAGACAGCCTGCTCGATCAGGTCTGCATCATCCAGCATGTTCAGCGAGTACCGCAGCAGCATGGCAAACGACAGAACCTGAGCAATCGGGTTGGCAATACCCTGGCCAGCAATATCCGGTGCGCTACCATGGATGGGCTCATACAGGGCCGGACGCTTGCCGTTGTCCTGCACCGCCCCCAGCGTTGCTGACGGCAGCATGCCAAGGCTGCCTGTCAGCATGGAGGCCAAGTCGGACAGCAGGTCACCAAACAGGTTGCCTGTCACCAGCACATCAAACTGACGCGGGTTGCGCACAAGCTGCATGGCACAGTTGTCGGCCAGCATGTGGCTGAGGGTCACATCCGGGAATTCACGCGCATGCACATCGGTCACGACCTCTTTCCACAGCAGGCCGCTTTCCATGACGTTACACTTTTCCACCGAGCAGACACGGTTGGAACGCTTGCGTGCCAGGTCAAAGGCCACACGGGCAACACGCTCGATTTCCGAGGTGGTGTAAACTTCCGTGTTGATGCCGCGTTTGCTGCCATCTTCCAGGGTTTCAATACCCCGGGGCTCACCAAAGTAGATGCCGCCCACGGTTTCACGCACGATCATGATGTCGAGACCACGCACCACATCAGGCTTGAGCGTGCTGGCGTCGATCAGAGCGTCAAACACCTTGGCGGGACGCAGGTTGGCAAACAGCCCCAGTTCCTGCCGCAACTTGAGGATGGCAACCTCGGGGCGCTTGTCAAAACCGACATGGCCCCATTTGGGGTCCCCCACGGAGCCGAACAGAACAGCGTCGGACGCCCAGGCTTTCTCGATCACCTCATCACGGATCGGCACGCCATATTCAGCAAGAGAGGCCCCGCCAACCAGATCGTATGTCAGATCGAAGGAGACGTTCCGGTTGTTTTCCAGCCACGTAATGACGCGGCTGACTTCATGCATGATTTCTGGGCCAATGCCGTCACCCGGCAGGACAAGAAGTTTGTAGGACGGCTTCTGCTCGGTCATGACGGCACTCCAAATATGAAAAAATCAGTCGATATGAATGGATGGCATCCAGGGCTTTTCCTGACGCTTGCGGCTTTCATAACCGCCTATTTCCCCTTCGTGCTGAAGGGTCTGGCCAATATCATCCAGCCCTTCAAGCAGCAGGTGCTTGCGGAAAGGGTCCACATCAAAAGCCACTTCCTCACCATCGGGGCGGACAATCACCTGGCGGGCCAGATCCACCGTCATGCGGGCATTGGCCCCCATGCTGGCGTCGGCCATCAGGGTGTCGCACACCTCCCGCGGGAGACGGATGGGCAGGATGCCGTTCTTGAAACAGTTGTTGAAGAAAATATCCGCAAAAGACGGCGCAATCACGCAGCGGATGCCAAAGTCCAGCAGTGCCCAAGGCGCATGCTCGCGCGAGGAGCCGCAGCCAAGGTTTTCATACGTAACCAAGATTTCGGCTTTGCGCCATGGCTCACGGTTGAGCACAAAATCCGGGTTTTCCGCACCATCTGGCGTGTAGCGCATGGCGTCAAACGCATGCTTGCCCAAGCCGGTGCGCTGGGTGGTCTTGAGAAAGCGTGCGGGGATAATCTTGTCGGTATCAATGTTGGCTTCGGGCAGAGCCGCTGCGACAGCCGACAGTGTGGCGAATTTATCCATTATACCAGTTCCCTCACATCGGTCAGGCAACCACGCACGGCAGCAGCAGCAGCCATGGCGGGAGAAAGCAGATGCGTGCGCCCACCCGGCCCCTGCCGTCCCTCAAAGTTCCGGTTTGAGGTGGAGGCACAACGCTGGCCCGGTGTCAGGCGGTCAGGGTTCATGCCCAGGCACATAGAGCACCCGGCTTCACGCCATTCAAACCCGGCATCGAGGAAAATACGGTCCAGACCTTCCTCTTCCGCCTGCCGCTTCACATTGCCCGACCCCGGCACGATCATGGCGCGCACGCCCTCGGCAACCTTGCGGCCCGCAGCAATCTGGGCAGCAGCGCGCAGGTCTTCGATCCGGCTGTTGGTGCAGGAGCCAATAAACACGACATCGACCGGCGTGCCCGCAATCGGCTGGCCGGGCTCAAGGCCCATATAGTCAAGCATCCGCACCATCTGGGCGCGTGTGCTTTCATCAGCCTCATTGCCGGGGTCTGGCACATGGCCGGTAATGGGCAGCACGGTTTCGGGACTGGTGCCCCATGTCAGCGTGGGGCTGATATCTTCCGCCCGCAGCGTGACCTCCTTGTCAAACTGCGCGCCATCGTCCGTCGCCAGTGTGCGCCACCAGGCAACAGCCTTTTCAAAGTCATCACCCTTGGGAGCAAAGGGGCGGCCACGAACGTATTCAAAAGTCGTATCATCGGGGGCAACCAGCCCTGCACGGGCACCGGCTTCGATCGCCATATTGCAGATGGTCATACGCCCGGCCATGTCCAGCCCGCGGATGGCAGACCCGGCGAATTCGATAACATGGCCGGTGCCGCCTGCCGTGCCGATATGCCCGATAATGGCCAGCATGATGTCCTTGGCGGACACACCCGGTCCGGGCACGCCCTCCACCGTCACGCGCATGTTCTTGGCAGGTCGCTGCAGAATGGTCTGCGTCGCCATGACATGCTCGACTTCGGACGTGCCGATACCAAACGCTAGCGAGCCCATGGCCCCATGGGTGGAGGTATGAGAATCCCCACAGACAATGGTCATGCCCGGCAGGGAAATGCCCTGCTCCGGCCCGACAACGTGGACAATACCCTGGTTGGAGGACAGCAGCGGGAAATACGGCACGCCGAACTCACGCACGTTGCGTTCCAGCGTTTCGATCTGGTTGCGGCTTTCCGCTTCCTCGATCGGCTGGGTGCGGTCGGATGTCGGCACATTATGGTCAACAACCGCGATGGTGTTTTCCGGGTGCCGCAGCTTGCGTCCCGCCAGCCGCAGACCTTCAAAGGCCTGTGGGCTTGTCACTTCATGGACAAGGTGCCGGTCGATATAAAGAATGGAGGTGCCATCCGGTAGGGTTTCCACGACATGATCGTCCCAGATCTTGTCGAACAATGTACGTGGCCCCATGGCCTCCTCCTTTAATACCCTGTCGCACACCAGCATGCTCCAGAAGGAACATGTAGGTGGCATACCTACCATTGGAAAGACCCGGCTGGCGAGGCCAGCCGGGTTCCGCAGATCACCAGATCACCCCGGGCTGCCAGTGCTGGCAGCCCCACGGCCAAATCAGCCTGCGGTCGGAGCAACGACCTCACGCGGGCGTTCCGCGATACGGGCGGACTTACCGCTACGACCACGCAGGTAATACAGCTTCGCGCGGCGCACCTTACCACGACGCACAACCTTGATTTCGGCAACCGTGGGGGCATACAGCGGGAACACGCGCTCCACACCTTCACCGTTGGAAATCTTGCGCACGGTGAAGTTGCTGTTCAGGCCCTTGTTGGAACGGGCAATCACAACGCCTTCAAACGCCTGCAGACGCACGCGCTCACCTTCCTTAACCTGCACGGACACGCGCACGGTGTCGCCTGCTTCAAATTCCGGCACGGCGCGCACGGCTGTCAGGCGTGCGATTTCCGCAGCTTCATACTGCTGAATGATGTTCATCTCGGTATCCTTCCTCAAACCCCAAAGTGGTCTGTCTGTGCGGCCCCGCCCACAGCTACAGCCCTGTTTTTTCCCTGCGGTCCAGCCAGGCAGACCACAGGTCCGGCCGTCTTTCCCGCGTTATTTCTTCCGCCTGCGCCTGCCGCCACGCCGCAATGGCCGCATGGTTGCCCGATAGCAGGATATCTGGCACCGCACGCCCGTCCCATTCTGCGGGGCGGGTATAGTGCGGGTATTCCAGCAGCCCTTCGGAAAAACTTTCCTCCACGCCGCTGTCTTCACTGCCCATGACACCGGGCAACAACCGCACGCATGCATCCAGCAACACCAGAGCCGCAGTCTCCCCACCGGAAAGGACATAGTCCCCGATGGAAACCTGCTCCAGGCCGCGGGCTTCAAGCACGCGCTCATCCACCCCTTCAAAACGACCACACAGCAGCAGCACACCGGGGCTTGCAGCATAACGCCGCACATCCCTCTGGCTTAATGGACGACCGCGTGGGGTCAGGTAGATGCGCGGCACATCTGCCCCGGCCTGGCTGGCGGCCAGAGCCGCATCCACCACGTCAGGACGGATAACCATACCGGCACCACCGCCAAACGGCGTATCATCCACCGCCCGGTGCCGCCCCAGACCGTGCAACCGCATGTCTTCAGTCCGGCATGACCACAGGCCATTATCCAGTGCACGCCCGGCAAGGGACTGCCCCAGATGGCCCGGAAACATGTCCGGAAAGAGTGTCAGCACGGTTGCCTGCCATGTCATGGCGCGGCGGGCTCCCGCTTGCGGCCAACGCCCTGCCCTTCCTCGCCCGAAATTTCATCCGGGCGGCAGACTTGCAGGGTGCGGGCTTCCAGGTCGATGCGTGGCACACAGGCCTTGGTAAAAGGCACAAGCACGCCACCGGCAAGTTCAAGGCTGGCACCACCGCCATAGTCATGGACCATGGCAACACGCCCGAGCGACAGGGAGTTTTCAAACGCTTCCATGCCGATCAGATCAGCGTGGTAGAATTCTTCTTCCTCAGGCTCCGGCAGGGCGGAACGGGGCACGTAGAGGCGGGTATTGACCACCTCCTGCGCCTGCGTTCTGTCTGCCAGCGGCCTGCCCTTGGCGTCGCTCAGTTCCGCCACACCATCTGCCCCACGCCACCGCAGGGACCACTGGCGGCCCTGGTCGTCCAGCAAGGTCTCATACATCTCAAGCGACATGGGGTCCTGCGCATAGGCATGCACGCGCACAAGGCCGCGCACACCATGCGGTTTACCCACAACACCGATCAGGACGAGATCAGGGCTCATGCGGAACTAGCCGTTATCAGGCTGCGGCTTCCGCGGCCTTGGCGGCAGCGGCTGCACGTTCCTGAGCGCGCTTCTTGGGCGCGGACTTCTTGGGCTGCTCACGGAAGGCAGGCTTTTCGGCCAGGCCAGCATTGCCAAGGAAGCGAGCCACGCGGTCGGTCGGCTGTGCGCCCTGGGACAGCCAGTGGGTGATGCGCTCACCAACCAGACGCACGCGGTCAGCGTGTTCGGACGGCAGCATCGGGTTGTATGCGCCAACCTTTTCGATGAAACGGCCGTCACGCGGGCTGCGGCTGTCGGCCACCACGATGTGGTAGTAAGGACGCTTTTTGGCACCTGCGCGGGCAAGACGAATTTTAAGACTCATTCAGACTACTCCAGACCCTGATAACTAAAACCTGAAAAAACTACCCTAGGAAAATCCGCCTTAGCGGAAGGGAGACCCACCGGGCCCACCCGGCGAACCTCCGCCCATTCCCTTGGGCATGAGCGCGGACATCCCCTGGCGCATAAGACCTTTGACGCCAAGCTTGTTAAAGCGCTTCATCATTGTGGACATCATTTCAAACTGCTTGAGCAGCTTGTTGACATCCTGAACCGTGGTGCCAGACCCGGCGGCAATCCGCTTCTTGCGGGACGCCTTGATAATGGCGGGCGTGCGACGCTCCGCCTTGGTCATGGACGAGATAATGGCCTGATGCTTGCGGAGGATGGACGTATCAAGGTCCTTGTCCCCCAGAGCTTCCTTGACCTTACCCATTCCCGGCAGCATGCCGAGAATGCCGGAAATGGACCCCAGCTTGTTGATCTGGCGGATCTGGGACGCATAGTCGTCCAGATCGAACTTGCCAGCCATCATGCGGTTGGCCAGACGCTCGCCTTCCTCGTGGTCGAGGGTATCGGCGGCCTTTTCAACCAGCCCGGCGATATCACCCAGACCAAGGATACGGCCAGCCACGCGCTCGGGGTGGAATTCCTCCAGCGCGTCAAGCTTTTCGCCCGAGCCCGTCAGCTTGATCGGCGCGCCGGTAATGGCCTTCATGGACAGGGCCGCGCCACCGCGCGCATCACCATCCATACGGCTCATCACCACGCCGGTCACACCCACAGCCTCGTTAAAGGACTTGGCGGTATTGACCGCGTCCTGCCCGGTCATGGCATCCACGACCAGCAGGGTTTCCGCCGGGTTTGTTGCGTCACGGATCTGACGCACTTCCTCCATCAGCGCTTCGTCTATGGACAGACGACCTGCGGTGTCGAGGATAACAACATCATACCCTTCGCGCCGCCCGGTATCGAGCGCACGGTGGGCGATTTCCACCGGGGTCTGCCCGGCCACGATGGGCAGGGAGACAACACCCGCCTGCTCCGCCAACTGGGCAAGCTGCAACTGCGCGGCAGGGCGCTGCGTATCGAGCGATGCCAGAAGCACTTTCTTACGCTCACGCGTTCTCAGCCGCAGCGCCAGCTTGCCCGATGTGGTGGTCTTGCCCGACCCCTGCAAACCGACCATCAGGACAGGCACAGGAGGCGTAGCGCTGAGGTTGAGGGGCACAGCCCCTGCACCACCCAGCGCATCGATCAGCGCATCGTTAACAATCTTGGCAACGGCCTGACCGGGGGAGATGCTTTCCAGCACCTCATGCCCGACAGCGCCTTCGCGCACCTTGTTGACGAAGTCCTTGACCACAGGCAGCGCAACGTCGGCGTCCAGCATGGCCAGACGCACTTCGCGCATGGCCTCCATGACATCGGCTTCGGACAGCGCGCCACGTTTGGCCAGCCCGTCAAAAACCCCCGATAGTCTGCCTGAAAGAGCTTCGAACAACAGAACAACACCCCATAGAGAAACACGCCACTGCGCGAACACTCGCGAGGTGGCGGTCCTGATTTGTAGAGGACAACTTACGGTACCCGCAGGCCCTATGTCAAGCCGCTTGCTGGCACAGGCTCAGCCCTGCCTGTATAGCGCAAGGAAGCGCATGGCGCAGCCAACTTCATCCTGCAAGGCAGCGATCCGGTCTGTGACCTCCGTATCCACCCCCCAGGTTGCCATCTGGATCTGCTCATCCAGCGTTGCAGCGTGGACCAGTATCTGGGCCTCCATCCCCGCCTCAAACATCAGCAGCCCGAGCGCCAGACTGCCAAGAGCAGGCACGACAACCCCCAGCACCGCCAGTTCCTCCTGCGCGCTGGTGCCCAGCACATGGTACAGGCGGCGCAACACATCATCTGTCTGGCAGATAGGCATGACACCCGATGTGACTGTCAGGCGGCACCCATGAGCAGCCTCCAATTGCTGCAACAACGGGTCCCATACCTCCGCCTGCTGCCGTGCGAGGGCACTGCCCGCAGCATCACGGTAGCACAGCAGGTCGCTATTGGCGTAAGCCAGCAGGCTCTGGATCACGCCGTCACGCGCTTGTGGAATACGCTCAAGCATGGAGCCTGCAATGCCTGTCAGCGGCAGGTCTGCTGGCACAAAACGCCCGCTTTCGCCCAGGCCCGCCGCGCGCCATTCTGCCGCCAGAGCCTCCGCCAGAGCGCGGGATGGCACAGACAGGGCTGTCCCGGCAGGCAGGCGCACAGTGCGGCCATCCAACCGCACAGCAAAGCCCTCGGCCTCCTGCACGACATCAGCCTCTTTCCAAAAGCGCTTGCGCCCGGCGGGCTGCCGCCCGGCCAGCATATCTCGCGTAGGTTCGCTCACTGGAACAGCCCCAGACCGTGCAGCAGTTTCATCACCTTATCCTCCTTGCGGGGTTTGAGCGGCGGGGCCGCTGGCCCGCCCTCTCCCTCCCGGGCGGCGGCAAGCAGGGGCTGACAGGTCTCGCCGCCATCCTCCGCACCACCACCGATCGTTATACCGTAGCGGCCATCTTCCGCCGTTTCCATACTCAGAGCAGGGGCAACCCATGTGCCGCGCAGGCGCACTGAGGATGACGCGGCAGCCCCACCCAGCAGCACATGTGGCTCCAAATGCATGTCCAAAGCGCCCGTGGCCAGCGTTACAGTGCCATGCCCACGCACATGCAGGACATCACTCTCAAAACCCAACTGGTCGATATGGGCAGCCCCGTCAGCAAACTGTAGATGCGCGCCAAAACACCGCACGGGCAGCGTGCCTTTGGCTGGCACATTCGGCCCCAGCAGGGTTTTGAGCACATTGGCCCGCACCGCACCGTCAACAACCGAGATACCCACATGCCCTACCAGACTTTGCCAGAGAGCAGCCTGTGTTGCCCCACCGGCGGAAACAGCCCCTACAAACTGTGCAACACCCTGCATGTCAGGCGGCCAGCCCAGCCACCCCTGCACAGCGGACAGAGGCAGCAGAACTGGATGAGCCTCAACACTGAACTGCGGCCCCGTAGCCGAAGCTGTATAAACAAAACGCCCACTCTGCGCACGGCCATCAGCCTGCGCGCTGACCGGGTCCAGAGTTAACTGCCCACCCTGCACATTGCCGTGCAGAGCAGCCCCGGTCCATGTCAGCCCCTGCCAGACCACCGATGCCGCCTGCATGTCGGCCGATGCTGTCAGAGCCGACAGGCGGGCATTCCAATCGGACTGAGCCAGCAGATGCGCGGTTTCCGCCGCAGCAACATGCCCCTTGACCGTAAACCCTGTCAGCCCCGGCCAGTTGGGGGGCAATGTCAGGCGGTCTAGCGCGCCATCAACATCCAGTTCCGATGCCCCGGCACCGGCCTGCCCCACAGCATGCACATGCGCCTCGCCCTGCGCCAGCGTTACATCCAGCGGCAGGGGGGCAGTATCCTGCGCCAGCAGGGCACGTCCCACAGTCGCAGCATTCCCCCATGCGCCAGACAGCACTGTTGCCTGCCCCGCCAGTTGCCCTTCCAGCTTGAAAGACAGCGGCGTATCTGCACCGGCGGCATCAAAACCCAGCCTTTGCAGCGCAAGCCCAGCGGGGCTGTCCGGCAGGGTTATATCCTCAGCCCGCCCATGCAGCCCGAGCAATTGAGGCTCACGCCACACACCGCCCAGCGTGACATCGAGCGACACATTCCGCGCCGCAGGCAGGCCAGCATGGGGGAAAAACAGCCCCAGATCCTCCAGATGCCCGACAGAGCCGCCCGTATGCAGGCTTAAGCCCCCCTCCGCCTGCCCGGGATGAAGCACACCATCCAGATGGGCCAACCCAAGGCTGCGCCCCCCAGCGTTAAGCGACAGCCGCAGTTGCAAAGGGAGTGTCTGCGCCAGAGGCAACAGCGGGCCTGTCTGGCCTGTCAGTTCAAACCGGGCCTGATTTTTTGTCCCCTGGATATTCACATCCGGCGCAGTGCCATCCAGCCCGGTCAGGCGGGCATGGGGCAGATCAACAGCCCCGGTGTGATGGGCGAATTGGTCATCCCACCGCAGTTCCCCTTGGCTGAGAGTAACATCGGCAAGTCCAAGGTTCCAATGCAGGCGACCCGGACCTGCGGCAACGGAGGTACTGCCAGCGGTAGCTTCGGGCTGGAAATCCCAGTCCGCGCGGCCATCGGGCAGACGCTGCAACCTCAGTGTCGCCCCCATGACACTGACTGAGCGGAACACCATGCGGTGGGCAAACAGCGGTGTCAGGGACAGTCTGGCGCGCACCTGCCGGACAACCAGCATATCCGCGCCGTCCACACCCGCCAGCCTGACATCACGCGCCTCCACCCACGGGAAGGGGAGCAACCAGACATTCAGGCGGCCAATATGCACCTGCCGCCCTGTCCGGGCCTGCACGGCATCAACCACCCGCCCACGCAGCCAGCCTGCATCACGCGTGGCGGACACAATGGTGCCGCCCCCCACAGCCAGCACAACAGCACTGGCAACAAGCCCGATCTTCCACTTCAGCCGCATGGCTTGCCCCCGCTGTTATCCGCCCCGGCGTACGGGGGCTGGCGTTGCGCCCGCCGTAAAGCCCAGATCGCGGAAGGTGCCTTTCATATGCGCGGGCAGTTCCGCACTGACAGACAGCCGCCCCCCTGCCGGATGCGGCATGTCCAGCATGCGGGCATGCAGGTGCAACTGGTCAGTCATGCCCGAAGGATGAGCAAGCGGGCCGCCGTATTTGGGGTCACCCAGAATCGGGGTCCCCAAAGACTCGCAATGCACACGCAACTGGTGGGTACGCCCCGTCAGAGGGGACAGTTCCAGCCATGAGAATTTACGCGCTGCCGAATCCAGCACCTCGTAAACCGAGCGGGCCGACTGGGCATCTCGGTCCTTGCGGTCGGCTGCAACGGTCAGGGCCCCCGGCCCAGCCCCAAGGCGGACCAGTGGCTGGTCAATTTCCCCGGCCTGCGGGTCAGGCCTGCCGACCACCACAGCCCAGTAAATTTTTTTAATATCCCGCCCCCGGAAGGACGCTGCAAGCCGCGCCGCCACCCCCGGTGTTCTAGCCAGCAGGAGAATCCCCGATGTGTCCCGGTCAATACGATGTACAAGCCGGGGGCGCGGATCGTCCCCCTCGCGCAGGCCATCCAGCATCATATCAACATGCTTAGTAATGCCCGGCCCACCCTGCACTGCAAGCCCCGCAGGCTTGTTCAGCACGATCAGATGCGCGTCCTGATAGAGCACCATGCCCCGGATTTCCCGCACAAGGCGTTCGTCCAGCGGGCGCGGAACATCGCGGCTGGGCTTGGCGGCCATGGGGATGGGTGGCACGCGCACACTCTGCCCTGGCTCCAGCCGGGTCGAGGCATCCACCCGGCGGCCATCCACCCGGATCTGCCCTGTGCGGCACAGTTTCTGCAACGCCCCCTGTGTCAGGTGCGGGTAATGGCGGCGGAAATAACGGTCAAGGCGGATACCGGCCTCGTCTTCCGTTACGGTAAGATTGACAACACTCATGCTGCGATATTCACGACTGTCGCCGATCCCGCAAGCGGGCCCATGTTTCCAACCTATGCCTTACCTCGCGCTCATACCCTCTGCCAGTAGGGGTGTAGAAGTTCTGACGGCGCATGCCATCTGGGAAATAGTTCTGTCCTGAAAAGCCTTCTTCCGCATCGTGGTCATATTCATACCCCTTGCCGTAGCCGATATCCTGCATCAGTCGCGTCGGGGCATTAAGAATATGCGCGGGGGGCATCAGGCTGCCTGTGGCCTTGGCCGCACGCCGCGCCGCGCCGTACGCCTTGTAGGCTGCATTAGACTTTGCCGCCGTAGCCAGATGCACCACCAACTGTGCCAGAGCCAGTTCCCCCTCCGGCGAGCCAAGACGCTCATACGTCTCCCACGCTGCCACGGCCAGCGGTAGGGCGTGGGGATCGGCCATACCGACATCCTCCGCCGCAAAGCGTGTCAGGCGGCGGGCGATGTAACGCGGGTCTTCCCCACCTTCGAGCATACGGGCAAACCAGTACAGCGCCGCATCGGGGTCAGACCCACGCATGGATTTATGCAGGGCGGAAATGAGGTTGTAATGTTCCTCCCGGTCCCGGTCATACAGCACGGCGCGGCGGGCCAGCAGACGGGCCAAAGCGGCGGGGTCCAGCGCGGTCTGGTCTTTCAGGCTCATAAGCTGCTCGACCATATTGAGCAGATAACGCCCATCGCCATCCGCCATGGCGCGCAGGGCGGCACGGGCATCTTCCGTCAACGGCAACGGGCGGCCTGTTTCCTCCTCCGCCCGCACCAGCAGAGCCTCCAGTGCCGGGTCATCCAGCCTGCTCAGCACCATGACCTGACAGCGCGACAGCAAGGCCGAGTTGAGCGCAAAAGACGGGTTTTCCGTTGTTGCGCCAACCAGAACGATCGTGCCGTCCTCCACCACAGGCAGAAAACCATCCTGCTGGGCACGGTTGAAGCGGTGGATTTCATCCACAAACAACAGGGTACCGCCCCCTGTCCGGGCAAGGTTACGGGCCGTTTCAAATGCTTTTTTAAGGTCGGCCACCCCCGAAAACACAGCCGACAACTGCACAAAGGTCAGCCCCGCCGCACGGGCCAGCAGGCGGGCGATCGTAGTTTTGCCAACCCCAGGCCCACCCCACAGGATCAGGCTTGCAAGCGACCCACGCTCCAGCATGCGGGTCAGCGCGCCATCGGGCCCCAGCAGGCCAGACTGGCCAACAACATCCTCCAGCCGCTCTGGCCGCAACCGGTCAGCCAGGGGCTGGGTCGGCACGGCGCGCCGCTGGCCGGAGGGACCCGTCTGCCCGGCCTCTGCCTTGGGGGGCGTTACTGACCCGAAAAGATCATCCCCTGTCATCTGTCCCACATACTCCACGCCCCCGGCCCAGCACCCTGCCCGGCCCTACTCTTACTGAATATCATCCCCGCCAGCCGATTTTTCCAGACCACAGGGTAGGCTGCGCCCTTATTCCTGCGGTTGCGCAGGCAGGACGAACAGGCTGGGTGCCAGAGTGCCCCCTTCGTGCACATCATACAGCGTCACCTGTGTTTCATGCCCCTGAGCATCCACGACACTCCACGACCGCAGGGCGAGGGGTTTTTCATAAAAAACCAATGTCAGGCTGCCGTCGGCGGCAGAGGCTGTCCGAACAAGCGTGACCTGCACCAGCCCATTGGCATGCTGGAAATTGGTGATCGTCACACCCTCTGACAGGCTCACATGGCTGCGCAGCAGCAGGCCAAGCGGCGTGCGGTCAATGGGAATAACCGTTGTCTGGTCCAGTTGGCTGTCCCGAAAAACCACTTTGCCGTCACTGGCCACCAGCAACAGGGGGGATGGCGGGTCGTAAGCCAGGCGCATCTGTCCGGGCCGCTTCATCCATACATGCCCGGTCACACGTTTACCGCTGGCATCAATCTGCTGGATGCGGGCCTCAAACGTGGTGTTCCTGTTCAGCGCCTGCTCAATTTTTTCAATCCAGCTCCTGTCTGCCCCAGACAGAGCCGCAGCCTCAGGCCCGGTCGAGGCTGCATCACCCGCCTGCTGGGCATGGGCCACACCACCGCCAAGCAGCAAGGCCACGCACAAAGGGGCCAGAACACGTGAAAAAAGGGTCATGGGTGCGGTGCCTTGCGTTATGGGTCAGAAAATAACGTGTACCCCGCCCCGGCGCACCGCAGGCGGGCTGTGACAGTATGCTGCTTAACCTGCCACCTACAGTGTGACCAGCCCCAGCAGCAGGGCCAGCGCCACCGCCAGCCCGATCTCGCGATTAGCGCGGAACTGGGTCAGACACAGGCCGGGGTCCAGCGGATTGACCGCAGAGGCCTGCCGCCCCAGCAGCACGGCAGGCAGCAAAAGTGCAGGCCAGAACAGAGCCGAAGCGCCGGACATAATAGCGGCCAGAGCCAGCAGCGCCAGCATGGTGCCATAGCAACTACTGATGAAGGAGCGGGCCTGCCCATGCATCAGGCGCGATGTGGATTTTACGCCTATCCGGGCATCGTCTTCCATGTCCTGAAAGCCGTAGATGGTGTCAAAACCAAGCTGCCAGGCAATGGTCGCGCCATACAGCGCCGCCTGAGCCCACGTAAGCTGCCCTGCCGCGGCGGCATACCCCAGCGGCGCACCAAAGCCAAAGGTAAAACCCATGACCAGTTGTGGCCACCACGTAAAACGCTTGGCCAACGGATAGAGTGCCACCAGCACCAGGGATGACACGCCAAGCAGGCGGGACAGCGGGTTAAGCTGCACCAGCACCCCAAGCCCCGCCAGCAGCAGCACGGCCAGAAACAGCGTGGCCTGGCGCATGCCCAGCGCCCCGCTGGCCAAGGGGCGACCTGCCGTGCGTGCAACCTGCCGGTCTATGTCCCGGTCCCACATATCGTTAACGACACACCCGGCTGCGCGCATGACAAGGCTGCCCACGCCAAACAGCACGATCAGCCTGATCCGTTCGGCTGGGGCCACACCCTGTGGCAGCAGAATACCCCACACACCAGGCAGCCACAGCAGCCATGTGCCAATGGGCCTGTCCAGACGGGCAAGCAACGCATAGGCCTGCATGGCAGGCGGCAGGCGGGCAATCCACCCTGTGACCCTGATGTCGGTATGTCTGGACATGGCTGACACTGTGCCGAAAGCTCCCCACTGTATGACTGCTAGATGCGTGTAGCCCCTATGCCACAAAAACAGGGCAGAGCGTAAGCAAGCCACACCACGCGCACAAACCCCGGCCACCCCACTTGGCAACGCCCCCTCTTTCATGCGTAAAAGCCCGACCCGGATCCGTTTCGGGCACCACACCGCCAGGAGGGAAAGCTTTGTCCGATATGCACAGCATTACCCGTCTGCCACGCCTGTATGTGGCGCCCCAAACCCTGCCAGAAGCAGCCGAGCCCGGCACACCCTGCCCGATGCAGGCCGATCAGGCACGCTACCTTGGTACGGTCCTGCGCCGTGGGGCGGGGGAGCAGGTGCGACTGTTCAACGCCCTGGCGGGGGAATGGTTGGCCAGCATTACAGAAATCCGCAAGGACAAGGGCAGTTTCCGGCTGGAACAGCGCCTGCGCGCTCCTGCCCCGTTACCCCCCCTGACTCTGGCCTTTGCCCTGCTCAAGCGTGACGCAACAGACCTTGTTGTGCGCATGGGAACAGAGCTGGGAGTTACCCATTTTCTGCCTCTTATAACCGAGCGCACCAACACCCACCGCATCAACCCCGACCGCCTGACCAGCATTGCCATGGAAGCGGCTGAACAGTGCGAGCGCCTGGATATTCCTGCCGTTGCGTCCCCCCAGCCCCTGGCCAGCCTGCTGGGGGCATGGCCTGCCGGGCAAACCTTGTTTGCAGCCATTGAACGGTTGGAAGATGCCCCACTCACCCCCACCCTGCTGGACGCCCGGGCGGGTGACGGTCTGCTGATTGGCCCCGAGGGCGGGCTGAGCGAGACTGAATGTCGCAGCCTGCGCCTGCGTCCATTTGTAGCCCCCGTAACCCTTGGCACGCTGGTACTCAGGGCCGACACGGCCGTAGCCGCCGGGCTGGCATTGATGGCGGGCGGCTTGCGTTCAAGGCCTGTTTCGGCACAATAACACCGCGTTTTCTGCCTTGCCCTGTCCGGCGAGGCTTTTTTTCAGGGACAAGTGAAGCCTCATGTCGAACCCCGGCGCAGCAGACGAAACCCCTATCCAGTCCACCAGCGAGCTTGTTGATGTGCTTGCCCAGGGCTGCAAACCCCGCGATGCCTGGCGGATCGGCACCGAGCATGAGAAATTCGGCTTCATCCGGCCGGACAGTGCAACACCTGCCAAGGCCGCCTACGCCACCCCGGGCTACAGCCCGGAGGGGATCGAAGCCCTGCTGAAAGCCCTGCACAAGTCCGAGCCGGACGACTGGACATCCGTGCTGGACAAGGGGAACATCATTGGTCTGAAAGGCCAGGGGCAGGCTGCGGGGGCTGCAATCTCCCTTGAACCCGCAGGCCAGTTTGAACTGTCGGGCGCGCCCCTGCGCACCTTGCACGAAACGGCTGAGGAACTGGCCAACCACTTCGATTCCGTCCGCCCCCTTGCGCGCAAGCTGGGCATAGGGTTTTCCCCGCTGGGCTTCCATCCCACCGCCACGCGCGACGCCATGCCGTGGATGCCCAAATCACGCTATGCGATCATGCGCGACTACATGCCCAAGGTCGGCTCCATGGGGCTGGATATGATGCAGCGCACCTGCACCGTGCAGGTCAACCTCGACTTCGGGTCCGAGCAGGACATGGTCCGCAAGATGCAGGTCTCCATGGCCCTGCAACCCGTGGCGACGGCCCTGTTCGCCAATTCCCCCTTCTTTGAGGGCAAGCCCAACGGCTTCCTGTCAAACCGGGCGCGGATCTGGACAGATACGGACAATGCCCGCTCGGGCATGCCTGCCTGCGTGTTTGCATCCGACTTCAGCTTCGAGCGCTATGTGGACTGGGCGCTGGACGTGCCCATGTATTTCATCATGCGTGATGGGGAGATGCGCAATGTCGCCGGTCGATCCTTCCGCTCCTGGCTCAAGGGAGAGCGGCAAGACGGGCTTGACGATACACGCCCCACGATTGGTGACTTTGAAGACCACCTGACAACCGCATTCCCTGACGTGCGCCTGAAGCAGTTTTTGGAAATGCGCGGAGCCGACGTAGGCTCACCGGAAATGATTCTGGCCCTGTCCGCCCTGTGGACCGGGGTGCTGTATGACGATGCCGCCCTTGAAGGTGCTTGGGAACTGGTGCGCTCCCGCCCGTGGGAAGATTACGTCAAACTGCGTGAACTGGTGCCCATGATGGGGCTGGACACCCCCTGGGGCGAAGGCACAGTGCGCGATCTGGCGGCCCAGATGCTGGCTATTGCCATGGACGGGCTACAGGCCCGCGATATGGTGGATGACAACAGCCAGACATCGGAATGGGTGTATCTGGCCCCGCTGACAGCCCTTGTGGCTGGTGCGCCGACCCAGGCTGAACGCTGGCTGGAACGCTACTACGGGGCATGGATGGGCGATACCAGCCGCATCTTCCTTGAAAGCGAAGTCTGATACACGCGCAGGCTGACATCACCCAGTAGTGTGTCAGCCTGCGTGCCTGCCTGCACCAGCAGGCAGCGCCAGCCTGCTGGCACTGGCCAGTGCTGCAAGCACCGCCACACACCCAGCCATAAACAGGCAATAATGGGTGGCCCCTACTTTGAAAAACGCAAAGAACGCGGCAACGCCCATGGCACCCAGCGTCTGCCCTGCCTGCCGGGCCACCTGCACCATACCGCTGGCCCCACCTGCGCGGTGAGCGGGTGCAGCAACCATCATCGCCCGATTATTGGGGGGCTGAAAAAAACCAAACCCCCACCCCGCCATGGCTGTACGCCAGACAATATCCCACACGGAGGGGTGTTCGGGCAGCAGCCAGAGCAGGAAAAACGCGCAGCCAGTCACGCCCAGCCCGATGGAAGACAGAATACCTGCCGAAATACGGTCTGCCACACGCCGGATAACAGGGGCTGATAGCATGATGCCGACAGGCCAGGGAGTAATCAGCAACCCGGTCGCCGCAGCCCCAAAGCCCAGTGTGTCGTGCAGCATGAACGGCATGGACACGATATAGAAGTTGGAGGCCACAAAGCCGCACAATCCGGTTGCAAACGCCATGGTAAAGTCGGATCGGCCCAGCAGATCAACCGGCAGAATGGGCTGGGGTGCCAGTTTTTCTCGCCGCACCAATGCAGCCCCTGCCAGCAGACCGGCCACCAGCAGCAGAACGGACACAGCGATCCCCTGCCCATGGGCCAGACCATCACCGCCCAGAATACAAGCCCCAAACGCCAGCATGCACAACAGGCTGCCCGGCACATCGGGCATTCTGTCGGCTCTAGGGGTTTGCGGCAGGGCATAGCACGCCATCGCCAGTGCAGCCGCACCCAGCGGCAGGTTGATCCAGAACAGCCATGGCCATGAGGCCACCGTAAGAATACCCGCCGCCGCCGTTGGCCCCAGAGCCACACCCAGGGCGACAACAACACCGTTCAGTGCAATACCGCGCCCGATTTCCGCATGGGGGTAAATAAAACGTACGAGCGCGATATTCACGCTCATAATACAGGCCCCACCAATACCCTGCACCACGCGCGCGCAGGCCAGAACCGGCAGGCTGGTGGCCATGGCACATAAAAAAGATGCCACCATGAACAGGGCTATGCCGACCTGGCACAACCGCGCAAACCCCACCCTGCTGCCCAACGCAGCAAGGGGCAGAAGTGTTACCAGGCTTGCCATCTGGTAGGCGTTAACCACCCAGATGGAGGCCGATGCCGAGGCTTTGAGGTCCAGCGCGATGTCGGGCAGCGCCACATTGGCAATGGCATAGTCCAGCAGAGCCAGAAACACCGACAGGGCAACCGCAAGCATGGCCCGCGTGCGGTCAGCACCATACAGCCCCCCGCTGGAGGGCTCCATGGTCAAGGGGGGCTGGCTGTTCATATTCTCATTGATCCCGACTATGACCCAGAGCAGCTTTCCGGCTGGCAGGAACACCAGCAGCAGCCGGAAAAGCCTGTCTCAGGAATTCGCGTACGGGTTTTTGGTGCCGCGCGTCTGCAGGCGGATAGGCACACCTGGCAGGTCAAACGTCTCGCGCAGGCCGTTAACAAGGTACCGTTTATAGTCGTCGGGGATCTGTTCCGCACGAGTACCAAAGATCACAAACGTTGGCGGGCGTGATTTCACCTGCGTGATATAGCGCAGCTTCAGGCGCCTGCCGTCCACCAACGGGGGCTGGTGGCGTTCGAGCATTTCCTCAAACCACCGGTTCAGTTCCCCTGTCGGAATACGGGCATTCCACACAATCGCCGCGTCCCGCACAGCAGGCAGCAGCTTGTGCACGGCCGACCCGGTCAGAGCCGAGAAGGTTACGACAGACACGCCGCGCATCTGGGCCAGAGAAATGCTGAGCCGGTCCAGAATGGCCTTACGGGTGGCTATACGGTCTTCCACCGCGTCCCACTTGTTCAGGGCCAGCACGCAGGCGCGGCCTTCACGCTCGATCAGGCGGGCAATCTGGAGGTCCTGCTCATGCACACCCAGCGTTGCATCCAGCACCAGCACTGCCACCTCGGCCATTTTCAGCGCCTCGATGGACGCGGAGGTGGACATTTTCTCCAGCGCTTCATCAATACGGGCCTTGCGGCGCAGACCGGCGGTATCGACAATTTCAAACGTGTCGTCACCGTCCTTCAGGTGCACGGCAATGGAGTCACGCGTCAAACCTGGCTCCGGCCCGGTAATCATCCGCTCCTCGCCCAGCAGGGCGTTCAGCAGGGTGGATTTACCGGCATTTGGCCGCCCGACAATGGCCACACGTAGGGGGCCTGCGGGACGGTCCTCGACAACATCCTCAGAGGCATCGCTGTCATCATCGTCATACTCTGGCGTGGGCACCGGGTCTGCGGGCAGACGTTCGGCAATTTCCCACATCAGGTCCGTCACGCCCTCGCCATGTTCAGCGGAAATGGCCTGAGGCTCCCCAAGGCCGAGCGCATAGGCTTCCATCGCGGAGGCTGCACCCAAGCGCCCCTCCGTCTTGTTGGCCACCAGCAGGACAGGCCGGTTGCGCCTGCGGATCCACTGGGCAAAATGCTCATCTGCCGGGGTAATGCCTGAGCGGGCATCAATGCAGAACAGGATCAGATCAGCTTCATCCAACGCGCTTTCAGAAGACGCGCGCATCCGCCCGAACAGGGTCTCGGGCGCAGCTTCTTCCAGCCCGGCGGTGTCAACCAAGCGTACGTGCCGACCACGGATAAGGGCAATCCCCTCCTTACGGTCACGCGTGACACCGGGTGTATCGGCCACCAGCGCCTGCCTGCGCCCGACAAGGCGGTTGAACAAGGTGGATTTGCCGACATTGGGGCGCCCTGCAATAACAACTACAGGCAGGTCCGCCGTTGGCAACGGCGGAGGGGGGCGCATGGGCTTGTGCCGGTCAGCCATAAGACTTCAGGTATCCATCATTCGTGACAACCAGCATCTGATTATCAACCACGACTGGCGGCATGAAAGAAACGCCGTCCATGGTGTCTACCGAGATGATGTTGCCGGTTACAGGGTTGACCCGGACCATGCCGTTTTCGGGCAATGTGCCAAGGCAGACAAGCTGCCCGCCGGCCAGAACCGGGCCAAACCAGGTTACGATATCCTTGTTGGCCTCAACCTTGCGGAAGCGGCGCAACTGGGTAATCCAGCGCACATGGCCGGACAGCCTGTCCAGGCAGGCCAACTGCTGGTCGAGCGAGAGAACAAACAGCCAGTCTCCCACGCATAGAATATTGTTCTGGCTGGCGACTGAACGTTCCCACACGCGGCGGCCGGTGCGGATATCCACCGCAGTCAGCACCTGCGCCATGCTGACAGCATAGATCACACTGCCAACAATAACAGGCAGGCCACGCACACAGCTCAGGTTAAGGGTGCTGGCCTGGCTGTTGACGTTGCCGAGCATGTTGCTCCAGACAACCTCACCACTTTCCGCACGGAACGCTACCAGATCGCCCCCGCCAAAACCGGCCACCACCACACCATTGGCAACAGCCGGTGCGGGCTGCCCAAACACTGTGGTTTCAACCGAGGTTGCGGCATAGGTCCAGAGCTGGCGGCCTGTGGCGGCATCCAAGGCAAAAAACCGCTCGTCAATCGTGCCAAAAAACACGCGCCCCTCAGCAATTGTGGGGGCAGAACGGCCTGGGGTGCCAATGTCGGTACGCCACTTCACCTTGCCGGTCGCGACATGCACCGCCACTGTCTGGGACACACCATCAACAATATAGAGCGTATCCCCATCCACGCCCAAGCCACCACCGATGTTGCTGGAGCGGGAATGTTTGACGCGGGGATTGAGCGACCACAGCTTGCGCATGCCCGGCCAGGAAAATGCCCGTACGGTGCCCTGTGCATCCATAATGAACAGTCGACCGTCCTGCACCACCGGAGTGGAGGGGATGATCCCACGCCCCAGTGAGCCCAGCGCCGCCCATGCCAGAAAATCAGGCTCGGAAATACCTGCCCCGATATTCTGGCTCCAGCGCTTGTGCAGGCCGCCCCAGGCGTAATTTTCACCCGTATGGGCAGGCACTCGCCCGCTCATCGGCCATTGCGACACCGAAATCGGGGCTGGAATGGTGATGGGGGTTTTATCTTCCCCATCAACCATCAGCCCTGCACCGGAGGACAGAATATCCGTCCGATGACCCGGCAGAATCAGTTTTTTGTCGTCATCATCACCACAGGCTGTCAGCACGGGGGCTACAACACCGGCGGCGAGCAGGCTCCTGCGGGTCAGCCCCCAATGTCTGGCAAAGCGGGAGGGTGTCTTGCTGTTCATGGTTTTATCCTGCTGACGGATCAAGAGCCTGCATCATATCCTGCGCGCGGTGGCGCACACCTGCGGGCGCATCCCCCGAAGCCACCAGCGATGCGAATTTCCGGCGGGCGTCATCCAGGTGACCTTCCCGCACGTCCAGCAGAGCCAGAGCCTCGGTCGCCAGCCCCTGCCAGGCCTTGCCCTTGCCAGACAGCAGAAGCAGGCGGGAGCGCAGGACGGCCGGGCTGCCGGTATCGAGCTGCTGCTGGCACCAGATCAGGGTGGCCAGGTCTCGCAGGGCGGGGTCTGCCTTGGCATCGGACTGCACGGCGTCCCAGGCTGCCAGAGCGGCGGCCTTGTCGCCACGCCCAGCCTGTACGGCCGCTTCCTGCATACGGGCCAGCACGGCAACACCCGCCGGGCCAGAAGCCGCAAGCTGGCGGAGGGTATCCAGCCCAGTACGCGCACTCTGCCCCAGCTCCGCAACGCCTGTTGCAGGCGGGTCAGGCAGGTGATCTGTCTGTTGCAGGGCCGTCAGGTAGGTGCCTGTGGCAACCTGAGCCTGCCTGGCCTGCTGCGTAGCCCGCCAGGACATAACGCCCACACCACTGGCTGCCACAACAACCAGTGCCACAGCCACACCGGCATAACGCCATGCGACACGGCGCAGACGTTCAGCCTTCAGTTCCTCGTCAACTTCCCTGAAAATATCCTCTGCCACGGTCTGGCCTGCTTCCTGTTCCTGGCGGTCTGCGTCATCTGTATCCACAGCCTATCTGCCCCACCCTGCCATATCATACAAGGCGGGCGGGTGCATCGGCCAGCGTGCAGGACCACGCGGCCTGCGCCTGATCCCCTGTGGGCGGACTTTTACTGTGCGCTTTTCTGCAACTTGGCGCCACCCGCCTTAAGGGCTGTGGTCAAGCGAGAGAAATTGCCTGCAATACGCTTCTGCACGGTGGTGCTGCCTTCATGCACATAGGCAATCTTGTCACGCGCGTCGTTGCTGATGATAGTCTCTTCCTTGACGGCGGTCTTGGCCACGCAGGAATTATAGGCACGCGCAGCTTTTTCATACGCGCTGACCTTGTCGACACTGATGTTGTAATGCTCGATTGTCGAAACATCGACCGTGGGGGCCGCCGGTTCTTCCCCGCAGGCCGCAGCAGTCCAGCCGTGTGCCGCAGCATGGGCCGGTGTTGCCACACCCAGAGCCGGGCCAGACACCAGCAGTCCAACAGCCAGAACAAAACCTTTCCTCATCATGTTCCTATCCCCAAAAGCGGGCGGTGGCCGAGTCATGACGGCGTTCCGCCTCCTGCCTGCACCTTCTGACACAGGCGGCGTAAAAGTCCATATCCCTGCGTTATCAGCCGGGGGCTTCGGCTTGGAAAGCCCCCCTATAGCCGCTATAGGCTGGGGGGATGCGCATTCTCTTTATCACGGCAACACGCCTGGGTGACGCCGTGCTCTCCACCGGTGTGCTGGCGGCCCTGCTGCAACGCTGGCCCGGTGCCCGCGTGACCGTTGCCTGCGGGCCGGTCGCCGCCGGGCTTTTTGCCAATGTGCCCGGGCTTGAGCGTGTCATAACCATGACCAAACGCCGCCATGACCTGCACTGGTTTGACCTCTGGAAAGCCTGCGTGCCCCACAAATGGGACATCACCGTGGATTTGCGGGGCTCAGCCGTCACCCTACTCCTGCACTCGGGCACGCGGCACATCATGCGGGGGGGACGCCGCCCCGGCCGCAGGACCGAGCACCTGGCAAACGCACTGGGCCTTAACCCTGCCCCCCTGCCGACGGTCTGGCTCAGCCCGGCGGACAACGCCATGGCAGCCAGTATCATCCCGTCTGACCAACCCATTGTCGCTCTTGGCCCGACCGCGAACTGGCTGGGTAAAGTGTGGCCCACCCAGAATTACCTGCCCCTCTGGCAAGACCTCAGCACAGCCTACCCCACAGCCCGCCCCGCCATTTTTTACGGCCCCGGAGAGCAGGAAGCTGCGCTGGCCCGCCCTGTGCTGGCCGCATTACCCAACGCCATTGATGCCGGTGGCCGTTTCTCACTCACCCAGACCGCCGCCATGCTGGCCCGCTGCCGCCTGTATGTGGGCAACGATTCGGGCCTGATGCACCTTGCCGCCGCGACGGGTATTCCCACACTTGGCCTTTTTGGCCCCTCCCGCGCTTCGGAATATGCCCCTGCTGGCCCCCTCTCGCGCTGGGTCGCAGCACCAGGGGCTGAGGGCGAGGCCCCGATTGCAGGACTCCATGCAGACACTGTCGCCCATACGGCGCTAACCCTGCTTGAGCAGACGGAACCCCGGACATGACAGACACAGCACTGCCCCCCTTAAAAGTCGCCCACATTATGGCAGGCGCTGCCGCTGGCGGAGCCGAGCTGTTTTACGAGCGCCTGTGTACAGCCCAGGCCGCTTCCGGCCTGTCGGTGCTCGCAACCATCCGGCGTGACCCAGCACGTGCCCAGCGGTTACGCGCAGGGGGCGTAAACCCGGTGGAACTGCCTTTTGGCGGGCTGGCCGACCTGCTCACCCGCCCGCGTCTACGCCGCACCCTGCGCACATTCGCCCCCCGCGTGGTGGTGACGTGGATGAACCGGGCTGCCCGCTTTACTCCAAAAGGGGACTGGGTGCTGGCAGGCCGCTTGGGCGGGTTTTATGATCTGTCTTATTACCGGCGGTGCAGCCACCTGATCGGCAACACACGCGGGCTTGTCCAATGGATGCGCGAACAGGGCTGGCCGCAGGACAGAACCCACTACCTACCCAATTTTGCAACCGATCTGGCCGATACTGCCCCCGTCTGGCCCGCCTGTATCCCACACGGTACACCCTTTCTGCTGGCGCTGGGCCGCCTGCACCGCAACAAGGGGTTTGATGTGCTGATCCGCGCCATGCGCCGCGTCCCCCACATTCCCCTTGTGATTGCCGGAGAGGGGCCAGAACGGGCGGCGCTGGAAGACCTGGCCCGGCGCGAAGGTGTTGCCGAGCGCGTACACATGCCCGGCTGGGCAGCAAACCCCGGAGGGCTGATCCGGGCCTGCACCATTCTGGTCTGCCCCTCCCGGCATGAACCTCTGGGCAATGTTGTCATTGAAGGGTTTTCCGCCACCCGCCCCGTTGTTGCCACCGCAGCACAGGGGCCGACTGAACTGATCCGCACGTTGGACAATGGTGTCCTCGCCCCGCTGGAAGACGACGTGGGATTGGCCGCCGCACTGTCGGAAGTGCTGGACACCCCCAGTCTGGCACAACGCATCGCCCAGGCAGGCAGGCAGGACTACGATACCGCCTTTGCTGCCCCCCCTGTGCTGGCAGCGTGGCAGCAGTTCCTGTCCACGGTGGAGCACTAGTTCCATGTGCGGCATTGGCGGCCTGCTCCACACCCCGCATGCCCCGGCAACAGCCCCGGCATGCCTTGAGCAAATGGCCCTTGCCCTGCGCCACCGGGGGCCAGATGGCAGCCACGTTGCCCATCTGGATCAGGCCGAGTTGCTGCACACCCGCCTGTCGATCATTGATCTGGCCGGGGGTGACCAGCCACTTTATGCAGGCACCGGCACGCTGGTAGCCAATGGGGAACTCTACAACGACCCCGCCATCCGCCAGGCGCTGGGGCCAGAGGCGTTCAAAACCGGAAGTGACTGCGAATCAGCGCTGGCCCTGTGGCAACGCCACGGCCCGGATTTTCCGCGCCATTTGCGGGGCATGTATGCCACAGCCCTGTACGATTCCAGCAGCAAGACCGCCCTGCTGTCGCGCGACCCATTCGGGATAAAGCCGCTCTACTACACAAGCTCGACCAATGGGGTGGCATTTGCCTCCGAACCCTCCGCCCTGCTGGCTGCGGGCCTCGCCCCCCGCGCCATAGACCCCGCCCGGCGGGAGGAACTGCTGCAACTCCAGTTTACCACCGGGGCGCAAAGCATTTTCCCCACCATCCGCCGCCTCTTGCCCGGCGAGACCCTATGCATCACACAAGGGCAGATTACCCAACGCCACACTTTACCCGCCCTGCCCCAGCCCGACAAAGCCACCCTGCTGACCTCTGAAACAGAGGCGCTGGACAGGCTGGATGCAGCGTTAATGGACAGTATTGCCGTGCATGAACGTGCGGACGTGCCTTTTGGGCTGTTTCTGTCCGGCGGTATCGACAGTGCCTGCCTGCTGACCGCCATGAGCCGCCAGCCACGCACTGCACCACTCCGAAGCTGGACCGCCACCTTTGACGCCCCAGGTGCTGCGAACGAGGCCGAAGCCGCACAAGCCCTGGCCCATGCCGCCGGGACCGAGCATGAAACGCTGCACATTACCCGCGCGATGGTATGGCAGCACCTGCCCGCCATCGTTGCCAGTATGGATGACCCTGCGGCAGATTACGCTATTATCCCCACCTGGCTGTTGGCCCGCAAAGCCGCTGCCGATGTGCGGGTTGTGCTGAGCGGTGAAGGTGGGGATGAACTGTTCTGCGGTTATGGCCGCTACCGTGCCGCCACCCGCCCCTGGTGGCGGGGCCGCAAAAAACCCTGGCGACGTGGTATTTTTGACGGGCTGGACATTCTACGCCAGCCCACGCGCCACTGGCGGGACGGCATCGCCCAGGCCGAAGCCACATACCATGCCCACGGCACTCCCCTGGCCCGTGTGCAGGCGGTGGACACGGCGGAATGGCTGCCCAATGACCTGCTGCTCAAGCTCGACCGCTGCCTGATGGCCCATGGTCTGGAAGGGCGCACCCCTTTGCTGGACCCCGTCGTGGCCGACGTTGCCTGCCACCTGCCCGACACCCTGCGTGTGCGCGGCGGCAAGGGAAAGTGGCTTTTGCGCCAATGGCTTGCCCAGCATAACCCCGCAGCCCAGCCGTTTGCCCCCAAGCAGGGCTTTACCGTGCCCATAGGGGCGTGGATGGCACAGGACAGCCACAGGCTGGCTGACCTTCTGGCGGGCCAGGACTGCATCGCCGAAATTGCCCGGCCCGACAGGGTACGCGCCCTGCTGCGCGACATCCGTGGCACGCGCGAGGCCGCAGCGGCCTGGAACCTGCTGTTTTATGCCCTGTGGCACCGCGCCCATATCCGCGCCCTGCCCCCTGAAGGAGACGTGTTTGAGGCCCTGAGCCTGCAAGGCTGAGGCACGGCCAGCAGACTGGTCAAAGACAGCACCACGCATGTATGGTACTGTTTTGGTCCTGTTAAACTGACAGCCTATTTTGCAGGAGTATTAGCGCCATGTCCGCTCCGCCCCATCTTGCCCACCTTCCTGATCGCACGGTCATCAGGCTATCCGGGGCAGACCGTGTGCGCTTTTTGCAGGGTCTGGTCACAGCAGATATCAATGCTGTGGTACCGGGGCTTGCGACCTGGGCGGCCTGTCTGACACCACAAGGCCGCTGGCAGAGTGATTTTTTTGTCATCGCCAACCCTGATGAACCCAGCCTGCTGCTGGACTGCGCCGCCGAGCAGGCCGAGACCCTGCGCACCACCCTGTCGCGCTTTCGACTACGGGCCGATGTGCAACTCGATATTACCGGCCTGCCAGTGCATGTCGCCTGGGGCAACACCCCGGATGCCGCCCTGCTGGAAAACGCCATCAGCGTTACCGACCCGCGCCTGCAAGCCGCAGGATGGCGACTGATTGACGCACCAGCCGACACCCCACTGAACGCAACACCTGCGGACTACGACCTGCACCGTCTTGCCCTTGGCCTGCCTGATGGCGTGCAGGACTGTGAGCCTGCCCGAACCCTTGCCGCCGAGGCCAACATGGACCTGCTGGGCGGAATTTCCTGGGAGAAAGGCTGCTACATGGGGCAGGAAGTAACCGCCCGCATGCGGTATCGTGGCCTGCTCAAGCGCAGGCTTGTGCCTGTTGCCAGCCCCCACCCCCTGCCCCCACCCGGTAGCCCGATCCTGCGCAATGGGGTGGAAGTTGGTACCCTGCGGTCCTCCCGCGATCATATCGGGTTGGCGATGCTCAAGCTTGACGCACTGGCCGGCCCGCTGGACTGTGCGGGCCTGACACTGGTGGCCCGCCCCCCAGGCTGGATGGCAGACGCCCTGACACCCGACCCTTCCTCGACCCCGACAGCGGACTAAGCAATGCCCTATACACCCCCCGCCCCCGATGTGCTCGACAGCATGCTGACCCAGGTCAGCTACGACAAAGCCGGTCTTGTTGCCGCCATCGCCCAGCAGCATGACACGGGTGAAATCCTGATGATTGCCTGGATGAACCAGGAAGCCCTGCGTGAAACACTGACGACGGGGCGCGTGTGCTATTATTCACGCAGCCGGCAGAACCTGTGGCGCAAAGGGGAGACATCGGGCCAGATCCAGCGCCTTGTGGAAGCCCGGCTGGACTGTGATGGAGACGCCGTTCTGCTGCTGGTGGAACAAACCGGCGTTGCCTGCCACACGGGCCGCCGCTCCTGCTTTTACCAGGCCTTCACGCCAGACGGGTTGAGCATCCTCAGTGCGCCTGAGATTGATCCTGCCCAGCTTTACCACACCCACGCCTGACACCCGGCAAGAACAAGCATCCCCTGAGAGACTGCGGTCTTTTACCGTCCCATGGCTCAGGGGGCTTTCGCTCTTGTCTTCTCCATCAGACGGCAGCCTTGCCTGCCAATTGTCTGACACCCCTTAACGTCTCCACACGCGTGTTGAGGCATGTCAGACAACCCTCCGGGACCACCACTCTTTACGGCGCACGAGAGCGAGCCAGCACATCCAGCACAGCCTGAGCCGCAGCTTCGGCTGGGAGCGTGCCTTCCGGCCCTTCCAAGCCTTTGAGAAGTGTCTTGAATGCGGCCTTCTGTTTCCGGGCGGCCTCGGCATCTTCAAACAAGGTCTGCACTGCATGCGCCAGCACATCGGGGCGGCACTGCTCTTGCAGCAGTTCCGGCACCACAGCCTTACCTGCCAGCAGATTAACCATGGCCACATAAGGCACCCGGATCAGCCGCCGCGCCAGAAAGGCCGTTACAGGGTTGACGCGATAGGTTACCGCCATGGGCACGCCAGCCAATGCCAGTTCCAGCGTTGAGGTGCCTGATTTTGTCAGCGCGGCACCCGCTGCGGCAAAGGCATCGTGCTTATCCTGCGTCTCTGTCACCACAATAGGCCGTACGGGCCAGTTCCGGGTAGCCTGCACAACCGCCGAGGCCACAACGGGGGAAACCGGGACAACAGGCACCACATCGGGCATTGTCGCACGAAGCAGTACCAGCATGCGGCCAAAAACGGGCAACAGGCGTGGCACTTCCGACCGGCGGCTGCCGGGCATAAGCACCAGCACCCGTGCCCCCATGCCAAGGCCGTGCTGCCGCCGGAAACGGGCTCCATCCCCCTCCCCCGCGCCAGACTGCAACACCGGGTGCCCCACAAAGCGGGTTTTCAGCCCGTGGCGGCCAAAAAACTCTTCCTCAAAAGGCAGAAGGCACAGCAGTTCATCCCACAGACCGGGGAATTCGCGCACCCGCCTGGGCCGCCAGGCCCAGACCTGCGGCGCAACGTAATGAACACGGGGGATGCCCATGCCCTCGATCTTACGCAGCAGGCGCAAGGTAAAACCGGGGCTGTCGATAGTAATAACCATATCCGGCCTGTATGCCTCAACATCAGCCACGGCCATATCGAGCCTGCGCGACAGATGGCGCAGGCGCGGCAGTACCTCGACCAGCCCCATAACGGCCAGATCACGCAGCGGGAACAGGCTGTGCAGGCCCTGTGCCTCCATCTGCACCCCGCCGACACCCGCAAAGCGGATGGCAGGCACACGGGCACGTAACGCCTGCATCAGGCGTGCGCCCAGAATATCACCACTGGCTTCACCAGCCAGAATCCAGATCAGGGGGGCGTAGGGTTTAGCTGTTGGCATATACCCCGCATAAAGCGCCTGCCCTGGCAGCACAATCACCCTCCGGTCATGCCAAAAACCCTTTACCCTGCAAAAGCCCACGGTTTATGCCCTGATTGACCCCGACAGACAGGAAAGCAAAAGACCGCGTGACAGCCCGAACATACCTCCGTGAATGGACAGACCAACCCGTCCGCAATGTGCTTGCGGGCATGGTGGGAACATTTGCCCTGATCCCCGAAGTTATAGCGTTTTCCTACGCTGCCGGGGTTGCCCCGCAGGTTGGGCTGTTTGCCTCCTTTATCATCAGCATCACCATTGCCCTGACCGGCGGCAGACCGGGCATGATTTCCGGTGCTGCCGGGTCTGTCGCACTCGTTGCCGCGGACCTGGTGCATAATCACGGTTTTGACTACCTGATTGTAGCCAGCGTGCTGGCGGGGACCATCCAGATTGCTTTTGGCCTGCTGCGCCTGCAAAGTATCATGCGTTTTGTGTCGCGCGAGGTGGAAACCGGGTTTGTCAACGCGCTGGCCATTCTCATCTTCTCCGCGCAACTCCCGCAGATGCTGCATGTCACCTGGCACACCTATGCGCTCATCGCCCTCGGGCTGGCCATCGTGTATCTGCTGCCCCGTCTCAGCACGGCCATTCCCTCCCCCCTTGTGTGCATTGTGGTGCTGTTTCTTGTAACCTGGATATGGCCCATGCCTGTCCACACCATTGCAGACCTGGGGGCACTGCCACAGGGCCTGCCTCATTTTGCTCTGCCAGATGTCCCCCTCAACACCACAACACTCGGGATTGTGCTGCCCTATGCGTTTGCCATGGCCATGGTTGGGCTTCTGGAATCCCTGCTGACCGCCACGGTGGTGGATGAACTGACCGACACCCACAGCAACAAGCGCGCGGAATGCACGGGCCTTGGACTGTCCAACATTCTTGCCGGTCTGTTTGGTGGCATGGCCGGGTGCGGTATGATCGGCCAGACCGTCGGCAACCTGCGTTATGGGGGGCGTGGCCGCCTGTCGACCTTTACGGCCGGGGCTTTTCTGCTGCTCCTGCTGGTGGTGCTGCACCGCTTTGTGGCCCGCGTGCCCGTTGCTGCGCTGGTTGCAATCATGATCATGGTGTCTGTCAGCACATTTTCGTGGTCATCACTGCGTGATCTGGTGCGCCACCCACGCTTGTCCACCACCGTCATGCTGGCCACAGTGGCGGTTGTGGTGCTGACACATGACCTTGCCGCCGGGGTCGGGGTCGGCGTGCTGCTGAATGGGCTTTTCTTTTCCTTTCAGGTCATGTCCCTGATGCGGGTAGACACGGACACAAGCGCTGATGGCGCGACCTGCCTGTACCATGTGCGAGGGCAGATGTTCTTTGCATCGGCCAGTATCCTGCCCGACAGCATAGACTTCCAGAACACAGCGCCCCATGTCGTCATTGACCTCAAAGACGCGCATATCTGGGACATCAGTGCGGCCGATACACTGGGCAAAACACTGACCCGTCTGCGTGAACGGGGCAAAACCGTCAGTCTGACCCATGCCGATGCCCGTGCGAGAAACCTGCTGGCCACAGCAGGCTATGCCGCGCTGACGGCCGAGTAACCTCGCCCGCCCACACACGGCTTTAACAGCACACCGGGCAGTTATGTGCCTGCCCGGTGTGGCATAGTGGGTAGGCTCCATGCACCCGCATAACGGGTCACCAACAGAGTGATGCCAATACCTACCCGCACCTCAATGCTTGGGGGCAGGCTACGATGCGGCTGCAGCAACCATGTGACCGCTCTTTGCTGTGCTACGGGACTTTTAAAGCCGCTTGCTTATAATGCACCACGTGATCAGTACGGAGTTCCGCAAAATCATGGCAACTGAACAGACAATCGGCTTCATTGGCTTTGGCGCAATGGCCAGCCGCATGGCAGCCCATCTAGTAAAAGCCGGCTACAAGGCACTCGCCTATACTCCCTCTGGTAAGGGGGGCGATGGGTCTGTCCCTTTCCTGCCCACCCCGGCGGAGGTGGCCCGGCAGGCCGACATTGTCCTTGTCTGCGTGCCAGATGACGAAGCCCTGTCCGCCAGCATGTATGGCCCGACCGGAGCACTGGCGGGCATGACCGCTAACGGCCTGCTGCTCAACACCAGTTCCGTCTCGCCAGAGGCTGCGTTGTCCCTTTACGACGCGGGCAAGGCTCTGGGCATTGCAGTTGTGGACTGTCCCGTTTCTGGCAGCACACCAGAAGCCGACAGCGCCGCGCTGGTGGTGCTGGCTGGGGGCGACACTCAGGCTCTGGCACAGGCCAAACCTGTTTTTGACGCTATCGGCCGTCTGACTGTCCAGGCCGGGCCTGCGGGTAGCGGTGCGCGCCTCAAGCTTGTTATTAATGGTATTATGGGGGCTGGGCTGACAGCCCTGGCTGAAGCCGTAGCTTATGGGCTGGCAGCCGGGCTTGAGCGGGACATGCTGTTTGGTGCGCTGGACGAAATGGCCGTGATTTCCCCCCACCACAAACGCAAGCTCCGCATGGCGCAGGCGGGAGATTTCTCACCCCAGTTTCCTGCCCGCCTGATGCAAAAAGACATGCGCCTGCTGATGGATGCCGCCGCACGCGAGGCCGTACCCGCCCCCACACTGGCAGCCGCCACCCAGCAACTTTCACTCGCCCGCCGGGCAGCAGCAGATTCTGATTATGCCGCCCTGATTGGCATTATGGAAAACATTGCGGCCAACGACGTATAAGACGGCGCTCAACACAGCCTATGCTGGTCTGGCAGCCTGCCTCGCGCAGCGTAGTCCGGCCAGCATGACGGCCAGCCTGTCCCCCAGGCCTCGCGCGCGGCCTGCCTGAGCCACCCCGCGCGCCAGGTCTCGCCGGGCCAGCACGGCAGGCAAAGCCGCCACCCGCCAGCGCGGTGGCAGCGGGGTGGCACGGGCAGTCTCCAACCAAGCCAGCCCGGCCTGTCGCAACTCTGCCTCCATCCCTGGATACAGGTAGCGCCCCTGCCCCGCCAGAACGGGCAGGTGCCGCAGCATACTGCCCGCACCATAGGCCATGCCGACGGCTTCCAACTGGTCAAGCACCGCAGCCTGCGCCGGTTGCTGGCTATCCAACCCCAGTAACTCCCCCATACCCCGTTGCAATGCCCCTGCGCCGTCACGCAGCATGGCCTGCCAGGCCAGAACATCGGCTCCACCTTCCACCTCGGCCTCGGCCGAGGTCACAAGGCGCAGCACGGTCCCTCGGGCCAGCCCTCCATGTGCAACAGCGTTAAGCAGCAGGGGGGCAATGGCATGCTCTGGCCTGCGGGTGCCCTCCAGCACCTCTCGCCACCATTGCAGGCGGACATAGGCCGCCATGGGGCCTGCGACCGCGCCCGACCGCCCCGGCGCAATGGCGCGCAGCAGTTCGTGCCGCAAAGCCAGCAACGCATACGCCTGAGGCTGCACAGATGCAGGCATGAAACGCACGCATAGCTGGCGGTCAGGATCAGCCGCCACCATACGGGCCATGGCCTGCTCTGCCGTTTCCTGGCCTGTGGTGGTCATTGCTGTGTCCTCATCATGAAAAAAATAGCTGCCAGAGGCAGAGGCCATGCTTGCCCTGCGGGGCTCCTTACAGCCTTGGGCGCAAAATATCACCCCGCCATCTGGCCCGGCACGTGTGTGTGATGCCGCAGGAAAAGGAAGGCAGGGTCTTACGCCTTTCCCTTGACGTGCCCGACATACCCCCATAGCTGTGGCGCCTGTGCGCCACACACGCACATTACCTGTTGAATTAAGGAGTTACGTCATGGCGTTTGAACTGCCATCCCTCCCCTACACCACAAACGCGCTGGGTGCGCGTGGCATGTGCCAGGAAACACTGGAATTCCACCACGGCAAGCACCACCAGGCCTATGTGACCACACTGAACACCCTGCTGGACAGCAAGCCGGAGTTCCAGGGCAAGTCGCTGGAAGACATCATCCAGGCCAGCAATGGCAAGGCTGATCTTGTTGGCCTGTTCAACAATGCCGGTCAGCATTGGAACCATTCCTTCTTCTGGAACAGCCTGTCCGCCAACGGCGGTGTGATGTCCGACACGTTTGCAGCACGTATTGCCGCCGATTTTGGCAGTGTTGACACCTTCAAGGACGAATTCCGCAAGGCTGCGATCTCGCAGTTCGGCTCCGGCTGGGCATGGCTGGTGCTGGGTAAAGATGGCAAGCTGGCCATCACCAAGACCCCCAACGCCAGCAACCCGATGGCCGAAGGCCAGGGCACCGCGCTGCTGACCGCCGATGTGTGGGAACATTCCTACTACATCGACTTCCGCAACCGTCGTCCTGACTATGTCACCAACTTCCTGGACAAGCTTGCCAACTACGAATTCGCGGAAGCCCAGCTTAACGCCGCGTAAAACACACTACAGTACACGGGAAGCAGGCGAAGGGCAGCCCTTTGGGGTTTCGCCCTTCGTTACGCACACCGCCCATGCCTGGCGGGTATAAGGGACTTGCTCCCAACCTCTTGATTGTTCTCTCATCCCTTACCACCTTGATGGTGTAGCAACAGACAGACCATGCACCATCGCCGCTTGACGGGATGGCAGCAGGGCCTTCAGTCGCCTAAGCAAAGGGACAAGAGGGTACATATGAATATCGAAAAATTTACCGAACGTTCACGCGGTTTTCTGCAAGCCGCACAGACCATTGCGCTGCGTGACTTCAACCAGCAGCTTACGCCCGAGCATCTTCTCAAAGCCATGCTCGATGATAACGAAGGCGCAGCCTCCGCCCTGATCCGCGCCGCAGGGGGCAAGCCCGAAGCCGTTAAGGCAGCAACGGAACAGGCCTTGGCCAAGCTGCCCAAAGTGCAGGGCAACGGTGCAGGCCAGCCCGCCGCCACCCCCGACCTTATCCGTATTCTTGATGCCGCTGAGCAGACCGCCCAGAAGGCTGGCGACAGTTTTGTGGCACAGGACCGCCTGCTGTCCGCTCTGGCTGCCTCCACCTCCCCCGCAGGGCAGGCACTCAAGGACAACGGAGCCTCGGCCGACGCTCTGGACAAAGCTATTGCGACCATCCGCAAAGGCCGTACCGTGACCAGCGAGAACGCGGAAGCAGGCTTTGACGCGCTGAAAAAATACGCGCGCGACGTGACCGAAGTGGCCCAGCAGGGCAAGCTGGACCCCGTGATCGGGCGTGATGAGGAAATCCGCCGCGCCATTCAGGTTCTGGCCCGCCGCAGCAAGAACAATCCGGTGCTGATTGGTGAGCCCGGCGTAGGCAAGACCGCCATTGTCGAAGGTCTGGCCCAGCGCATTGTCAACGGGGATGTGCCCGAGGCCCTGCGCAACAAAAAGCTGCTCTCACTCGACATGGGGGCGCTGGTCGCCGGAGCCAAATATCGTGGTGAGTTTGAGGAACGCCTGAAAGCTGTTCTGAAAGAAATTGAATCGGCCGAAGGACAGGTCATTCTCTTTATTGACGAAATGCACACGCTGGTGGGCGCAGGCCGAACGGATGGCGCAATGGATGCGTCCAACCTGATCAAGCCTGAACTGGCACGTGGCACGCTGCACTGCATTGGTGCAACCACGCTGGATGAATACCGCAAATACATAGAAAAGGACGCGGCCCTTGCCCGCCGCTTCCAGCCTGTCTTTGTGGGCGAACCCACGGTTGCCGACACTATTTCCATCCTGCGTGGCATCAAAGAAAAATACGAACTCCACCACGGTGTGCGTATTACCGATGGCGCGCTGGTTGCGGCGGCAACTCTGTCCAACCGTTACATTACCGACCGGTTCCTGCCCGATAAAGCAATTGATCTGGTGGATGAAGCCGCTAGCCGCCTGCGGATGCAGATTGACAGCAAGCCCGAGGAACTGGACGAACTGGACCGCAGGATCATCCAACTCAAGATCGAGCGTGAAGCCCTGCGGAAGGAAGATGACACCGCCAGCCGCGACAGGCTTGAAGCTGTGGAAGCGGAACTGGCTGATCTGGAAGAAAAGTCCAACACGCTCAGCGCCGCCTGGCACGCCGAGAAAGACCGCGTCAACGCTACCCAGAAACTACAGGAGCAGCTTGATCAGGCCCGCTCGGATGTGGAAGTCGCCCAGCGCCGTGGTGATCTGGGCCGCGCCTCGGAGTTGATGTACGGCGTCATCCCCAATCTGGAAGCCCAGATTGCCCAGACCCGTGAAACCGATGCCGAAGGCAGTGCCCGGCCGGATCTGGTGTCCGAGGCCGTGACCGATCAGGGCATTGCGGCGGTTGTCTCCCGCTGGACTGGTGTGCCCGTAGACCGCATGCTTGAAGGCGAACGCGCCAAGCTGCTGCGGATGGAAGATGAACTGCGTAAGTCCGTCATCGGGCAGGAACCTGCCCTCAAGGCGGTCTCCAACGCTGTCCGGCGGGCCAGAGCTGGCTTGCAGGACCCCAATCGCCCGATCGGGTCGTTCCTGTTCCTTGGGCCTACGGGTGTCGGCAAGACAGAGCTGACAAAAGCACTGGCGCGCTTTCTGTTCGATGATGACAAGGCGCTACTGCGCATTGACATGAGCGAGTTCATGGAAAAACACGCCGTGGCCCGCCTTATTGGTGCCCCGCCCGGCTATGTTGGCTATGAGGAAGGCGGTGTGCTGACAGAGGCCGTCCGGCGCAGGCCGTACCAGGTCATTCTGTTTGACGAAGTGGAAAAAGCGCATGAGGACGTTTTCAACATCCTCCTGCAGGTTCTTGACGACGGCAGGCTGACCGATGGTCAGGGCCGGACGGTCGATTTCCGCAACACGCTGATTATCCTGACCAGCAACCTCGGCTCGGAATATCTGGCAAACCAGCCAGATGGGGAAACCCCCGAAATGGTGCAGGCCCAGGTAATGAAGGTGGTGCGCGAACACTTCCGCCCCGAATTCCTGAACCGTCTGGACGAGATCATTCTGTTCTCCCGCCTGCAAAAGGTGGATATGACCAGGATTGTCGAAATCCAGATCGGGCGCCTGCAAAAGCTGCTGGAAGACCGCAAGATCACCCTTCAGCTAGACCCGCTGGCCGAAGCTTGGCTGGCCAACGAGGGATACGACCCGGTTTATGGCGCACGCCCCCTCAAGCGCGTTATCCAACGCACCCTGCAAAACCCGCTGGCCGGTCTGCTGCTGGAAGGTGCCATCCACGATGGGGAAAATGTCACTGTCTCCGCCAACGGCGAAGGCCTGCTGATCAACGGCAAGACGGATGCTCAGGTAGACGCCTGACCATCCCACCGCCCACGAAAAAGGGGGAGGCTGATGCCTCCCCCTTTTTTATTGTTCCGTTCCTGCCAAACCCTGCGGAAGGCAGCGCACTGCGGGCTACGCCAGCAATGGGGTAATATCGGTAAACAGGCGTTCAAAACGTGCGCGATCCTCGGCCAGCAGGCGGACTGTAATATCCATCTGCTCCTCCTTGTCATCACGCTGCAAAACCTCACCGTGCTGATACAGCCAGGACGATGCCGCACCGTCAGACAGAGGCAGGCGATAACGCACCACCTCCATATTTGCTGTCAGCAACTGGTCCATCCTGCCCAGAAGAACCTCAAGCCCATCCCCCGTCATGGCGGAAATGGCCACGGTTTCCTCTGTCTGCGGCAGGGTGCGGGCACCGCCCAGCAGGTCAACCTTGTTCAGCACTTCCACCACGCGGCCAGCCCAGTCTGGTTCCAGCATGTCATCGCGCGCCATGCTTTCCAGCACGCCAAGCACGTCCTTTTTCTGGGCAGCACTGTCGGGGTGGGCAATGTCGCGCACATGCAGGATGATGTCGGCCTCGGCCACCTCTTCCAGCGTAGCACGGAACGCCGCGATGAGTTCTGTCGGCAGGTCGCTGATAAAACCAACCGTATCGGACAAAATGACCCTCCGCCCGGACGGCAGCGTAATGGCCCGCATCGTGGGGTCGAGCGTCGCGAACAACTGGTCCTTGGCGTAAACCGTGGCCCCGGTCAGCGCATTGAAGAGCGTAGATTTGCCCGCATTGGTATAGCCCACCAGAGCCACCACGGGAAAAGGCACACGCTTGCGGGCCTGCCTGTGCAGCCCACGGGTGCGGCGCACCTGCTCAAGGTCTTTCTTGAGGCGGACAATCCGCTCGCTGATCATCCGGCGGTCGGCTTCAATCTGCGTCTCACCTGGGCCACCCAGAAAGCCAAAGCCACCGCGCTGGCGCTCCAGATGGGTCCAGAGCCGGACAAGCCGCGACTTCTGGTATTCCAGATGCGCCAGCTCAACCTGCAGTGTCCCTTCCTTCGTGGCGGCGCGGGCACCAAAAATATCCAGGATCAGCCCTGTGCGGTCTATGACCTTGCAGCCCAGACTGGTTTCCAGATTGCGTTGCTGGGCCGGGGTCAGCTTGGAATCGACCACCAGCACATCAATGCCGTCCTCCTCCACAACGGGTTTGAGGGAATCGATCTGCCCCTGCCCCAGCAATGTGGCGGAACGGCGCGTACGCAAAATCAATGCGGCTTTGCGCACAACCACAAGGCCAATGGAGGCTGTCAGGCCAACGGCTTCTTCCAGCCGGGCCTCTGCGGCCCGCATGTCCTGCCCTTGTGCCCCGCGTTCCCACGGTAATATGACGGCCGCGCGCGTGGCGACCTTCTTTTTCTTCTCAGAAAAGCTCGTCGCCAAGAATTGGTTCCCTGTCCGCCTTTGTCTCTGACCCGGTTGTGTCTGAAAGATTGACCGCAATGCTGGGCATGACGGTGCTGATGGCATGTTTATAGATAAGCTGGGTCTGTTCATCCCGGCGGAGCAGGACCACCTGCTCGTCAAACCATGTGATAAAGCCCTGCAGCTTGACACCGTTGACCAGAAAAATGGTCACCGCCGCGCGTGAACGACGGATCTGGCTTAAAAACGCGTCCTGTACGTTATGGACATTCTCTTTTTCCACAGTGTGAAACCTTATTCCATTCTTCTGCATTCGCACGTGGCTAACCGGGAAAAGCACCGGCCTGTGTCGTCAACACGCGTCAGCCTGCTCCCCGTTCATCGGACGTTACACCAAGCTGCTTGAGTTTACGATGGAGAGCGCTACGTTCCATCCCTACGAACAGGGCTGTACGGCTGATATTACCGCCAAAACGCAACAACTGGGCCTGAAGATACTGTGTTTCAAACAGGTCACGCGCCTCACGCAGGGGCAGGCTCATGACATCGGTGCTGGCATCAAACTTCAGCAATGCCGGGGCACTCTCCCCCACGGTGGAAGGCAGCATGTCGGCGCGTATGGGTTCCTGACTGCCGCCCGGCTGCATAATCAGCACCCGCTCCATCAGGTTCCGCAATTCACGCACATTGCCCGGCCAGTCGTAGGCCTGCAACACGGCTACGGCATCGGGCGACAGTTCACGCGGGGGCAGGCCCGCCATTTCCGCCGCACGGCGCAAGAACAGGGCCGCAAGACCGGGGATGTCGTCGCGCCGCTCCTTCAGGGCGGGCATCCGCAGGGGCACGACCGCCAGACGGTAATACAAATCCTCCCGAAAGCGCCCGGCCACGATTTCGGCTTGCAGGTCACGGTTGGTTGTGGCCAGCACCCGCACATCCACCTTCACGCGGGAGGCACCACCCAGCCGCTCGAATGTCTGGTCCTGCAGGGCGCGTACAATCTTGCCCTGCGTTTCCATGGGCATATCGGCCACTTCATCCAGCACCAGCGTGCCGCCATGGGCGCGCTCAAGCACCCCTGTGCGGCGGCCGACACCATCGGCCCCACCTTCCAGCCCAAACAGTTCTTCCTCAAACCGGCCGGGGGCCAGAATGGCGCAGTTAAGCGCCACAAAGGGGCCGTCCTCCCTGCGGGAACTGGCGTGGATCATCCGGGCCGCCACTTCCTTACCCGACCCCGGTCCACCGCTGATCAGCACGCGTGAGCCGGTGGGAGCCACCTTTTCAATCTGGTGGCGGACGGCGGCAATCTGGGTGCTGTTGCCAAACAGGTCCGCATCCTGCCCGGCGCGCAGTCTCAGTTCCTCATTCTCCCGCGCAAGGCGTGAGGCTTCGAGCGCACGGCGGACGATCACCAGCAGGCGGTCTGCCTGAAACGGTTTTTCTATAAAGTCATACGCACCATGCTGCAGGGCTGTGACCGCAGTTTCAATCGTGCCATGGCCCGAGATCATCACGACAGGCACGGAGGCATCTTCCAGCTTCATGGCCTGGAGGATACCCAGCCCGTCCATGCTGGAGCCTTGCAACCAGATGTCGAGAATGACCAGCGAAGGCCGACGTAGCCGGAATGCCGCAAGAGCTGCATCCGCACTGGCGGCCACGCGTGTTTCATATCCTTCGTCACTCAGGATGCCTTCTATCAGCATCCTGATATCGGGTTCATCATCAACAATCAGGATTTCATGCGCCATGGTCGTCTTTCACCGGTAAAATCAGAGTAGCCACCGTTCCCTTCTCTCCTGCCCTGTCTTCCAGACGCACGGTTCCCCCATGATCTTCCATGATTTTTTTTACAATGGCCAGCCCCAGACCGGTACCTTTAGCCTTGTGTGTAACATATGGCTCGGTCAGTCGGTTCCTGTCGTCGGCTGGTAAACCGACACCATTGTCCGATACAGCGATGCTGATCTCTGCCCCAGCCTGCACTAACCCGACCGTAACATCCCCACGAATGGCGGTTGCCTCGGCCTCTGCGTCGGCTGTGCGGCCATTCATGCCAATGGCGTCGGCTGCATTCTGCAACAGGTTGATCAACGCCTGACTGATCAACCGCCGGTCGCACCGTATGACCGGGCCTTCCACCGGCAGATCAAGCGTATAGCGGATTTCGGGATGAGCGTTACGCTGGAGAATCAAAACCTCCCGCACGATGCGCGACAGGTTTTCATCCTTCATCACCGGCTGGGGCATCCGGGCAAAAGCCGAGAACTCATCCACCATACGGCCAATGTCCCCCACCTGCCGCACGATGGTATCGGCACATTGGGAGAATGTTTCCGGGTCAGACGTAATTTCCTTGAGAAAACGGCGCTTGAGACGCTCTGCCGCAAGCTGGATGGGGGTCAGCGGGTTTTTGATTTCATGCGCGATACGCCGCGCCACATCCGCCCAGGCTGCCTTGCGCTGAGCCTGTTGCAGGGCGGTAATGTCATCAAACGTCATGACATACCCTTCCGTCACAGTGCCGCGCCGCTCCGCACCGATACGGACAAGGAGAGTCCGCTGGCTGGCAACCGGGCCTGTCTGGATTTCCCGCGTAAGGGCCTGATCGGGTGCGATGGCGGCCTCGGCCAGCAGGTCTGCAAATTCAGGCACGCGCCGGGCCAGAGGTTCCCCAATGGCATCCATCAGGTCTGTTTGCAGCAGAACACAGGCCGCCTTGTTGGGCAGCTCTATTTTCTGCTCCACATCAAGCCCGATAACCCCGGCGGAAACGCCGGACAGAACGGCCTCGGTAAAACGCCTGCGCTCGTTAATCTGGCTATAGGCGGCCATAAGCTCGGCGCGCTGGCTGGCCAGTTCCTCCGTCATGCGGTTAAAGGCGCGGGACAGGCTGGCCACCTCATCATCCCGCCCGGTTTCGGGCACATGCACGCCCAGATCGCCCTCGCTCACCCTCCGGGCCGCGACACTCAGCAGCCCCAGGGGGCGGGCAATCTGGTTGGCCAGGGCAAGCCCCGTCAGCACCGCCGCTGCCAGCACCAAAAACGCCACCAGCATGAAGATCATGACAAAGGTGAGCTGGATCTTGGCCTTGTTGCTGTTCAGGTGGTGGTAATCCGCCACCACCTTTTCGGTCCGGTGCATGTGTTCAAGAATGACCGGGTCCACCAGTCGCGTAATCACCAGCATAAGGGCCGGTGTCTGCGACAGTTCCACCACGGCGCGCACGGTGCGGGCATCGGGGGAATCCAGAATAGCGACATCGTTCGAGCGGGCCATGAGGGTGGCTGCTGGCGGGGGGAGTTCCCGCTGGTAGCCAGCGCGGCTCATCAGCCCCCCTGCTGCCACAACGCGGTTGGTAATGGGGTCATACACCACGGCTTCTGTCAGGCCACGCATAGTCGCCTGACTGTCGAGGATCTCACCCAGCGCATTATGGTCCTGAAACAGGTCCACCCCGCTGGATGTCAGCTCGTTCTGTGCCCCCATGATATAGTTGGCCATGGAGAACGCATCGGTGCGGATATTGGCGTTATGTTCGGTCAGATACCCGCGCGAGGTTTGCAGCGCCTCGGTCAGGGCTGTGTTGACCCTGTCCGAAAACCAGATCTGGATTCCGTAATGGAAGAACAGCGTAGCAAAACCACCAACCACAAGTGTGGGTGCCACCGCGACAATACCAAACAGTGTCACCAGCCGGACATGCAGGCGGGTGCCCACCAGGTCCCCACGGTGCTCCAGCAACATGGGCCATAGCCGCAAGATCAGCGCCAGCAGGAACAGCGCCAGTACCAACCCATTGAGGAACAGAATAATAGGCTCCAGCAGCGCATAACGCCCGAACGACATCCCCGCCGACAGCACCACAAAGGTTGCAAAGCCAAGGCACAGGGTCAGGGCCGCCAGCGCCAGAGCGACACTGCGGCGCTCAAGCGAGCGCAGGACCCAACGCAATCGCGCCCGCGATAAACAGCTCTGGAGCATTGTTTTCAAGCGCCTCATGCGGGATGTCACACCACGCCGCGCACGACGGGAATTTCCAGATCACGGATTTTCTTGCGGAGCGTGTTGCGGTTAAGGCCAAGCATGGCAGCGGCTTTGATCTGGTTGCCTCTCGTTTCTGCCAATGTCATCTGGATCAACGGGCGTTCTACCTCGGCAATAATCCTGGCATGCAGGTCGTAGAGAGAAACACCGTCCCGACCGGCTTGCAGATAACGCCCGATATGGCGGGACACGGCATCCACCAGAGCCTCCCCGCCCCCTTCAACAGGCGGCTCACGCCCGCTTTCCAGAGCCAGATTTTCGGCCAGCTCGGTTTCCACCAGGTCTCTGGTAATGGTTTCCTGCGAGTGCAGCACGACAACACGCCGGATCAGGTTTTCCAGTTCCCGCACATTCCCCGGCCAGCGCCAGGCCTGCAGGCTGCTGATCGCATCCTCATCAATCTGGCGGTACCCACCGCCTTCCTCCCGGCACTGGTTGAGGAAGTGGCGTGCCAGCAAGGGAATATCCTCCAGCCGCTCCCGCAGGGGGGGCAGGCGCAAGGGCACCACATTGAGCCGATAAAACAGATCCTCGCGGAAAGTGCCGGACTGAATGGCCTGTCGCAGGTCACGGTGGGTTGCAGCTACAATTCTGACATCGGCTTTGAGCGGGCGGGTGCCACCGACTGTTGTAAACTCGCCTTCCTGCAAGACCCTGAGCAGGCGGGTCTGGGCCTCCTGCGGCATATCGCCGATTTCATCCAAAAACAGGGTGCCGCCGCTGGCCTGCTCAAACCGACCGGGCATGCGCCCCTGCACACCATCACGCTCGTAGCCGAACAGTTCACTCTCAATCTGAGTGCGGGGGATCGCCGCCATGTTCACCGCAACAAATGGCCCATTCCGGCGGTGGCCATATTCATGCAGGGCATAGGCAACCAGTTCCTTGCCCGTGCCACTTTCCCCCGTGATCATGACTGTCAGATCGGACGTCGTCAGGCGGGCAATGGTGCGGTAAATCGCCTGCATGGCTACCGACTGCCCGATCAGGGGCAGGCGTTCCTCCGGCGGGCCATCCTGCTGTGTGCTTTCCCCCTCCCGCGCGGGGGCTGTCAGCGCCCTGGCGACAACAGCCTGCAATTCCGCCAGATCAAACGGTTTGGCCAGATACTCAAACGCACCACGCTGCATGGCCTTGACGGCCATGGTCAGGGTGGACTGCGCACTCATGACCACAATCCGCAGATCAGGTCGGGTCTGGCGAATACGTGGGATAAGGTCCAGCCCACTCCCGTCGGGCATGACCACATCGGTAATAACCAGATCGCCCTCTCCCTCCTCCACCCATTGCCACAAGGTGGAGGCATAGGGGGTGCTGCGGACCTGATAACCCGCACGCCCCAAGGCCTGCCCCAGAACGGTGCGGATTGAGCGGTCGTCATCAGCAACAAGAATGGTGGGCGGTGGCGTCATGGTTACAGAACCAACAAAAGGCGGGCTGGAATAAGGCGGAGGAACATGGTTCAGTCACCCAGCGGGGGTGCTGGCCCCTGCGTATTTTCCTCCGCTACGGGCAGGAAGAGGCTGATATCCGTCCGGCCTGGCCGACTGTCCACATCAATCGCACCACCGTGGTCATCCATGATCTTGCCCACCAGGGCCAACCCCAGCCCACTGCCATTGGCCTTGCTGGTAATAAAAGGTTCAAACAGATGTGGTCGGATGCTTGGGGCAATCCCTGGGCCAGTATCACGCACCGTCACCACCAACGGCAGGTGCCGCCACGCCCCTGTGCCGGGTTCGGCCAGACGGATGCCGGGGCGGTAGCTGGTCATGAGGGTAATCTGCCCTTCCCGCCCGCTGTCGCGCATGGCTTCCGCCGCGTTTTTGACCAGATTGATCAACACCTGCACCAGCCTGTCCCGGTCGCCCCAGACAGGCGGCAGCGAGGGGTCATAACGTTCAACAATACGAATGCCTCTGGCAAAGCCGTTCATTGCCAGCAGCCGGACGTGTTCAAGAAGACGATGAATGTTCAGGGCACTGCAATGCAGTTCTGCCTCACCAAAAATGCCCATGCGGTCCACCAGAGCATCAATCCGGTCAACCTCATCGCAGATCAGGGTCGCAAGCTCCCGGTCCCCTTCGCTCGCGGCCTGTTCCAGAAGCTGGGCAGCCCCCTTGATACCCGACAGAGGGTTACGGATTTCATGTGCCAGCATGGCCGCCATGCCAGAAACACTGCGAGCAGCGGAGCGATACGTCATCTGCTGGTCAAGTGCTCGGGCCACATGTGCCACGTGGAACGTTAGCAGGATAATGCCTGGATAATCGGGCACATCTGCTGCCTGAATCGTCACATTCTCATGGTGGAAACGCGCCGAGCTAAAAACCACTTCGTGCTCTGTCACGCTGCCGCCGCGCTGCTGCAAATGCTCCATCAGCGTAAACAGCGGGTGATCCGCCGGGGCAAGAGCGCGCAGCCCCCCTTGTTTGAGCTGCTGGCGCGACATGGCAAAGAACTCTTCCGCCGCCACATTGACGGCGATAATATCCATGTCCCCGCCCACTTCCAGAACAGGGACGGGCAGGCTGTCGAGCAGGTTTTCCGCGCCCGGGGCACGAGGCTCCGACCCGCGAGAAAACTGTTTCACGCGGCGCAGACCTCCGCCTGCTGGTCGGCCCCATGCCGGGAGACACGGGCTTCACGCACAGCACCTGCGGCAATCCGCGCGTCATAGAACTCCGCAATCATATCCAGCGCCTGGGCGGATGTTTCTACCCGGTTGAACGCCGCCCTGAACGCAGCGGAATCCGGCAGCCCGGCCGAGTACCAGGAGACATGCTTACGCGCCAGACGCAGGCCGGGCCTGTCGCCAAAATGGTCGAGCATCATGCCGTAATGTTCCAGCACAATCAGCTTTTCGGCTTGCAGGTCGGGGTCAGGTATCTCCTGCCCATGGCACAAGGCCTGCGAGACCTGAGCCAGAAACCAGGGCCGTCCATAGCAGCCGCGCCCGATCATAACCCCATCGGCCCCGGACTGGCGCAGCGCCAGACGGGCATCCTCCACAGTCAGGATATCCCCGTTGACGATAACTGGCAGAGCAACCGCGTCCTTGACCTGACGGACAAAAGCCCAGTCAGCCACACCGTTGTAAAACTGCTGACGGGTGCGGCCATGCACCGTAATCATACGGATACCAACATCCTGCGCGATCCGCGCCAGAACCGGTGCATTGAGGTGCTGGTGGTCCCAGCCCATACGCATCTTGAGGGTCACGGGCACAGGCACGGCTTTGACCACGGCGTCCAGCAGGCGGGCGGCGGCGGCTTCATCCCGCATCAGGGCGGAGCCTGCCATCTGCCCGACTGCCACTTTTTTAACCGGGCAGCCAAAATTGATATCAATAAGGTCCGCCCCGCGCCCTACGGCAATGCGGGCGGCCTCGGCCATGGCATCGGGGTCGCACCCGGCAAGCTGCACGGCATTGGGGCCTGCGGCATCGGCTGTTTCAGCCATACGCAGGGTTGTCTCATTTTCCCGCACCATAGCCCAGGAGGCGATCATTTCCGAGACGACAAGCCCTGCCCCCAGTTTGCGGGCAAGGCGGCGGAAAGGCAGATCCGTCACACCCGACATGGGGGCCAGAATGACAGGGCTGTCCAGCGTAATGCCGCCAAGGTCGATCGGTCGCAGGTGGGGTTGCGAATGCACGGTTTTTTCCATTTGCCTACAGAGTAAGCAGAAATACAGACCCGCTGCCCACGGTGCAATGCTTTAATGCACCGGGGCTCCAGCCCGCACCCCTGCGTTTAAGGCAGCAGGACAGAAACCGTTGCCGCGCAGGCGATACCCTCTTCCCGCCCGGTAAAGCCCAGACGCTCGCTGGTGGTAGCTTTGACCGAAATACGGTCAACATCAACCTCCAGCAGGGCTGCCAGACGCTCACGCATGGCTTGGGCATGGGGGCCGATCTTGGGCCGCTCGCAGATCAGTGTGAGATCCGCATTGGCCAGCATACCCCCACGGTCGCGGATGCGTTGGCCTGCATGCACCAGAAAACGCGCACTGTCGGCGTCTTTCCACTCATTCTGGCTGGGGGGGAAGTGACGGCCGATGTCGCCTTCCGCCAAAGCGCCGTAAATGGCATCGCACAGCGCATGGATGCCCACATCGGCATCAGAATGACCGGCAAGCCCCAGCGTATGGGGCACCGTAATGCCGCATAGAATAAGGGGACGCCCTTCTTCAAAGGCATGCACATCGTACCCCAGCCCCACACGCGGCAGGAGCATGGGGCTGACCAGCCGTTCAAGACGCACCAGATCCCCCTCATATGTCAGTTTGATATTGTCTTCGTCGCCCGGCACAAGGGCCACGCCAAAACCGGCGTCTTCCAGCAGGCTGGCATCATCTGTTGCCGTCAGGGCCGCGGCAGAGCGGTGCAGCCCCAGAAACAGGCCAAAACGGAAGCCCTGCGGTGTCTGCGCCCTGAAAAGATTGTCACGCGGGACAGTGCCATCAATAACCCCGTCCACACCCCGCTTGAGCGTATCCGCCACAGGCACGGCAGGAATAGCACCGGGATGGGCCTTGAGCCCTTCCAGCACATTCCACACCAGCCGGTCGGTGACGTAGGGGCGTGCGCCATCGTGCACCAGCACGACATCGGGCTTTTCGTGTTCAGGCAGGGCATCCAGCGCCTCCAGCCCTGCACGCACACTAGCCTGCCGGGTCTCCCCCCCCATGACGGGGGGCAGGACGGACAGGCCATCCAGTGCCTCGGTCAGGGATTCGGGGTCCCCCACAGGCTGAAGGCAGGTAACATGCGGCAACAAGGCCTCCGCCGCGTGGCGGATAACTGGCCGACCGGCCAGCAGCACATACTGCTTGGGAATGCTCGTGCCTGTTGAGGCGGCATAGCGACTGCCCGTTCCGGCAGCCAGAAGAATGGCAGCTACTCGCATGTGGCAAGCAATGCGACCACACCCGCCCGCCGTCAAGGGCAAAGACAGCAAGACCCCACAGCAAAAAAGTCTGGCTGCAAAGCCACCAGACCGCCCTGCCAAAAAACCACACACAAACGCCCTTACCTACCGGCACCACAGGCATGGCCAGAACTGTAAGAACAGATGATTTGGGAAGACTATTCGAAAGGAAAAGGACAGGCGGAGGCCCATCACTTCAACTACCCACATTTAAGAGGCAGGAAGGTGGCGCGCCCTGCTGGATTCGAACCAGCGACCCACAGCTTAGAAGGCTGTTGCTCTATCCAACTGAGCTAAGGGCGCATATCAACAGGGCTGTCCCATAACCGGAACGCAGAGTGAAATCAATGCGTCCAGTTCTGGATACGGTCAAATCGGAAATTATCGGCATAGACTTTAGGGCGCTGCAAACGCACACCCGGCTGCTCGACCTGATAGGCAACGCCTTCCTGTGCAGCATAGGCTTCTGCCGCATCAAGGCTATCAAAAACGAGCCTGATCTGGGAAAGAGTGTCCTGGCTGCCGGTCCAGCCCATAAGAGCGTCCTGCACACGCGGTGCAGTCTGCCCATATTCGAGAATCCATTTATGCGTTCCTGCCCGACCGGACTGACCGGCTGGCTTGGACTGCCTGTAGATACGCGCTGGCATGCAATGTGCCTCCCGCTTCTCTTTTATGGTCGGGGCGCCCGGACTCGAACCGGGGGCCTCGTGTACCCAAAACACGCGCGCTACCAGGCTGCGCCACGCCCCGAATGACCCGGAACCTAAGCGCCCCGCCCCCATCTGGCAAGAGCGACTTTACAAAAAAATTACTTATTCTGCTCACTTTCGCTTTTGACCAGCGGCGGCACAAACAGCGGAGCCGTATCCCACGGGAACAGTACCCAGGTATCCTGCGGCACTTCCGTCACAAAAACATCTGTCAGGTCGCGGCCTGCAGGCTTGGCATACAGGCACGCAAAGCAGGCTTTGGGCAGTTGCTCACGCACCATCCGGGCCGTTACGCCAGAATCCACAAGGTCATCAACGACCAGAAACCCCTCGCCATCACCTGCGGCTTCTGCCCGTTTGATAATGGTGGGGGTGCCCATGCGCTCATCATCATAGGTGACGACACCTATGGTCTCCACCAGACGGCAGCCCAGTTCACGCGCCACAATGGCCGCAGGGATAAGCCCACCCCGTGTCACAGCCACAATCCCGCGAAACGGCATACGGGGCACCAGCAGTTCCGCCAGCCGCCTGCCGTCACGGTGCAGTTGGTCCCATGTCACTGTTGCGTAGTTGATGGCCATGATGTTCCCATACCTTAAGGTTCAGCCCATGTGCGAGCACTTGCCCCCTCCGTAACGGCAGAGGCAAGTGCGACCTTAGCCTGTCAGGGGCGACCAACCGACTGATAGACAAAGCCCGCAGCCCGCATGGCGTCTGGGTCAAAGATGTTGCGCAGGTCCACAACAACCTTTGCACGCATCTGCTGGGCCAGACTTTCGGGCGAGAGCGCACGGAAAATGTTCCACTCTGTCAGCACCACCAGCACATCCGCCCCCTGTGCGGCGTCCATGGCATCGGCACAGTAGATGGTCTGGGCTGGCAGCAGGGGCTTGGCGGCCTCCATCCCAACCGGGTCATACGCACGCAGCACGGCCCCGGCTTCCGCCAGGCGGTGCAGAATGGGAATGGATGCGGACTCGCGCATATCGTCCGTTTCGGGTTTGAAGGTCAGCCCCAGCACCGCCACGGTCCGGCCGTTTACCGCGCCCCCACAGGCTGCAATAATCCGCCCCGCCATGGCCGCCTTGCGGGCCTCGTTAACCTGCACGGTGGTTTCCACCAGACGGCAGCCGCTCTGGCTTTCCTGCGCAATACGCGACAGAGCCAGTGTGTCTTTGGGAAAGCACGACCCGCCATACCCCGGACCGGGGTTGAGGAAGCGCTGCCCGATGCGTGTATCCAGCCCCATGCCACGGGCCAGCCCTTCCACATTGGCACCCAGCTTTTCGCACAGGTCGGCCATTTCGTTGATGAAGGAAATCTTCATCGCCAGGAAGGAGTTAGAGGCATATTTGGTCAGTTCTGCCGTTTCCAGCCCGGTAAACACCAGCTCGGCAGCAGACTGCGCCAGCGGGCGATACACACGCCGCATGACATTCTCGGCCCGTGCCGTGCCGTTCTTGCCTGCTTCGTCCAGACCGATGATCACCCGGTCCGGGCGCATGAAGTCATCAATCGCGCTGCCTTCACGCAGGAATTCGGGGTTGGACGCCACATCAAAGTCCAGATCGGGCCGGGCCTCGCGGATGATTTCCGCAATTCTACGGCTGCTGCCCACCGGTACGGTGGATTTGGTGACAATAACAGCATAGCCGGTCAGAGCCTGGGCGATCTGGCGGGCGGCGGCATGCACATACTGCAGGTCGGCGGCACCATCACCATTGCGCGGGGGGGTACCTACCGCAATAAACACAGCCTCGGCCCCGACCACGGCGCTGGCAATATCATCCCCAAAAACCAGCCGACCGGCCTGACTGTTGGAAACGACAAGAGTGTCCAGCCCGGGCTCGTAAATGGGGATACGCCCCTCACGCAATGCCGCCAGCCGTTCAGCGTTGGTTTCCACCACGGAAACATGCATCCCGAATTCAGCAAAACATGCGGCAGAAACCAGGCCGACATATCCGCCACCAATCATGGCTATGCGCACGAGCTTTTTCTCCACTCCAGATGGTCCATGGCCAGACATCGCAACCAACACCCGGCTGGGGCAGACATGCCCGCTTTGCCCCCGGTGTGCAATGCGCCTGCCATGTTTTTAGCGCCACCCCACCCCCTGGCAGAAGCAACAGCTGCACCCGCCACCGCGCACCCATAAATACTAATAAAGGGATATTATTTAGGAAAATATTCTTCTATTTTATGATTTTTATTGCACATTTGACGTAATAATCAAAATAAAACATGCCACAGTTCAGATGGAAGACATACCCCAAAGCCCCTCTGGAGTCTTCAATCATGGCCACATATACGGATACGACCAACGGCACATCCTACACCGTTACGACCAATCTTCTGTCCTCCTCCCAGGTTGTCATCAAGGACAAAAACGGGGCCGTCATTACGACCCTGTCGAACATTCCCAGCGGCCTGCTGGCCAATCATATCCTGACCGGACAGGACGCAACCATCGGCAGCCTGATCTCTCTGCTCGGGGGCACGTGGGTGTCCACCCCCGGCAGCACAGGGCAGATCAACATTCTTCTCAGCGCCCTGACAGCCCCGCAGTTTTATATTGGCGGCACAACGGCCATCAACATGGCCATTACTGCGGCAACAGCCATTACCGTTAATGTCTATGGTGGCAATGCATCTTTTTCAGGCTCGATTCTGGCAGGTCTGCTCAGCGGGTCCACCATTACCATCGGCTATGGCGGCTCTTTTTCCAGCGGCACCAACCTTGCCAGCATCCTGCAAGGCACCACCATCAACTTTGCAGAGGGCGGCGGCACACTGGTGCTAAATGCAGGTGGCAATGTGCTCAACCTGCTGTCCAGCAACGGCTCCAACGTTACCCTGAACAACTACGACCCCACAAAAGATACGATCAAGCTACAAAATACGACCGCTCAGATTACTGGCTACACCGTGGAAGGCTCGGGACTAACCCGCACCGTCACGCTGTTTGGTGGGGACGACAACACAACCATTGCCACCTATTCCGTCACCCTGGCCAGCAGCGCCAGCCTACCAACAGGCACCTACAACGCCCTGAGCGACGATGTCAGCACCAACCCGCTCCGTATTACCTACGATAGCGACAACACCTATATTGGCACCTGCTTTCTGGCAGGCGCGATGATCCTGACCCGCCATGGTGAAAAGGCCGTGGAAACCCTCCGGACCGGGGACGAACTGGCCATTGCTGGCACTGGCGCAGAGGAACACCGCCCGGTCATATGGACAGGCAGGCACCACGTAACCGTAAGGCCCAACCTGCCCGATGATATTGCGGGCTACCCTGTGCGTGTATGCAAAAATGCTGTGGCTGATGGGGTGCCCCATACTGACCTGCTGGTGACTGCTGAGCACTGCCTGTTTCTGAACGGATGTTTCGTGCCTGTGCGGATGCTCGTCAACGGCAGGTCGATTGCCTATGACCGCTCCATCACATCCTATGATTACTATCATGTTGAAACCAGCCAGCACTCCATCATCACCGCCAATGGCCTGCTGACGGAAAGCTATCTGGATACAGGCAACCGGCCTGCTGGCACCGTTGTCAGCATGAAGCACCATACACGCCGCACGTGGGAGAAAGATGCCGCCGCCCCGCTGGCCGTGCACCGGGAGGTGGTGGAACCAATGTTCATCTCTCTGGCTACCCGCGCTGCAACACTCAGTCCCTCCCCCCCCGATACCCCGCCCTGCCCTATTCTAACCCATGACCCCGCCCTGCACCTGACGACGCACGACGGCAGGGCAATCCGCAAGATACGGGCCACCGACCGTTATGCTGTCTTTATGCTGCCCGCCAATATCGACACAGTCCGCATCCGCTCCCGCGCCAGCAGACCGAGTGACACTATCGGCCCGTTCATGGATGACCGCAGACTGTTTGGGGTATTGGTCGGCGCTGTCCATCTTTGCGAAGGGGGCCGCATCCGTATTCTGGAGGACCACCTGCACACCCCAACCCTGCCTGGCTGGCAGGCACCGGAATGGGCAGATAGCCGCTGGACCACAGGCAACGCCATATTACCCTTGCCAGGTCGGGCGGCCGACAGCATCGCCCTGCTGACACTCCATATCCGCGCGTGCGGGCCTTATTGCCTGCCACAGGGCACGCTTACCCCCGACACAGCCCGCCTTGCCTGAAGACCATGCAGCAAAAGCGACAGTACATAAAAAAAACCGGCCCCTGAGAAGGAGCCGGTTTTTTGCGTAAACTACCTTACGCTGCGTGTTTCTGAACTTTCCAGCCCGTTTCCTGCAAACGGAAGGAGAGCAGAATGGCAATGACAATACCAATCAGCAAAGGCAGAAATGCCTTGTGGAACAGTGCCATGCTGTCCGTGCTGCCACCTGCCATAAGGGCTGACACCAGCGGGGACATGACCCCCGTTGTACCAAACACAAGGAAGTTCATGACCCCCGCAGCGGTCCCTTTGACTTCCGGCGGGTTGACTTCCTTCATGGAGGAAAACGGGATCATGGCTGCGCCAGAAGCAATACCCATGACCAGCGCCACAGAATAGCGCGGCATAACCCCAACCGGCACATACAGCGCACAGAGGGAAGCCGCCAGCAGCACCAGCGCTCCGCCAATCAGGATCGGTTTACGCAGGCCGATCCGGTCTGACAGCCACCCCAGCAACGGGCACCCGATCACCCAGCCGATCGGCACCATGGAAACATCGGAAGCCGCAAAGGCCATGCTCACATGCTCACCCTTGTTCAGCATGGACGCGCCCCAGCCAAGTGCCCCAATCGTAGTGGGCACAAACAGCAGGCCGCCAATAATACCGGCGTACCAGCTTTGCCGGTTGCTGAAAATGATCCGGAACGGCTTGAGCAGGTTACCAAAGGAAAAATGCCCGTGGTGGTCAGCGCTGTCGCCTGAATCACGGGGCATGACAAACCAGGTGGAAACGGCAAGGCAGATCCCAAGAATACCAAAGCCCAGCCACACCGTCTGCCACGGAATATGGAATGACCCGTTGGGGTCGATCAGGATACGGGTCGGTTTGGACCCAAATGCGGCCCCGGCCATGCCAAGGCACTGGGTCAGCCCGACAAAAAGAGCGAGTGTCCGTGCCGGCAGGTACCGTGCAGCAACATAGGACGAGCCCACAAATGCGCAGATTGCCCCCAGAGCCTGGATAACATACCCACCAATACCTGCAGCCAGACTGCCCTGTGCAAAAATAAGGCAGCCGACACTGGTCACACTAATGCCGACAGCCATGGTGGCATGGGCACCATAACGGTCCAGCAGCACCCCGACAGCCAGAGCGGCCAGCGCGTAAACAATGTAATAGGAGGCAATCATCAGCCCAAGGTGGCTGTTACCCCAGGCCAGAGCCAGCTCGTCCTGCATAATGCCGGGGGCCGAGCGGATGGCGTACTGATAGAAATAGAATAACGCACACAAAAACCATGCCAGCACATAAAGCGGCTGGATTGTCTGCGGCTGGCCTGCCGGTGCGGACTGCGGCAAAGGCGTGGCGCTGGACGTCTTGGAAGCCGACATAAACAATTCCGGTCTATCATAAAGGCTCCGCCCGCCTTCCATAATCGAGAAAGGCGGGCGGGGCTGGTTGCGTTATTTCGCAGGCGGACGAGCGTTGGCCGTAGCCACGTGGCGACCCCAGGAAATCAGCTCCGGTGTGCAGTCATCACGCGGGATGACACACTCGATCAGCGTGGGGCCTTCCTTGTTGTCCAAAGCCACCTTGACGGCTTCGGCCAGTTCACCCGCTGTCGTGGCGCGCAGGCCCTTGCCCTTGCCGTCTTCAGCATTGAAGGCGTTGACAACGGCGGCGTAATCCCAGTTTTTGATGTTGTTGTAGGGGCCGTCGTGAATTTCAACTTCGATGGTGTAACCAGCGTTGTTGATCAGGAAGATGATGACGGGCAGCTTGCGCCGGGTCATCTGAGCAACTTCCTGCGCCGTCAGCTGGAAGGAGCCGTCACCAACCATCAGGATGGTCTGGCGTTCCGGGGCGCCAACAGCGTAACCGAATGCTGCGGGAACCGACCAGCCAATATGGCCCCACTGCATTTCAAATTCGACACGCGCGCCGCGGGGCAGCTTGGTGCGTACGACGTTGAACCAGGAGTCACCCGTTTCACCCAGAATGGTGGTTTCGGGGGTCACGAGGCTCTGCAGGGTCTTCTGGATATCCGCACGGGACAGCTTGTCGTCACCGCTACCGGTTGTCTCGGTAATGGTGGTGGTGTGCACACGCTTGTACTGCGTCAGCGTGGCATCCTTCTTCGGCTTGTCCTTGAAGTGCTCGGCCAGAGCCTCAAGCAGTTCGGTCAGGTGGATATTGTCGAAGGAATGGCCTTCCACCTTGCTGATGTTCTTGTCCAGAACAGCAACATTCGGCCCCTTGGGCCATGCGGTCCAGCCTTCGGTGGAGTAATCGTTGAAGATGGGGGCCAGCGCCAGAATGCTGTCCGTCCAGTTGAAGATTTCATTCACACCCGGGGTGCTGGCGCTGCCCCAGTAGGTGCCGACATACCCGGCGTGATCTTCGGGGAAGAAGCTTTTTGCAGCAGCCATGGTTGCGACAACGCAGCCCAGAGCATCGGCCAGTTTAACGGCTGCTGCTTCCGCACCGGCGGCGCGCAGGCGGCTGCCGATCAGGATGGCGGGCTTTTCGTGCTTTTCAATAAACTCAGCCACCGCCGCGACGGCTGCTGCCAGCGTTTCCTGATCGGACGGACGGATGTCCAGAACAGCGCTGATCGGGCCAGGGGCCGCACAGGGCTGTGCAGAAACGTTGCAGGAAATTTCAATGTAAGCGGGCTTTTTTTCACGCAGGGCGGTGCGGATTGCGTGGTCGATCTTTTCCGGCGCATCTTCCGCGCTGGTGATGGACACCGCAGCACAGGTCAGCTTTTTTGCAATTTCAAGCTGATACCCATAGTCCGGCACGCCAATCGTGTGGTGCAGGATATGGCCGCTGCCATAGTCGTTGGAGTTGGGGGCGCCAGAAATCAGAATAACCGGCAGGTTTTCAGCATAGGCGCCACCAATGGCGTTCAGCGCGGAAAACGCACCGACGTTAAAGGTTACGACAGCAGCAGCAGCCCCATTGGCGCGAGCATAACCCTCTGCGGAAAAGCCGCAGTTAAGTTCGTTGCAGCAATAAACCTGTTCGCAGTCCTTGTTGAGCAGAAGCTGGTCCAGCAGCACCAGGTTATAATCGCCAGCAACGGCGAAGTGGTGCTTCAGACCAATCTGGGAAAGACGTTCGGCAAGATAGGTACCTACAGTATAAGTCATTCTGCTTTCTCCCTTAATGGATGATCTTGCGATCCCATTTTACTGGAACGGAAAATACCGGAACGTAACATAAACCGTGTTGCCTGCGGTCGCAGGGTAGACACTGTTCTGCCTGCCGTCATTACCCCGAAAGGCAAATTTCCGGATATACGTGTATTGCAGCCCACCCATCAGGCTACCGTAATGCCCCTGCATGACATGCCACCACCCACCTGCGGTAAAAGATGCAAGTGTGCGTGTCTGTGCATTGCAGGTGCCAAACTCGACCGCGCAGCCACCAAGGTTCAGGTCGGTCACACCGTACCCGTACTGGCGGCCATCGGCCCCGATATATCGCTCCCGCCCGGCGGTCTCGACCCCGCCATAGGTGTAAAGCAGCAGGGACGATGTCGGGTGCCCTATCAGGCCGAGTGAGCCGATAATTTCAGGCACGGGCACCAGCTGCCCGCGACTGCCCAGCGTTGTATCGGGCAACAGGGAAGGGCCATAACGCCCCACCCCACGCCCGGCCAGAATATTGCCAGCCAGTTGCAGCTTGTCCGTGCCAAGTGGAGCCGTGATACCTGCCCCGACACCCCCACCAAAACTGGTATGCTGCTGCGTTGTTTTACCACCCGGCGGCACACTCAGCGAGCGGAACCACCGCGCCAGACCAAAAACTTCATAATGGCCATAGTTGGTATCAACTGCCGCTTTCAAAACAACATCCGGGGCTGGGTTATAGGTATAATGTGTTGTGCTGTTCAGCAGCACGCCCCCGCTATCCTGATAATACACAGTTGCCCCGCCTGCCTGCCCATACGCGGCGGGCAGCGTCCCACCCGACGACAGGAGGGATGAAAAAGCAACGGTTGCCTGAGCATCTTCCACCGACAGTCCAAGCCAGTATTTCTCGTGCCAGTCCTTACCAAGGCGGATCTGAGGGACGCGAGTAAAAGCAATGCCGGGTATCTGGTTATTATCGGTTACGGCGGGCAGTTGCTCATGCCGGGGCAATATGCCCTTGGCATAATTAGTCACCAGGCTCCAGGCTTGCCCCATCAGCAGATGAAAGCCCCAGTCTTTCTGCGTAAACGTAAAATACGCCTGACGCATGCGGGGCGTGTAGCCGCTGATCTGCACACTGTTGCTGGTGCCTGCGGCCCCCCCGAAGTCACTCTCCACATAGGCCTGCAAACGCACGACGGGGCTTGGGTTGGCTTCCATCAGGATAGACATGCGCGACAACTGCGCGGACAGTCTTTCCTCACTCAGGCCATGTTCGACACTGTTGGCATAGGGAAAGTTATTCCACGCCGTTGCAGGGCCTGCGCTCAGGTTAGAATCCCGCCAGATATTGGACAGTTCCACAAACCCGCCAAGGCGGACGGAAATGCCACCAATGCTGAAAACCGGAGGAAGATGGTCAACCGATGTCTGGGTAATGGCCGCCGGGCTGGAGGAAGAAAGGTCCATACCAACATGGGCAGCATCAGCCACGCTCAAAGCAGGCAAAGCAACAGGCGTCAGTCCCGCACGCCACAGAGCGGGAGTAGTGGCGGCGTTATCAGGCACTGTATCGGATGGAAAACGAATGGAGGGGTCTGCCGGAGCATCTGAAATATTGGTGGACTGTAAACGCCGCTGACGGGTAACCACCCGGCCCCCAGCGGCAACACGCCCTGCTCCTGACTGCGCTTGCGCTTTTTTACGCGCCTGATGGCTTTCAATCACCGCAACACGGGCCGCCAGAAACCGCATCTGCGCTTTGATGGCTGCCAGTTCCTGTGCATCGTCCGCCAGAAGTTGTGTGGGGTCTTGCAGCAGGCCGAAAACGACTGTCCCCACAACCAGCTTAGGATCCAGCTTGCGTCTTCCGGCTGGATTTTCTGCGACGACAGGTTTCACACGGGCTCCTTCACAACCCTTTGCTCGGCAAAGGGTATCTATGGCCTACACAAGGCGTTTGAAGGGCATGGGACATTGATCTGCATCAAAGATTACAAGACGTTAATTATAACAGAATGATGACAGAGCCTCAGAGCCCGATGTTTTCCCGGTGATCCTGCTCAATCATTCACTTCTTAAATTCTTATTTAATGGTTTCCAGATGTTATGCTTCAGGCCATTCCTGTTGTGAAACATCTTGCCCCGCCTGCTTCATCAACAGGTTACTGGCGCCGCCTTCGTGCAAGGTTATGGGATACGGTATGCTGGCAGCAGCATAAACACTATTTATTATAGTTTATTTTTACCCCCAAAAATGGCTTTCCACACTTTTACATTGCTCATGTATCCACCAGAGCCTCCCTCTTTCTCAGATTTTGAGAAAAACGGGGGAAAATTGAATTTTTACAGCAAATTACGAAAGAAAATTATCCGAACCCCCTCATGTGGAGTCCCAAAACACCCCCTGAAATTACCAAATGAAATGGGATTCTTGAAAAAATATCATCAACTATGGTATTAATTTGACTCTGAAACACTCAATTCATAATGTGCATTAATATATTAACGTTTAACGGTGTAATTTCGTGGAACCTATCGCAACAAAAGCCTCATGGGCGGCCAGCGCCAGTCAGATCAGCCTTGCCGTGGCCCTTTGCCTGAGCATGACCGAGGCTGCCCAGGCCGCGGCTGTTGCGGACCCGGCCCCCACCCCCGCAGTCACCAAAACCCAGGCCGCAGCCCCAAAGGCGGAAGAAATCACTGTCAGCGTGCGCCGCCGGAGCGAGCCGTTGCAGAAAGTGCCTGTTGCCACATCGGTTTACACCGCCAAGCAGGCCAGCCGTGACAATGTGCATGACCTGCAGGGTATTTTTCAGTTCGTGCCTTCTGCCAACTTCCGCACCAGTGCCTCCTCCAAGGACCGCAGCATGTTTGTGCGTGGGATCGGCACAATTTCGACCTCCCCCGGTGTGGAGCCTTCGGTCTCTACCGTGGTTGATGGTGTTGTGCTGGCCCGCTCTGGCCAGGCAACGGCAGACCTGCTTGATCTGGACCATATCGAAGTCATGCGCGGGCCACAGGGCACACTCTTTGGCAAAAATGCTTCTGCCGGGGCCGTCAATATCGTCACCGCAGCGCCTACGGCAGCTTTCCATGCCTATGCGGATGCATCCTATTTCTCGGGTGATGAATACCGGCTGAGCGGTGGCGTGTCGGGCACGCTCATTCCGTCCAAGTTGATTGGCAATGCTTCCTTCCTGGTTGGCGGCTACACCGGCAACGTGCAGAACCTGTATTCCGGTCAGGATGTCAACGGCTACCAGCACAGAGGCGGCCGCACCAAGCTGGTCTGGACACCCGATGATGACACCAAGGTAACCCTTGGCCTGGACTACATGTATTCAAACGATGCCGTGCCTAACGGCGTGTTTGTGTCCTCCTCACGTGTGGCGTATCCCAGCAATATCACCACCCACAACCCGGCACTGGCGCAGGCTTTGGCGTCGGAAGGCATTTCACCCTCCAGCCACAACACGCGCATCAGCAATAACACCCTCAGCAAATCCATTGATAATAATGGCGGGGTTTCCATCACCCTAGATCGCAAACTGGGTGGGGGCTACACGCTGACATCAATCTCGGCCTATCGGCGCTGGCAAAATACGCAGGACCAGGATTATGACCAGTTGTCCCAGGCCTATGTCGGCCTGCCGGAGCTGAAAGACCACGGCTGGCTGGACTTCTGGCAGGCCACGCAGGAAGTGCGTATTGCCTCCCCCAAGGGCCATTTTTTCGACTATGTGGCTGGGCTTTACTATATGCACGCGGTGGATAGCGAAACCTATGACCGATCACTCAGCCCTGTAGGTGGGCCGCAGAATTCGGGCCGTGCCCAGTTTGGCACCACAGGCAACAACTACGCAGCCTTTGCCGAAGGCAACCTGAACTTTACCAAAAAGTTCCGCGCTGTCCTGGGCCTGCGCCTGCTGCGGGATGACCTGTCCTATACGTTCAACCGCCACTCCACCTCTGCGGCGGCTGTCACCGGCATCCGCCCTGACTTTAACAGCACAGGCTCCACCGCCCATAACGGCTATGTGGACCGTATTGGCCTGCAATACGACTTTACGCCGGATGTTCATGCCTATTTCACATATTCTCACGGCTACAAGGGGCCAGCGTACAACGTGTTCTTCAACATGCAGAACACCGACACCCAGGCCCTTAAGCCAGAACAGAACAACAGCTATGAAATCGGCCTGAAAACGCAGTTCCTGCACCACAAGGTCACAGCCAACTTTGCCGCGTTTATCGAGAACTTCTCAAACTATCAGGCAAACTTTCTGGACAATGTCGCCGGGGCAACGGTCACACGGCTGATCAATGCCGGCGCGGTATCCAGCAAGGGGATTGAAGGGGACATTACCGCCCGCCCCATCCGTTACCTGACTCTGGGCGGCAATTTTGCCTATACCTATGCCACGGTTGATCATTTTCGCTGCCCATCCAACGCCCCCACATCGTGCAACGTGGACGGGCAGCCCCTGCCCTATGCCCCGCGCTGGAAGTTTGTGCTGAATGCAGACTACACCCGCCCGCTGAACGACCGCTTCAACCTGTCACTGGACAGTGATTACACATGGCAGAGCCGCACCCAGTATTCGCTGACAGAAACACCAGACACGGTCCAGAAAGCCTATGGGATCTGGAACCTGAGCACCACGATTGAAGATAAAAAAGCCCGGCTGCGGCTTTCCTTGGTCATGCGTAATGCCATCAACACCCATTATGCGTCCTATATTGCTTACGGCAACCTGGGGGGGGTCGTGGACTGGATGCCGCGTGACTATGGCCGCTATGGTGGCTTTGTGCTGCACAAGGACTTCTAAAGCATGCGTGAGGATGCCAGCCCCAGCACACCAAGCCTTGTGAGTGGGAGTAAGCACGCATCCTCCACTCTTCTCATGGTGCTGCTGTTTCTCATCAGCATCATTGCCTATGCCGACAGGCAGGTCATTGCGCTACTTAAGCCCGAACTGGACAAAGTGTTCGGGTGGAGTGCCGCGGATTACGCCGCCATTTCATCTTGGTCACAACTGTCCATTGCGGTCAGCCTGCTGCTCAGCGGGTGGATTGTTGACCGGCTGGGGGTCAAAACCGTGCTGGCCGCAGGGCTTGGGGGCTGGAGCCTGGCCACCCTGCTCCATGCTGTTGTCAACACGGTGCGGGGGTTTGTGGTTGTGCGGGTAGCGTTGGGAGTTTTCGAGGGTGTGGGCACTCCCGCAACCATGAAAGCTGTCAGCACCTGCTTTCCGCCTGAAGCCCGAGGCCGCGTGATTGGCGTCCTCAACGCAGCCCCCAATTTGGCAGCCATGCTGACCCCTGTCATCGTGTCCCTACTATTCCCCATTGCGGGCTGGCGTGGCACTGTTGTGCTGATTGGGGCCTCGGGCCTGCTCTGCGTGCTGGCATGGCTGCTGTTTGCCCGTATTAACCCCTATACAAGCGCCACCCACACACCAGACACCACAACCGACCCTGCTCCGTCCCTGCCCTTATGGCGGCGGGCCACAGGCTTTGCCCTAGGCAAATTCCTGACTGACCCAGTCTGGTGGATGTTGCTGTTCTGGCTGCCTGACCTGCTGCACCGTCGCTTCGGGCTTGATGCCGCCAGTAGTGGCCTGCCCTTGGCCTGTGCCTACGCCATGGCTGGCTGCGGCTCCATTGCAGGGGGGCACGGTCCGGCCATTCTGGCACGCAAGGCGGGACTACAGACCGAGACAGCCCGCCGCCTGATCATGCTGGTAGCCGCCTGCTGCGTGCTACCCCTGCCCTATGTCTTGCAGACTGGCAACCTTGCTCTGGCAGTGTTTCTCTGTGGCTTAACCTTGGCTGCCCATCAGGTTTTTGCAACCAACCTGTTCGGCTTTGCGACAGAATGGGTGCCTGCCAGCCGCACGGGGCGCATAACAGGCCTTGGGGCTTTTTGTGGCAATGTCGGCGGAGCGCTCATGCTGTCCCTCATGGGTCATTTTGCAGCCCCGGGTGTCTCGCTCCTGCCGGTTTTTGCCTATGGTGCTCTTGCCTATCTTGCGGCCTGGCTGGCCCTGTCAGCCCTTGCGCCACCACGGCGCCTGAGACGCCGGGTGGCTTGAAAACAGTTTAGAGAGGCAGGAGTTCAGCAATTTCCACAGCGCGCTTTTCCCGCGCGCTCAGCTCTGCCGCTGCCCCCATGGCCACAGCCCAGACCCCGTCTTCCGCAGTCACCTGCACAGGTCCACGCCCGGCCACAGCATCAAGAAACGCCAGAAGCTGGAAATAGGTTGCTCCATGATGGTGGCCTGCCGCCAGCACACTGCTGTCCACATCAACATGCTCACGCACAATTTCAGCAGGGGTATTCTGTGCCGAACGAGGCGAAAACACTTTAATACCAGACGGAATCCCGACTTCCAGCTTGGCCTTATCGCCAATAGCCACAAGGCTTTCCTGCTCCTCCGAGCCTTCCGCAAACATGCACAGGTCAAGCAGGGCACGCACCCCGTTTTCAAAATCGACCACGGTATAGCTGTTGTCGATAATGTCAGGCACCTGCCCGTCGTAACGCTCGTCCTGATGGTTGACATCCGCTGCACCAGAGCAAAAAACCCGGACAGGCTTGGCCTGTACGATATACCGCATGAGGTCGAAAAAATGGCAGCATTTTTCTACCATTGTGCCGCCTGTGTTACGGTTGAAGCGGTTCCAGTCCCCAACCTTACGCAGGAACGGAAAGCGATGTTCATGCAGGGCAAGGCGGCGCAACTGTCCGGCCCGGCCTGTGTGCACATCGGCAATAAAACTGCTGACAGGCGGCATGAAGCGATATTCCATACCAACCCAGAAAACACCCTGATGGCCAGCAACCCTGCGGGCGATATCCTGTGCATCTTCCACAGTTGTGCAGAGTGGTTTTTCACACAGGATATGCAGGTCCGTTTCCAACAACGGCAGCAGCACATCATGGTGCGTGTAGTTAGGCGATGCAATAATGACAGCATCAACATCCACAGCGCCAACCATGTCGGAAACATTCGCAAAACACGCTATGTTGTCATGCGAAGTACCAAAACTTTCACGCAGACTCGCCTTTGCCCAGTCGAGCGAGGACTCCTCAGGGTCCACCAGAGCGACAACCTGCATCCCCTCCACAAGGGCAAGATTGCGAATGTGTTCCTGGGCCATCAGGCCCGTACCAACCAGAGCGAAGCGCATGATTCTTATTTTACCGAAAATTACAAATAAAAATTATATACACGATACTTTTAAGATAGTAAACATATATTGACTGTAAAGAAACGTGGAATTACCCCGCATGCCCCAGACAACCACCACCAGCACCCCTTGCGAAGTCAGCTGGTTTTCCGCCTTGTGTGATGATGATTACGAATTCCTCGGCGTGCCAGAACCCCGCCTGCGCTCTAGCTGGCAACACTGTCGGGATATTGTTCTGGGGGCGGAAACCGGCGGTTTTGACCGCATTCTCCTGCCATCTGGCTACACATTGGGGCTGGACACCATGGCGTTTGCTGGCGGCGTAGCTCCCCTGCTCCGCAACATCCGCCTGCTCACCGCCATACGCTGCGCGGAACTGTGGCCACCCCAGCAGGCCCGCCAGCTTGCGACCCTGGACCAGATGACGGAAGGGCGGCTGGATATCAATATCATCTCCTCCGACCTGCCGGGGGAAACGCTGGAAAGCGCACCACGCTACCGCAGGTCTTTGGAATACATGCACATCCTGCGCGCTTTGCTGAATGGTCAGGCTGTCGAGACCAAAGGCGAATTCTACCAGTTGGCGATTGATCCCCCACGCCTGCAAGGCCATGGCGGCAAAGCGCCCCTGTTCTATTTTGGCGGCCTGTCAGACGCTGCGCGTGAAACAGCGGCAGCCGCAGCCGATGTCTATCTGATGTGGCCCGACACGCTGGACAAAGTGGCGGAGGTTGTAGCCGACATGCGCGCCCGCGCCGCCCGCTACGGTCGCAGTCTGCGCTTTGGCTACCGGGTGCATGTGATTGTGCGCGAAACGGAAACCGAAGCCCGAATTGCGGCCAACCGGCTGGTCTCCAAGCTGGAGGGCGCAACAGGCGACCAAATCCGCAACCGCTCGCTCGACGCCCAGACAGCAGGGGTACTGCGCCAAGGGGAACTGCGCCAGAGTGCTGACCTGGATGGCTATGTGGAAGACCATTTGTGGACTGGCATCGGCCGCGCTCGCTCAGGCTGCGGGGCCGCTATTGTGGGCGACCCAGACCAGGTACTGGCCAAGCTCCAAGCTTATCAGGAGATCGGCATGGAGGCTTTTGTGCTTTCAGGCTATCCTCATCAAGCCGAATGTGACCTGTTTGCGCGGCATGTTCTGCCCCGCCTTAACCATGCGCCGCTCTCGCGGCACGGCTGACCACGTTTGCGGGCAGGGTTTGACCTGCCCGTGCTCCTCCTTTTTCATCCTGTCATTTTTATAAGGATACCGCCTGCAATGACATGGGCTCCCTCCTCCACCCGTTACGACACTGCCTCCTTCCGCCGCTGTGGCCGCTCGGGGCTGGACCTGCCACCCATCTCTCTGGGGCTGTGGCATAATTTCGGTGGCGTGGATGTGTTTGAAACCGGGCGCGCCGTCATCCGCCGTGCGTTTGACCGTGGGGTTACCCATTTTGACCTCGCCAACAACTATGGCCCGCCCTATGGCTCGGCTGAAGAAAACTTTGGCACAATCCTGAAAAAGGACTTCGCAGCCCACCGGGATGAAATGATCATTTCCTCCAAGGCAGGGTGGGATATGTGGCCCGGTCCTTATGGGGTTGGCGGCTCACGCAAGTATCTGCTGGCCTCGCTTGACCAGAGCCTCCAGCGCATGGGGCTGGATTATGTTGATATTTTCTATTCCCATCGCCCCACACCCGATGTCCCGCTGGAAGAAACCATGGGCGCGCTGGTGCAGATGCACCGTCAGGGCAAGGCACTGTATGTTGGCATTTCCTCCTACGGCCCACAGCGCACCCGACAGGCTGCTGAGATTCTGCGGCGCGAAGGTGTGCCACTGCTGATCCACCAGCCCTCCTACTCCATGCTGAACCGCTGGGTGGAAGTGGAGTTGCTGGACACGCTGGAAGACCTCGGCGTTGGCTGCATTGCCTTTTCGCCCCTGGCGCAAGGGCTGCTGACCAACAAGTATCTGAACGGTGTGCCAGAACATTCCCGCGCCGCCGCAGGGGATTCCTTTACCCGCACCATGCTGTCAGAAAGCAACCTGGCCCATGTCCGTGCACTCAACGATATTGCTGCCAAGCGGGGGCAGAGCCTGGCACAGATGGCCATTGCCTGGGTGCTGCGTGACACCCGCGTAACCTCGGCACTGATCGGTGCCCGCAATGTCCAGCAGCTTGACGATTCGCTGAACGCCCTGAACACGCTGGACTTCAGTGCGGAAGAGATCGCCCTGATCGACCAATACGCCCGCGAAGGGCATATCGACCTGTGGCGCAACCTGTCTGAATAAGACTGCATGAAAACGGCAGGTTTTCGTTCCTCAGAAAACCTGCCGTTCAAATAACCGCACTTTACTGCACGAACTGTTCCTGCCCGGTGATTCCGAGCTTTGTGACGCCGAGACGCTGTGCGTCTGCCATGACGTGGATGACCGTCTTGTAGCTGGCCAGCCGGTTGGGCTGGATGTGGAACTCGGGGCGGAAGTCCTCCGGCCCCGTGGCAATCTGCCGCAGCCGGGCCTGCAGGTCTTCCTCCGTTGTCACGGGTTCCCCGTTCCAGCTCAGGCTGTTGTCAAAGTCGATTCCAAGCGTCACAACCGGCACCTCAACTGTTGGCGGCGGCGGGTTGCCCTGTGGCAGGTCTATCGCAACGGACTGCGTCTGTAGCGGAATGGTGATGATCAGCATGATCAGAAGCACCAGCATCACGTCAATCAACGGGGTCGTGTTGATATCAACAATGCCTTCGTCTTCCGTCGTGCTCGACGACCCGACATTCATGCCCATGGCCATTTACTCTCTTCTGCGCCTCTACCCTCCTCGGGCCGGGCGAGAGCACCGGGGGGCAGCGCCCCCACAGGCTCAGTTGTCCTTCGGCTTCTCGGTAATGAAGTCCACGTGGTAGATCCCGGCCTGCTGGCACGCAGCAACAATCCGGCCCACGGTTTCATACTTCACCGCCGCGTCACCCCTGATCTGGATCTGCGGCTGGGGCTTGAGCACAGCCACTTTCTCAAGCTGGCTTTCAAGCTCCTCCTGCCCATGCAGCGCCGTCTGGTTCCACCACACATGCCCGTCCGACGTGACGGCAACAACAATGTTGCTGACCTGTGTCTTGGTCGGCTGGCTCAGGTCCTTGGGCAGGCTCAGCTTGACCGTGTGGGTCGCAACAGGGATCGTGATCAGGAAGATGATCAGCAGCACCAGCATGACATCGACAAGCGGGGTGGTGTTGATGGCGGAGACGACCTCGTCCTCCCCCCCATCACCGCCGCCGACATGCATCCCCATGCGTCAGCCCACCCGGTTGGAGGCGGTCGCCGTCGTGGGGGAGCTGTCAGGACGGACCTGAATATGCTCCACCGCACCATGGCGCACGCCACCGATCAGAATGGACTGCAGGTCGTCCGCAAAGTCGCGCACCTGGTCCATGGCGCCCTTGTTGCGGCGCACCAGCAGGTTGTAGCCCAGCACCGCGGGCACAGCCGTGGCAAGGCCAATGGCGGTCATGATCAGCGATTCACCCACAGGCCCGGCCACCTTGTCGATGGAGGCCTGACCGGCAATGCCGATGGCAGTCAGCGCGTGGTAGATCCCCCAGACCGTGCCGAACAGCCCGATGAAGGGAGAGGTGGAGCCCACGGTGCCCAGAAAGGCCAGGCCCTTTTGCAGGCTGTTCTGGATGTTGTTGACCGCGCGCTGGATGGACATGCCCGTCCAGCTATGCAGGTCGATGCTTTCCTGCATCGTGCCTTCGTGGTGCTCGGCAGCCGCAATGCCGGTGTCGGCGATGTAGCGGAAGGGCGAGGTGCTGGACAGGGCAGCGGCCCCTTCCTGAATGCTCTGCTTGGTCCAGAAGCTGCGCACCGCGTCCTTGCCAGCGGCAAACAGGCGGGCCTGCTCGATGAACTTGGTGATCATGATATACCAGGTGCCCAGCGACATCAGCAGCATGATCAGCAGCACGCCACGGGCGATGACATCACCATTGCTCCACAGTGCTCCCAGCCCGTAAGGGTTGGCCTCGGCCTGCGGGGCTGCGGCGGGGGCTGGAGCCTGTTCGGTCGGGTTGGCCACGGGAGCCACAGGGGCGGCCGGGGCTTCAGCCTGCGGGGCGGCGGCCTGCGGCTGGGCCGGGGCTGTCTGTTCCGTGCCCTGGGCCGGGCTGGCCGCGTCCTGCGCCATGGCGGCGGCGGGCAGGCCTGCGCCCAGCAGCGCCGCGAGGGCCAGGGCGGAAAGCGAAGAGCGGGACAGTCTGGTCATCGTATGCGAAATCCTCGTCCTGGAGCCCCGCCCGGCGGGCAATGGCGCGTGCGGGGGAAGGGTTGGTGTGGGGGGCATGGGGTGGTCAGTTATCCAGCCGGAAGCGGATGACATAGACCTTGTGCAGTTCCTTGACCGGGGCACCGTTGCGCAGGGCCGGGCGGTAGCGGGCACGGCGGACGTAGTCGAGGGCTGAGGCAGCAAAGGCCTGTCCCCCGCTGACCGAACGCACTGTGCAGTTGCTGGTCATGCCGGTTGTTTCCACGTCGCAGACCAGGGTGACCCGGCCTTCGATGTTTTCTTCCTCCATTTCTGGCGGATAGACGGGCTGCACATTGTTGAGCGGGACCGAGCCTGCGGCGGTGTCCGGCACGTTGGGTGCGGGCACGGGTGCGGGCGGGGCCTCGGCGGTCTGGCGCTGGGGTGCCGGAGGGGCCTTGGGCGGTGTGCGCGTGACGTGGCGGATGGGCGGCTTGGGCGGCGGCGGCACCACGATCTTGGGCGGCGGGATGTAGGGCGGTGGCGGCACGGCCATAACCGGCGGCGGGGGAGGCGGAGGAGGCGGCGGCGGAGGTGGAGGGGGTGGAGGCAGAATGCGCGTCTGCAACGGCGGCTTGTGCACAGGCGGGGCCTCACCACTGCCCATGCCTTGCACCAGCATGAAAACACCCAGGCCATGCAGCACAAACACTGTGAGCAGAGCCAGAGCACTGACCCCGCCCCCAACGCGCAGGGCTGTGCATTGTTTCTGGCGGGCATCCGCAGGCTCATGCCCGGTTTTATCCTGCATTATAGTCCACCTTTTCTTGCCTCCGTGCCACACGCACTGACATGCTATCCTGAACTTCCCAATAGACCTCAGACAGAACCGAAGCTGACCTTGGAAAAACTTTCATACAACACTACGAAAATGATTTTTTATACTCACTCATTCTCATAGAACTGGCACGTTCCATTATTCATCACACGACAGGGCTTGTGCTGCGGCTAACGCGCAGGTCTCGTCCAGTTCTGCGCTGGCCCCACCGACACCCACAGCGCCCAGCAGAATACCATGACGCACCAAAGGGACACCTCCCTTTGAATAAATCATGTTATTTCCCTCAAGTTCCGAAATTCTGTTCATAACGACAGACTCTGGCGGGATGGCACCGCTCCTGCAGCGGGTGGCCGCAGCGGTCAATGCCTTACCCTGACTGCCATAAATACTGGCCCAGTTTGACTGGTCCATGCGGCCAAAGACAACAAGACGCCCCCCCGCATCACAAACACTGACACACACGGCAATGCCCAGTGCCTCAGCCTTTTGCAAAGCTGCTGCGAGGGCCTGTTGTGCCTCAAGAAGGGCAAGAGTCATTTTTGGTTCTCTTTGTCGTTTGTTCGAATACCGAACGTTTCGTTCAAGAAACTTTTGTTTTTCTAACGCATCTTCTTGCCTGTTGAAAACAAAAATATGCACCTGCCCGCTACAATTCGAAAAACAGGGGCTTATCTGCTGCTTTCCGTCTGCATAATCCCCGCCGCCCACAAAAATCCGGCCAACGCATCCGCCCCGGATGTTGCGCCATGTGCCACGACGGCAACCATGTGTTTATAAAGGGATGAAGCATGATCAGATGTTTTAAGAGCATCAAGAAATGCACACCACACCGCAGAAGCATGACCTGCGGCGGCTGAATCCAAAAAAGCGTAGGATAGAGTTGTTGTCATCCCCAGCGCCCCATGCCGTAAGGGAGCACAGAGCGCTCTGGCCTCTGGCATGTAAAACCAGGCTGCCAGCATGACACCACACAAAAAGTCATCGCCCGCTGGGGTCAGCCCCATGCCCACCCCAGCCAAGGCCGTAGCGCTGCTTTGTAACAGGCTTGCATTGTTTTCCCGCAACCCCGTCTCCAGCATGAGAACATCATCATCTTTTATGAAAGACAGGTTTTTTCCGACCAGAACAGATGAAAGAAATTCTGACCCATGCTGAATGGTTTGCGCAATTTCGATCAGTTCACTCTGACTACGTAAAACCTTGCCCTCAGCTATGGGCACAGCAGAGGGGAAAATACAAAAATCCTGAAAAATAATATTGTATAAACCAAGCTTCAGGATTCCATTCTGAAAAAACCCATATTGCCCGTGCAGGCCAGTCCAGTCTGGCCATTGTTCCAGCACAATACACAACGGGCCATCCTGCTCCGTTGGCGCGCATATAATCGCTGTAACATCCTCATCCCCAACCCTGAAGATAATGTACAGGTGGCGCGGAAACACCGCCAGAACACGCACAGGACCAGCAGCATGAGCCACGGCAGGCGCGATAAACGCCCCTACCCTGCGCACCCGTATGCCTGTCATGCAGGTGCATCACCTTCTGGAACAATCCAGGTCCCAGCTTTGCCGGCAACAATATCCGTAATTTCAGCAAGGGAGCCAATTGCCGCTGGCTTGCCTGTCTGGCGCACAAAGCGGCTGGCTGCCTCTATTTTGGGGCCCATGGAACCTTTCGCAAACTGTTCTGCCATCAGTTCCGCAGGGGTCACCCGACGAAGCAGGCGCTGTTGTGGTGTGTCATAATGCTCAAAAACACCGGCAACATCGGTTGCAATAATAAACAGATCTGCTGGAATCTGAACGGCCAGAAGGCTGGAAGCCCGGTCTTTATCAATCACCGCTTCCACCCCTTCCATCCTCTGGCCATCCTGTGTGGCGACCGGAATACCCCCGCCCCCGGCACAGATAACAACAGCCCCGTTGTCCAGCAGCCAGCGGATAGGCCGGTGCCACAAAATACGCCGTGGCTGCGGAGAGGCGATGACCCGCCGCCATTTCCTGCCATCCTGCCGGAAGGTCCAACCATATTCAGCAATAAGCGCATCGATCTGCTCGCGCTCGAAAGTTGGACCTATGAACTTGCTGGGATCGGTAAATTCCGGGTCGTTGGCATCAACTTCCACCCGTGTCAGCAATGTAGCCACGGGCACATCATACCCCAGGATATTGCCGAGTTCCTGCTCCAGAATATACCCGATCATCCCTTCCGTTGCTGCGCCCATGACATCAAAGGGGTAAGGTTCCGCGCCTTTAAAAGCCTCCGCCTGCATAGCCAGAAGCCCCACTTGCGGGCCGTTGCCATGGGTTAGAATAAGTTGGTGCTGCCGCGCGACAGCGGCCAGTGCGCCCGCTGCAACCCGTGCATTTTTCCACTGCACATCCATGCCAAGCGGTTCGTTCCGCTGCATCAGGGCGTTGCCCCCCAGTGCGATCACCAGTTTCATGACTATGACTTTCCTGCATGCGTGATGCCATGACCGGCAATAAGTTCATATAATGCACATTAGTTCGCATTAAACAACTTTATGCTGAAGCTCATTCCCAAAAATCAGGCTGCAACCCACCCCGGACTCTGTGTGCATTGTGAAGAAAAGGGCTTGTTGTGAACATTCTGCAAAATTTTCTGTCCGTATCAGACATCACAAATTTGCAATTCGAATAGCACCCATCCATGTTTAGCATGCTCCAGATCATGGAAGCGCCCACTGTCTTGGCTTATACCCACCCCCTAATGTGATTTTTAAGAGCATGGACATGCCAGCAAGCACTTGCGAACCAGACATTCAGGATAAGCCCAAAACCTTTGTAGGCTCCCTGTCCTATGGCCTGAACATTATTATGGCCTTTGGGCGTGCCAACCCGCGCATGACCCTGTCCCAGGTTTCGGAAAAAACCGGCATGGACCGGGCCGGGGCGCGGCGTTACCTGCTGACACTGGTGCACCTGGGCTTTGTGTCGCAAGACGGGCGGCTGTTCCAGCTCACGCCCAAGGTTATGGAACTGGGGTATGCTTACCTGTCCTCTGTCCCATTGGCGGACAAGGCCCAGTATTATCTGGATAAAGTGCGCGACCACTGTGGTTTTCCCATGGCTCTGGGCATTCGTGACGGGCTGGATATTGTGCATATTGCCTCGGCCAATACTGATGAGTTCAGCTTTCCTGCTCTCACCATTGGCCGTCGCTTCCCCATTGCCTATGCCTCTGCCGGGCGCTGCATTCTGGCCATGATGGAAAAGCCCGAACGCGACAGCCTGCTCAAGCAAATTACTCTGGAGCCTCTTTCCGACCACAGCATAACCAGTATGGAAGACCTGCGGCGGGAACTGCGGGCCATACGCAAACAGGGCTATGCCATTGTAGATCAGGAAATGCAGCTTGGCGTACGTTCGCTCGCTGTGCCTATTTTTGATGTCCGTAACCGCATTGTTGCCAGCTTCAATACCTTTACGTTCAGCAGCATTGTGCCTGTAGAAAAACTGATGGACGATGTGCTGCCAGAAATGCTGGCCGCTGCCCAGGACATCCAACACACACTGATCTGACAGCCTGACACGGCTGCCAAAGGTTACCGCGCACGACGTAGCGTTGGCAGGCGGGTTTTGGACCGCCTGCCAAAAACAAAAATCCATATTATTTTCAATGTATTACTAATTACCCTCCTCTGCTGACAGCACGAGGGTAAAGGGCTGCGTGTAATTTCGCCCTTGCATTTGCGCGTTCATTTGTTGCTAATACGCACATATGTTCACAATAAAAACCAAGAGGCCGGAATGGGTGCAACCAAACAGCTCCGCATAGGTGTCCACTACGAACCTTCCAATGTGGACCCTCATCTGGGTGCCGCCGAACTGGCGTTGCAGATGACCAATGGCGTTTTTGATACATTGGTGAACAAGACCGCTGATGGCGCATATCTGCCTGGACTGGCAGAAACTTTCAGCATTTCAGACGATCATCTGCGCTATACGTTCCACCTTCGTAAAGATGTGGTGTTTCATGATGGCACCCCCTTTACCGCCCATGCCATGAAAATATCACTCGACCGCGCCCGCGACCCGCAAAACAAGTCCCAGCTTGCAGGTGGCCTGCTGGGCAGCTATCGCGAAAGCCGTGCGGTGGACGAGCATTGTCTGGAAATCATTCTGGACAGCCCCTACGCCCTGCTGCTGGATGCCCTCAGCCAAGGTTGGCTTGCCCCGGTTGCCCCCACCTGCGCCACCAGTGCTGGCAGCACCTTTATAACCCACCCCGTTGGCACCGGCCCCTTCCGCTTTGTGCGCTGGAATAAAGGCGACTGCCTGATCATCCGCCGTAACGAGGCTTATGCATGGGCACCGCCTGTGGTGGACAATGCAGGTCCGCCTTTGGTGGATGAAATCCTGTTCAAATTTCTACCCGATGATAATGCGCGCACCGCAGCCTTACTGGATGGCAGCGTGGACATGATCCTTGCCGCCAACCCGGCGGATGCCCAAACCCTGCGGGCTACGGCTGGGCTGGCTGTTACCACATGGCCAATCCGTGGTGTGCCGGTGTCCCTGATGATGAACATCAAACGTAGCCCCACCAGCAGCCTGGCTGTACGGCAGGCCATCAGCCACGCGCTGGATGTGGATGCCCTTGTGCAGGAAGTGTTTCGCGGTGAGTTCACACGGGCTTACGGCCCGGTCTCACAGTTTACTCTGGGTTATGAACCCGGCGTGGAAAACATGTATCCCCACAGCCCGACAAAAGCCGCCACACTACTGGAGCAGGAAGGCTGGATGCCCGGCCCCGATGGTATCCGCGAGCGTGATGGTGAGGCCTTGCGGGTGACATTCTATGCCCTGCCAGTCAATTTTTACCCGCAGTTTGGAGCCATTGTCGCACGCCAACTGGCGCTGGTCGGTATTGCTGTGGATGTTGAACTCTGTAGCCCGCCACAATGGATTCAGGCGGGCATGCAGGGGCTGCACAACCTGATCCCACAGGGAAAATACGCCAGTTCCTCACAACTTCTGGGGTTTGTATATCACTCCCGCAAAAGTGGACCTGGGTCCTATGGCTGGAGCAAACGTGGCCCGCAGGACTACCCTACCATTGATACGCAAATTGACGCGGCAGAAACCTGCCTGACCCCGGCAGAATTTGTCCCGCATTTTGCTACCGTGCAAATGGACATCATGCGTGCTGCATTGGCTGTGCCCCTGCACTGCAATGCAACCCTTGTTGCCGCCCGCGACACAATTGGCGGCCTGCGCTTTGACGCTATTGGGGCTTACCCCCTTTTCCATGACATCACATTCCAGCAGGACGAGGCCTGAGCCATGGCATCCAGACTTATCATCCGGCAACGGGAATATCATGACTCTGTCAGGCTCATGCGTGTTTCCGAAGCGCTCCGCCATGAAGAGGGTGTGACAGAAGCCATTGCCATGATGGCAACTGCCAACAACCGCAAAATCCTTGCCACGTCGGGCCTGTTAACGCCCGAGGCCAGCACGGCAAATCCTGATGACCTCATCATCGCCATCGTTGCTGAGACCGATGCCCAAGCCGAGCACGCGCTGGGCACCGCCGAGCAGCTTCTGGCGCAAAAACCCCAGAGTGCCCAGGGTGCTCTCCAGCCCCGCTCGCTCGATGCGGCTGTCGCCATGCAGCCACAGGCTAATCTAGCCTGTATTTCGGTGCCCGGAGCCTATGCTTTTCGGGAAGCAAAAAGAGCGCTGGAACTCGGGCTGAATGTTTTTCTGTTCAGCGACAATGTCAGCCTTGAGCACGAACGCAGCCTGAAGGAGCTGGCCGCAGCCAAAAACCGCCTGCTCATGGGGCCGGACTGCGGGACGGCCATTATCAATGGTGTCGGCATTGGTTTTGCCAATGCCGTTGCGCGTGGCCGGGTGGGTATTGTTGCGGCGTCAGGCACCGGCACGCAGGAAATTTCATCCCTGCTGGACTGGCTGGGGCTTGGTGTCAGCCAGGCTATTGGTACCGGCGGACGTGACCTCAAGCAGGACATTGGTGGCCTGTGCATGCTGCAGGGGCTGGATCTGCTGGCACAGGATGACGGGACCGATGTTATTGTTGTCACCTCCAAACCCCCCAGCCCGGAGGTCGCGGACAAGGTTCTGGCAGCCTGTGCTGCCATTGCAAAACCCGTCATTGTCAACTTTATCGGCCAGGACAGCACTGACGAACACGGGGCGCTGAAGCGCACACGCACATTGGCAGAAACCGCGCAGGCCGCCGCACAGGCTCTGGGTGTCAGCGTGCCGCTACCCGCCCTGAGCACGGTTGAGCAGGAAGACTTCCTCCAGACCAGCCTCAGCAAGCGTACCCCGCAGCAGCGTTACCTGCGCGGTCTCTATGCCGGGGGTACCTTGTGTTACGAGGCCCTGTTCCTGCTGCATGACGTGGTTGGGGATGTTTACTCCAACCTGCACCACAACGCCTACGCCCTGCCCGACCCGTTTAGCAGCAGGGAACACACCGTCATCGACCTGGGAGACGACGCCTACACAGAAAGCCGCGCCCACCCGATGATCGACCCGCTACTCCGCAACCAGCGCATTCTTAAAGAGGCGCAGGACCCGCAGGTCGCCCTGCTGCTGATCGACCTTGTGCTGGGATATGGCGCGCATGAAAATCCTGCCGCCCTGCTGGCAGAAACCGTCACACAGGCCCGCGCCATTGCAGCCGCGCAGGGCAGGCACCTGCCTGTCATTGTTACAATATGCGGCACCCGTGCCGACCCCCAGAACTACGCCCTGCAAGCTGCAACCCTGCGTGCGGCGGACATTCTGGTTGCCCGCAACAATGCCGAGGCCGTGACACTGGCCGGCCGTTACCTGAGGATGCTCCATGACTGACACTGGCAACCCCCTGCTGGCAGGCCAGCCCCCCTGCGTGGTGAATATCGGCATAGACCTTTTTGCCCAAACACTCAGGCAACAGTCCGTGCCCGTTGTGCAAGTGCTGTGGAAGCCCCCTCCGCCGCAGGATGACGACCTGCTGAACCTGCTTGACGCCCTGATCTGACCGGAGAACAACCCATGTCCACTCTCAAAGACCGTATAGAGGCCGCCAATACCCGCACGGTTGATATTATCCGCCAGGGCAAGCCACAACTGATTGATGTCGCCCCGGCTCTTGATGTGCTGCCGGGCATGCTGCCCAACCTTATCCTGCACTCCGCCCCGGCCATCGCCTGGGACGATATGTGCGGCCCACACAAGCACGGCATTATTGGCGCTGCCCTGTGGGAAGGTCTGGCCAGCACTCCGGAAGACGCTGAACGGAAACTCCGCTCTGGCGAAATCCTGACCGCACCCTGCCACCACCATATGGCTGTGGGGGCCGGGGCTGGCATTACATCAGCCTCCACCCCCATGCTGGTGGTTGAAAACGCCGCATTTGGCAATCGGGCCTATAGCTGCATTTCCGAAGGTGGCGGGCTGCGCCTGTTAAAATGGGGAGCCTATGACGAGACAGTCTTTAAAAACCTGACATGGCAGGCAAAGGTGTTTGCCCCGGTGCTGAAACAGGCGCTACGGGCATCTGGACCTATTGATATCCGCAACATCATCTCGCGCGCGGTGGAAATGGGGGATGAGTGCCATAACCGCTCCATTGCCGCGACGGCGCAGTTCCTCAAAGAGCTCTATGGGCACCTGATGGCGGTGGATATGCCCGCGCAGGATGTTCGCGACTCCATAAAGTTCCTTGTTGAATCAGAGCATTTCTTCCTGCACGCCATTATGGCCGCTGCCAAGTCCATGCTGGTGCCTGCGGAAGGGATTGAATATAGCACCATCGTCACCGCCATGGCACGTAATGGGGTGGACTTTGGCATCAAGGTCAGCGGTCTGGGAGATCAGTGGTTTATTGCCAAAGCCAACCCTGTCCGGGGGTTGTTTTTCCGGGCGGAGTGGAATGATTCCAACGCTGCACCCGACCTGGGCGACAGCGCCATTACGGAAACCATTGGTCTGGGTGGCTTTATTCAACCCGCTGCCCCTACCGTAACCCAGTATGTGCAGGCCACCATGCAGCAGGCCATTGCCAATACGCAGGACATGCTGTCCATCTGCCACGCCACCAACCCCGATGTGCGTATCCCGGCCATGGACTTTGCCCCCGGCCCGCTTGGGATCGATATTCGCAAAGTTGTGCAAACCGGCATTACCCCCCTGCTGGACACCGCCATTACCCATAAGGAAGGCGGGTTGATCGGTGCGGGGGAAGTCCATGCCCCGCTGGCCTGTTTTGAAAAAGCCCTGCGCGCCTTTGCCCAAACCCTGGAAGGACAGGCATGACATGACACTGCCGCAGAAAATTGCCGCCGCCAACGCGCAAGCCCTGTCTCGGCTGGTAGCAGCCCGCCCGGTCTGGGTGGACGTGCAGCCAGCCATTGATGTCCTGCCCGGCATGACCCGCGCCACGGTCTTACATGCTGGCCCGCCCATTGCCTGGCAGGATATGTGCGGTCCCCAGAAAATGGGGGTGGTGCAGGCCGTGTTGCACGAAGGTCTGGCCGAAACGGAAGACGAGGCCCAGCGCATGATCCTGCAAGGGCAGGTTGTGGTGGCCCCCTGCCATGACTATGGAGCCGTTGGTGGCATGGCGGGCATTACCAGTGCCTCCAGCCCCATGGCCGTGGTGCACGACCCCGTGCATGACCGGTATGGATATTCACAGCTCTTTCAGGGCCCGGCCTCTGGCCTGCTTAACAGGGATGAATACAATCAGGAAGCCCGTAAACGCTGGCGCTGGCTGGAAACCGTACTCGGCCCCGTGCTGGGGACGGCCATCCGCAGCATAGCCCCCATTCCCGTCAAGCCCATGATCGCCCGGGCGCTGGAAATGGGGGATGAATGTCATAACCGCAACAGTGCAGGTAGTGGGGTTATCCTCAACGCACTCGCCCTTGCCCTTTATGACACCTGCACAGATCGCGCCCTGTTGCAGGAAACGCTGGACTACCTGAAGGTGAACGAACAGTTTTCCCTCTGCCTGTCCATGGCTGCGGGCAAGGCCATGGCCGATGCCATCAAGGGGATTGAATACAGTACGGTTGTCTCGGCCATGTGCCGCAACGGCGTTGATTTTGGCATCAAGGTCAGTGGCCTTGGTGAGCAATGGTTTACCGCCCCTGCCAACCGGATTGAAGGGCTGTACTTCTCCTCCGAATGGAGTGATGCTGATGCCGTGCCAGATATTGGTGACAGCAGCATTATGGAAACCATTGGCCTTGGAGGGCATGCTCAGGCTGCGGCCCCTGTCTTGCAGCAGTTTGTCAACGGCTCCTTTGCCCGGGCTGTCTCAACAGTACACAACATGCAGTTGATTACTGTCGGGCAGATGATGGAATTCAAGATCCCGACAATGGATTTTATTGGTGCCCCCGCTGGCATTGATATCCGCAAAGTTGTGCAACACGGTCTGACACCCGTCATTGATACAGCCATTGCCCACTGCAAAGGCGGTGTTATTGGCGCAGGCCAGACACAGGCCCCAACGGGCTGCTTTGTTGCGGCCCTGCGGGCATTCGGGCAGGCTTATCAGCAAGGCTGATACTGACTACCTTTCGACCTCACAATCACCTCAGAGGTGGCAAACACGGGCTTTCCATCTTTGATGGAGGCCCAAAAGGAGTAGACTGGTCACGTTTGTGTGCCAGTCTATAGTGCCTTTTACGCAGCTTTGACCCCCGCAAAGCATTTCGCACCCATCAATCGACGATCACGAATATAAGGGTGCCAGCAAGGCTCCCCGGAACCAGACTGGGCACGAAGTCTGAATGCGGTGTCACGTGCCGAACCTGCACCCGATGGCTCTGATTATACCCAACTGCCGCATGGGTGAGACCCGCATATCAAGTCACCAAACCTGATCATGCAGCCCCACTCGCACGTCAAATATGCGGGAGATGAGTGTACACGGGGAGGGCATGAAAAACTCTCAGCTCCCTTGCTCAACGTTTTCTGATAAAATGATCCTCATGTGACATTCAACCCATAACGCTCCAATAGAGTTATAAAGATCATTCACTCTAAATACGCATGCAAACTCTGGGATATATTTTTATGAAAAAAAGTACGCCTTTGATGAGTGACCAAATACAATGAGAAAATTACCTTCTGAAAACAAAATTGCTGTTTATGGCATTGCTCTCATGATGGCTCACAATGGGTTTATAATTATCAACCCATTTATGAAGAAACTAATATTTGATCTTCCTCAAAAAATATACAATTTTCAGTCATGGCAGGAAGTTATCATTTTTCTTGGTGTGTTGGAAATACCAAGTTTTATGATTGGTTTTCTGATTTTATTAATGTCTTGCGTTATTCTCATGCGAACGCGCATATCATGGATATTTTCAATAATACTACTATCATCCATGATTTTTTTGAATATTTTTATTTCTAATCATGCCTATATCAATTCTTTTTACCAATTCATCACACTCTCATCTCTTATTTTTTACTGGAAAGTTTTTTCAAAAAGCAACATTGGAAGCACAAGTATACTCGCCACAGCAAGTATTATTTCACTTATTTTTTACGGAATACTTGGGTCTCTTTATCTTGGAGACCAGTTCACACCCAAAATAGAAAGTTTGCCAGATGCTTTCTATTTCGTTATTGTTTGTATGTCTACTGTGGGATTTGGCGATATTGTTCCCCATACATCTTTTGCTCGCATATTCACCATTACAGTCATCATTTTCGGAATCACTATTTTTGCAGCGTCAGTCGCATCAATAGCTGGCTCACTGATCAGAAACAACATTAGTCGCATTCTACATGGAGGGTTTGCACACGTGACACGCAATAATCACTATATCATTATTGGGTCATCCTCTTTAACGCAAAATGTGTGCCAGGTATTATTTACCAATGGGACCATTATCACTGTTATATGCCCTCCTGGCTCCAAAAATCTCTTCCCGGAAAACATGGATGTTATTGAAGGTGACCCTTCTTCAGCAGTTACCTTAAAGGCAGCCGGTGCAGATAAAGCAAAATACGTTGTGACACTCATGGAAAGTGATGCAGACAATGCGTTTAATATTCTTGCAGCCAAAGAAATTGCAGATGAAAGCACAAAAATAATATCTCTTGCCAATAAAAGTCAAAACATCACCAAAATAAAAGGCACTCACCCGGATGGTATTTTGTCACTTGAACAATTGTGCTGTGAAATTATTGTAAGAACCTTAAATGGCGATTCTATCAATAATGATGTTCTTGAATCATTTTTCAGCAAAACATCTTCCAATAATTAAAATCCAGAGGCTTCAAAAAAGCCTCTGTTGTAGAATGCAAAACTGTAACCCATTGGTGGATTGTCCATCCCAAAAGTGGCAATACGGTTCTTACACGACACCCGCCCATGTCGTCCGCCGCCAGTCGGCAACAGCAAAGGGGGCACCATTAGCGCCGATCCCTGTACAGACCACAGCCCCAAAGCAGGTCGCGCCCGGAGCCATGGGCACCACATCATGCCCCAGTGCCGCCAGACCTGCGTGGGAGGGATGTCCCTCCTCTATCAACAGGCTACCGCCCTGACTGCGCCACCGTGGGGCGGCTATGGCTGCTGCAATGTCCTCGCCATGGCACAGCATCCGCATAACCAGTTGCAGCAGGGTCTGCACCTGCCCATCCGCCCCTGGTGTTGCCAGTGCCAATGTGCCTTGGGGGGAACACAGCAGAGCCGGGGCCAGAGTATGCACCGGCCGCCTGCCCGGTGCCCAGGCATTGGCCCCCTGCGTAAAACCACCGGCTCTATTGTTCAGGGTTATACCCAGCTCGGGTACCAGCAGGCAGGACCCGAAATCATCAAAAACACTGACAAGGGAAGACACAACCAGCCCGTGCCTGTCTGCCACCGACACACCTGCCGTATGCAGGTAGGCGCGCGGCCCACCCCGACGGCTCGCACTATTAGGGTTTGCCGCCAGTTCAACATCCAGCAGGGCCGCACCCTCCGCAGCCCGGTCGCGGTAGGCAAAAGCGGCCTCTGTCAATTCCACGGCAAGATGGTCCGCCTGCACCACACTGTGTGGGGACAGGCCACTGAAATTACGCAGCGCCATCCCCAGCAGCACACCCTGTGTCGGAGGGGGCTGCACCATCATGGTCATATCACCCAGTGCGACAGCCAGAGCAGGCCCCACATCGGTCATATGGGCGGCCAGATCAGCCTCGTCCAACGCCCCACCGTGGGCAGCTACGGCACGGGCTATATGGGCAGCCACTTCTCCCTCATAAAAACACAACGGTCCATGCTCGGCGAACAGGCGCAGTAACGCCGCCAGCTCCTTCTGGACAAACCGCTCCCCTGCCGTCAGCCCCAGCAAGGTCCATGATGCAGCACCATTGGCACGCAGGCGGCTGGACTGAGCCTGCACTGTCTGCACCATCGCTGCCGAGACCTCGATCCCACCTTCGGCCAGTGCAATGGCGCGCGACAGAATAACGGCAAACGGCAACGTGCCCCAGCGGGCATGCATGCTCGCCCAAGCCCCTGCCAGGCCAGGGACAGTGATGCTGTTCGCACCATCATCCGCACACACTGTTCCCTTAGCCGGAGCAGCCCCTGCGCCACTAATGGCGCTTGTGCCTGTACTATCACGCACCAACGCAAACAGGTCACCACCAATGCCGCAGGCATCAGGCATGACCACGCATAGCACAGCCTGAGCCGCGATTGCGGCATCCACCGCGCTGCCGCCGCGCAGCAGCATGTCCTGCCCTGCGGCCACGGCAAGCGGGTGGGCTGCACACACAGCCCCATCCACCCCCGGCAGCACCGGCCTTACGGCTGAGGAATATCCGTCCGCACTCTGCCAATGAGAATACTGCATGCCATCACACCGCCGTATAACCACCATCAACCACAAGCGACGTGCCTGCGATATAGCGCCCTGCATCCGATGTCAGCAGCAGGACCAGAGCCGCCACCTCATCTGGCGTGCCATGACGACGCAGGGGAATTTCGGCATCAATCAAAGCCCGCCGTTCGGCCGGGTCCTGCTGATAGGACCAGAACGGGTCGTTGAAAGGTGTTTCAATCCACCCCGGCAGCACACAGTTGATCCGCACCCCCGCTGGGCCGAGTTCGGCAGTCAGGCTGCGTGCAAGCCCCGGCAGAGCGGCCTTGGTGGCCTGATAGGCCGACATGCCCGCATGACCTTTGATGGCACCTGTGGACGATGTAAACACAATGCTTGGGTTAGCAGATGCCTTGAGATAGGGGGCGGCTGCCTGAGCAAAGAAAAACGGCATCTTAAGGTTAAGGGCCACCGTGCGGTCCCACATCTCGTTCGTCCAGTCCGCCAGGGCTGAGGACAGCATGAGAGCCGCCGTGACCAGCAGCGTATCCACACCCCCAAAGCGGGAGACTGCCAGATCCACGGCCTCCTGCGGCACTGCGGGGTCGGCCAGATCGCGCTGAAGGAACACGCAAGCTCCCTTGCCCTCACTGTCCGCCACGCTCTGGGCCTCCGGCCTGTGGTCGATCAGCACGACATTATCACCCCGTGCCCGAAACAAGCCGACGCACGCCCGGCCTATGCCTGTTGTGCCCCCTGCGACAATAACTGTTGCCATGGTTCTTTTTCCTAATTCTTGCCTGTCAGGGCCAACGGTAGAGTAACCAGCCCCCGCAAACCGGGGTGCAGCCGCAGCGTGGACGGGCCGGTCACGTCCAGCCTGTCCACCTGGGTCGCCAGCGCACGGAAGAAGACCTCCCCTTCCAGCCGCGCCATCATCTGGGCCACGCAGCCATGCACCCCTGCGCCATAACCGACCTGCTGGGTAATGCGGCGGCGGATGTCAAAGCGTTCCGGCTCGTCCCACACCAACGGGTCGCGCCCTGCGGAGCCTATGAGTACAAGCACCTTTTCATGCTTGCCCAGCATCTGGCCCTCAAACTCGAACGCATCCGTCGTGGTGCGGAACAGACTTTGTGAGGAACTGTCATACCGCGTGGCCTCCTCAAAAGCCGCGCGGGCAAGGGAGGGATCATCACGCAGGTGTGCCCATTGCTCCGGGTGCTCCGCCAAGGCACGCAGGCACAGGCCGATGGAATCAATCGTTGTATCCACCCCTGCCGACAGGAAGGAACGCACCAGCAGCTTGGCTTCGTCATGCGTAATTTCACCACCGTCAGCGGCTGCATAAATAGCGGCCCCCAGCCCGTCCTCTGTCAGGGCCGAGCGTTCACAATGGGCGTCGATCCACGCACTGACCTCGTCCGCCCGGGACAGGAGCTGGTCATACCAGGGTGTGCGCGGGCCAAACGCACCAAAAACCATACCGCCGTAAACCAGCATCATATCCCGGTCGAGTGGTGGCATGCCCACAGCATCGGGGAACACTTTCATGGGGAATGGCTGCACCAGATCAGCCACGCCATCCACCTGCCCCTGGGCAATGGCTGCCGATACTAGCGCCTCGGCAACATGCGTGAACTCGTTACGCATTTTCTGCAAAGCACCGGGCGTAAACAGGCGCATCAGCACCTTGCGCGTGCGGTCATGCTCAGGGGGGTCAACCTCAAGGATAATGCTGGGTTTGCGCCAGTTGGGTTCCTTGAAATAATTGGTCAGACCACCACCACCTGCATTGCTAAAACGCTTCCAGTCCGTCAGTACCGCTTTGACCTGAGCATGATGCTGGACAACCCATATCCCGTATTTTTCAAGCCAGACAATCGGCCCCAAAGCACGCAACTGGGCATAATGGCTGTACGGGTCCGCCCGAAAGCTTTCTGAAAACGGGTCGATGTCCGAAACAACGCGGCGGTCAGTGGCTATCTGCATCGGTTTTCTCCGTAACTGTGGCCCTACGGGCCTGAGTGGCTGCAACATCCACCGCCCGATCCGGCGTCAGAATAACGCCATAGGCTTCCTGCGCGTGCGCGACTGTAATTCTGCCATCCAGCACATCTTCCAGCACACGTTCCGGCTCACGCTCATAAGGGTTGCCGTAGCCCCCACCGCCCGCCATGACATGACGGTACACATCACCGGTGTTGAGCATGATCGGGTCAAGCGGCATGGCGGGCAAAGTCTGGGTCTGCCCCTCTATCAGCAGAATGTTGGAGGCAGGAGCCCCTGCCCTACCCCCAGCCAGACCATGCGGGGGAAAGCGCACCTTGTCGGAACGCACACCAAAATACACGCCGTCCTGCAAAATGCGGTAATCGCGGACAATGCCAAACCCGCCACGGTTGCGGCCCGGCCCCGCCGTATCGGGGGCAATGCCATAACGCTCAACCCGGATAGGATAGTCAGCCTCAATCACCTCCACCGGCACATTGGCCTGATTGGATGCCATATGGGGCACCCCTTCCTGCCCGTCATGCCTACTGGTTGCACCCCAGACACCCATCACACATTCTGAGAACACAAAGGTCTTGCCCTGCTGCCGCCCGCTGAAGCTGGGGAGTGTGGAACCCCCTGCCCCATCCGCTGCCACATTATCCGGCAGGCAGGCCGCCAAGGCCCCAAATACACAATCCACAATCCGGTAGCCGGTTATACCACGCCCACCACAGGCTGCCGGGTAGGTGCAGTTCAACACAGTGCCTTCTGGTGCCACGACATGAATGGGGCGCGTATAGCCATGACAGTTGGGAACATCCCCCCCCATGACCGAACGCAGAGCCGCATACACATTGGATTTGCAAAAGGACAACGGGGCATTAATCCCCCCAGCCACCTGAGCGGATGTGCCAGTCCAGTCTGCTGTCACTTCATCGCCCGCCACCTCAAGCCGGAGGCGGAAGACAATTGGCGCACCGGTATCGCCCAGCCCATCAATATGGTCTTCAAACATATAAACACCATCAGCAATGTTGCTGATCGCAGTGCGGGAGAGTTTTTCCGCATAGTCATGCAGGGCGGTCGTATAGCTGGCCAGACGTGCAGCCCCATAGCGGTGCAGCATATCATGCAAGCCCCTGTCACCTGCCTGTACGGCAGCGCACTGGGCCGTAATATCCCCCAGCACCAGGTCTGGCGTGCGTACATTGGCCGCTATGATAGCCTGAATGGCGGTATCCACCACGCCCCGACGCAACAGTTTGAGGAATGGCAGACGCAACCCTTCCTGATGAATACTGGTGGAGCTGAGCGAATTACTGCCCGGCACCAGCCCCCCTACATCAACATGATGGGCAATGGTCGCAGCCCAGCCGCACAGAACCGACGCGTGAAAAATCGGCTTGATGACATAAATATCCGGCAGATGCTGACCAGAGGCAATGTACGGGTCATTGCCAATAAAAACATCACCGTCATCAATGTCGCCCACATACTGCCCGATCAGGTGCTGCATGGCATCATAAAAACTGCCAAGGTGCATGGGCGTTGTCAGGCCCTGGGCAATATTCTGGCCGTACGGGTCACACAGGGCCGTGGAAAAATCCATAGCATCACGAACAATCGGGGAATGGGCTGTCCGCATAAGGATAATTGCCATTTCATCAGCGACGGCCTCAAACCCGTTCTTGATGATTTCCAGCAGCGCCAGATCATACTCGGCCATCATGCGGCTCCTCTGTCCCAAGCTGAATCACGATATTGTTGTGGGTGTCCCGCCACGCCTGACAGTCAGGCGGAACAACGGTCGTGCCTTCATATTCCTCCACAATCAGCGGTCCTTGGCGGGGGGTGTCCGTCAACATCATGCGGGTTATGACCGGTGTTTCCAAAAGCCCCGATGCCGCACCAAAATAGGCGTTGCGGGTTGTTTCCTCCCCACCCTCTCCCAAGCCTGCAACCCGGCTTACCCTAGGTGCGCGCGCAGGCGGCAAGGATGCCACAACACGGATAGTCACCAGTTCTATCAGGCCATTGTCGTTAAGGTAGCCATAGCTCCGTTTATGTTCAGCCTCAAAACCCTGCACCAGTTGCTGCATGGTTTGTGCCACAACGGCCCCCGGTGGCACGGCAACGCCCAGTTCCGACCCCTGCCCTTTGTAACGCAGTTGTACAAAGCGGGATAAGACTGGAGACTGATCACACGCCATATCAGACAGAACAGATGCTTCAAGATCACAAAAGGCTGTTTCCAGCACACTGGCCTGATCATCGCTCAGCAGCAAAGGTAAGGACACCGACCGGCCCATCTCGTAGTCAGCCACCAGCAACCCGACAGCGCTGAACACACCCGCCCCCGGCGGCACAATCACACGGCCTATCGTCAGTTCACGCGCAAGGGCCGCGGCATGCATGCCGCCATTGCCGCCAAACGCCAGCAAGGTAAAGTCCCGCGGGTTGCGCCCTCGGTAGGTGGAAACCGCCTTGACTGCGCGCATCATGGTGGCATTAGCAACCCGGTGGATGCCATACGCAGCCTCCAGCAGGTCTATCCCGGCGGGTTCACACACAGCCTGCCGGATGGCCTCTTTCGCCAGATCTGCGTTGACAGGCACTGTGCCTGCCGCCAGAGCAACCGGGTTCAGATAGCCCAACGCCACATTGGCATCAGTCACAGTAGCCTGCTTGCCGCCTTTGTCGTAGCAGGCAGGCCCAGGTACGGCCCCCATGCTTTCCGGCCCGATCTTGAGCACTCCCCCGGCATCAATACGGACAACACTCCCGCCACCCGCGCCGACTTCCGACACGTCAATAATCGGCAGGCGCAGGGCGTATCCCCCTCCTTTGGCCAGCGCGCTGGACATGGAAATACCGCCCCCAACTTCGTAGTCATCCGTGGCGGTTACGCGCCCGTCCTGAATCAGCGAGGCTTTGGCGGTCGTGCCCCCCATATCGAAGGTTATGATATCCCCATACCCTGCGGCCATGCCAAGGCGTGCAGCGCCAACGACACCAGCGGCTGGGCCACTTTCCACCACGGTTGCTGGGCGTTCCTGCACCTGTGCGACATCCAGCAGACCACCGCTGGACTGCATCATCAACACATTGCCGTCAAAACCCGCAGCTTCCAGCCTTTGCACCAGTTTTTCCAGATAGGTGCGCACAACCGGGCCGACATAGGCATTCACCACTGTTGTGCTGGTACGCTCGTATTCCCGCATTTCAGGCAGCACATCGCAACTGGCGCAGATAAAACAGTCCTCTGGCAGTTCCTCCCGCAAAATCTGAGCCACTCTGCGTTCATGCTCTGGATTGACGTAGCTATGCAGGAAGCAGATGGCCACAGCCTCTACCCCCGCCTGCGCCAAGGCGCGGCCTACCGCCCTTGCACCTGCCTCGTCCAATGGCTGAACCACTGCACCGCGCGCATCCAGCCGCTCGCTGACCTCATGCCGGTGACGACGAGGCACCAGAGGCTGTGGTTTTTCGTACAAAGGCTCATACAGGCGGGGCACACGGATACGCCGCAGTTCCAGCACATCACGAAAGCCCTCGGTCGTAACAAGACCTGTCTTGGCTCCCTTGGATTCCAAAATGGCATTGGTCGCAATGGTTGAGGCATGCAAAAGCTGCCCAAAGCTGCCTGCTGCCATGCCCAACTGGTCTGCAATCTGCCTGATCCCGACAAGAATACCCTCGGCATAATCATGCGGAGTGGAGGGCACTTTGGCCGTAATCAGCATCCCTTCCGAGGACAGACAGGCCACGTCGGTAAATGTGCCGCCAATATCAGCAGCGATACGATAATCTATTGTCTGCATCACTTGTCACACCGGAAAGCCTGGAGCTTGTCTTCATCAATGCTGATACCAAGGCCCGGTGCATCAAGTGGCAGAATGGCACCGTCCTGAACCTGCATAGGTTCTGTCAGAATATCATCATCATAATAATGCCCGGCGACACGATAAGGGTGCCTACCTGCCGGGGCGCTGATTGTAATGACCGCAGGCAGTGACACCGCTGGCCGTGCCAGTGCAAAATGCACATTGGCCGCAGTGCCAATGGCTGATTCAATAGAGCCATTCACATCACACCGCACCATAGCGGCGTCAGCCAGATCCGCCACTTTGCAAGCACCGGAAAAACCACCAGCCTTGGCCAGATAGATGGAAATGCAGTCTGCTGCCCGAGCATGCAGCACATCCACCGCATCGTGAATATCCCAGCAGCTTTCATCCGCCACAATCGGCACTGCGCTGGCGGCTGTCACATCCGCCATATACCGCACACCTTCGGACGGCTGCTCAACCAGGCTGACACCAGCATCAACAAGACGGCGCACAATGGCTATGGCGTTCTTGGCATGGCCATAGCCTTGGTTGGCATCCAGCCGCAGGGCTATGCCTTCCCCAAACTGCGTGCGAAGGGCTGCAACAAGGCGGATATCACGCTCGGCATCCACCCCACCCTTGATTTGCAGGGCACGCACGCCGTCTTCCACAGCAAGGGTGGCCTCATCCAGCGCCTCTTTTTCCGGCATGAGGCCAACCATATGGGCAACCGGCACGCTGGCGCGCACAGCACCACCCAGCAACTTGTATACAGGCAGACCAACACTTTTACCCCAGGCATCATACAGGGCAATGCTAAGCGCACATTTGGCGTAAACATTCCCCACCGCGACCCGGTCCATAATGCTGGCGGCCTGTGTCACCGCCGTGACATCTGTCCCGATCAGGGCCGGAGCAAAAACGGTGCGGATCATGGTTATGACCGTGCCTATGGTTTCCCCCGCGTGGCGGCCGAAGTCTCCCCCCCAGTCCGGCAGGGGAGTAGCCTCACCATAGCCAACAACACCCCCTTCGGTTTCAACCCGGACAACAACAAAATTGCCAAGCTGACCAAGCATGCCCGCCCAACGGAAGTCACGCCGGGTTGGAAGGGAAAAGGGATAGGCCTCAATAGAAATAATCTTCACCACATCGTCTCCACGCATGCGACGGAGCATTGCTACGTCTGTCGCCTCATATTTTTCAAGAAAAGCAGTATTTCCCTGCTTTTTTAACGTTATACCTGCGGGTTAGTCCGGCCTGACGGCACTGCCAGTGCTGCACAGCACAGTACGACACAAGACAAGCCCCAGTATTGGCTCCAGCCTGCAAGTGCAAAATACACAGGGGGTGTTGCCAGACAGACAATCGAAGTCACCTGCCCGATCAGGCCCGAGACACTGCCGATATCTTCCTTCCTGTTCACAAGGAACGGTAACTGTGCCGTTGCAGCGCCCGCCATACCGCCGAATGCCAGCAACCATACAATCAGCCCCACCAGAGCCAGACCAAAGCTCCCTTTGGGGAAAAACAGGACCAGCAACGCCGTAGCCCCAAGGCAGATCAGAATTCTATACATCACCCGGAAATGAAACTTCTTTGTCAGGACATAACCTGTCAAAACACCACCCAGCATCATGGCAAAGATTTTTGCCCCGGCAATCCCGCTGTTGGAAAGCCCAAGCCCCATCCCATACACACGGTTGAGGTAGGAGGGCGTAACAACACTGACGCCATACGCAACCGCATTGGGTAACGCCAGCGCCGCCGCCAGCCTGATGACTGAGGAATCCCGAAACAAAAGGCCCAGGCCCACGTTCTCTGAACGCAGTTCCACCGACGCGCCTTTGCGTGGCAGAAAAAGGGACAAGGCCGTCAACGCGACAGCAACAGCCGCATGGCTGTAAAACGCATGCCGCCAGGCAGACCCACTGGCAAACGGCACCGACAGCAGCAGACCAAATGCATACCCCACAGGCCCATAGGTAGACCAGAAGGAAAGAGCGCGTGTTCTGATATCCCCACTCAGCCACGACACCAAAGCACTGGGGCAGGCAACAACCAGACACCCAAACCCGGCCCCGGCCAGCAGCATACCCAGATAAAGCTCGACCCGCCCGTTGGAGACAGCCAGCATGACATCGCCAGCCCCCATCAACAGACCTGCCAGCATCATGCCCAACAGGATGCCAATACGGTCAATCAACCGCCCTATTGGCAGGCAGGCCAATGCCGAAGGCACCGAAAAAAGCGACAGTGCCAACCCGGCCTGCGCTTTGGAAATGGCCAGGTCCTGCGCAATCCGGGGCAGAAATGACACAAAGATGCCAATAACACCCATGGATGCCACAACTGCAACATAGCAGAACACCAGCAGGAAGAAGGAGCCTCGGCTGTCAAACAGCGGGGTGTCAAAAACGGGTTCTTTCATGGTCAGCCCTGCTCCACCACTCGGTTGCCCATAGCGCGCCCCAGCAGCACCAGACGATCGTGAAAAGCGATATTGTCCAGCGTGGGAGCACCCTCGGCAAAACGCAAAACCTTGCCTGAACCTGTCTGGTACTGCGGCCAGTATGGCAACCCTGGTCCGTTAGGATTGCCCACACGTGCAAAATTGAGCCAGTAGCCAGACATTGTCTGCATCAAACTTTCCTGCTCCGCCCTGCGCTCTGGCACGTCAAAACGACAGGTCCGCAAAGCAAAGTCGATTTCCGCCCCATGGTAAGCACCCAGCCCCTCACCTTTGACAAAACTATCGGGACGTGTGGACGCATGAGCGTAATCAAACCGATACGCATAACTGCGCGACACCCGGGCCATAGCCATAAACAGGGCAACGCTGTTCCAGTTGAAAACAACATCTCCAAATGCTTCCTGCCCCATAGCGGCGAGGTCATCCGGGTTCTGCTGTTGCAGAATACGCAAAATATCCGGAGCAAGCGGGCCGTAGTTTTCCTGCAAGGCCGTGTGCAGTCCGCCCATGGTGCCATTACCCAGAGGGGGGAAGAGCCGCCCCTCGTCATGATTATGGCCCGCAATTACCGGCACATTAGCACAGCGGCCTGTAGCCATCAGGTCATACGGATGTTCCGGGATCAACCATCCGTCGATATTGGGATAAAAAAGCCAGTTGAAGCCATAGGTTGTCACAAGATGCATAGCATCCATACGACGCATGTCAGCAATGGAGGTTGCCCCCATGCGCCGTGCAAAGGCTAGACCAGCCTCCTGCATGTCTGCCTGCCGCCCGAGCAGAATACTAGAGGACGGTCGCCCCATAGGCGCACCACTTTGGGCAATACCCTTGTGAAACAGGCCACGGGACTGCGGCATGACAAGGTGGAAACCAACGCTGAACGCCCCGGCAGACTGGCCAAAAATCGTTACATTATCGGGGTTACCCCCAAATGCTGCAATATTGTCACGCACCCATTGCAAGGCCGCAATCTGGTCCATCAGACCATAATTGCCGGATACCCCTGCCGGAGATTCCCGCGACAGTTCCGGGTGCACGTAACTGCCCAGAATACCCACACGGTAATTGATGGACACAAACACCACGCCCTGGGCTGCCAGATGCGCTCCATCGTAACGCGGGTTGGCACTACTACCCATGACAAACGCGCCACCAAAAATCCAGACCATGACTGGCTTTGGCTTACCGTCATCTGGCGGTGCCCAGATGTTCAGGGTCAGGCAATCCTCGCTCATCCTGTCCGGGCTGTAATCCAGATTGACACCGGGCATGGATGGCGCACAGGGGCTTGCCCCAAAATGGGTGGCATCCCGCACACCCGCCCATGATGCAGGCGGCTGCGGGGGCCGCCACCGCAACGCACCAACAGGAGGGGCCGCAAAAGGAATACCCAGCCAGGCTGTCACTCCAGGTTCGGCGGTGGTCTTGCCCCTGATAAGACCTGCTGTTGTCTGGCGCACAGCCTCCTTACCCGCACCCACCCCGATCAGAGCAGCCCCAGCCACCCCTGCAAGGAAAACACGACGCCCGCACTGGCTATAAGACATTTGACGGCCCCCTCACTTCTATTCTCAGAAACCGGCCGTGATGGTTCCCATGGCCATAAACGGGGTAGACACATAGTAAGACGGCGAACCCGAAGCTGCGATTGTAGAGCCCAGAACGCCTGGAGTTGCGTTGGCGTTGGACTTCACGCTGTAAACGCCTGAGAGGTAATGGTTGTTTGCCAGATTGACGATGTTCAGACGAAATTCCAGGTTCTTGGCTGGCCCGATATCATGCAGGCGGTAGCCCGCTGTCAGGTCTGCCTGCACATAGGGGTCGATTGAGGCATCATTCATGAATGTGGAATACTGCCTGCCCACCCATTTGATCCCTGCGTTACCAAAAAACCGGCCATCGTCATAATCAAGGCCAAACCCAAGCTGGTATTTGGGAGCATTAACAGCCGTTTTACCTTTTGTTGGCAGGTAATTATTGCCAACCTTCAGGTTATTGTCCTGCCGTGCATCCAGGTATTCGACCGACATATACGGGCGGAAGTGATGAATGGGCGCTGTGCCAATTTCAAAATCCACACCGCGGGCATGCTGCCCACCACCGTTCAACTGCGACGGAATCTGCTGGGTGCCATTATAAATGACCGTGCTGACAAGGCGGTTTGTAAAGTTGTAGTTAAAGAAAGTCAGTCGCGCCATCATCAGGTTTGACGTATAACGATAACCAAATTCTTCACTGATCGAGTATTCCGGCTTCAGGTTCGGGTTACCAACCTGCGAAACAGCCCCGTTATAGGTGCTCTCGAACAGGGAGTTGGAAGTCGGTGTTCTGAAAGCCGTGCTACCATTCAGGAAGAACTGATGGTGATCATTGATCTTGTAGGTCACGCCCACCATAGGCAGTGGCTCGGCGTTGTTGGTGCCAACATGGTAGGGCGTGCCGGGTAGCGAGTTTGTGCCCTGCCTGTTCACCATGGCCTCACGGAACCCGGCGGTCAGCTTCAGCTTGTCGTGCAGCAGAGACAGCGTATCCCCAATATACAGCACATTGGTTGTCACATAGGAGTGTGACGCCATCAGATAGATCGGCCCACCATTATGGGTGTAGTAATCCGTATCTCCCCATGGGTTCAGCGGTGCACCACTGGCATTGACCCGCCCATACTGGGAGAAGAGGTTGTCGTTTTCATACTGGAACCAGTACCCAAACGTCAGCGTGTTATGGCCAACCTTGTACACCATGTTGGTGTTGAAGCCGGAACGTGATGTTTCCTCAATATACGGCTGGTAGGTCATATAGGTGCCGGAGATATTACCATCCCCGTTCAGATCGACCTGATACTTGTCCAGACCACTATAGACAGCATTTTCCGAAACCCGGCCACCAAAGCCCGTGGTGCCATAGTTATAGTAGGTATAGGGCGTAAAGTTGAACGTCAGCCCCTTTGCCAGCTTCAACTTTGTCGGCAAGGACACAAGCAGAGCCTCGTAAGGGTTCTGGTGCAGTTTATAATAGTTGGTGTTGGTGCCGTTCTGATAGTTGGCGCTGTAATTATAGCCACCGGCTTCATACTGGGCCTTTGTCGGATAGCGATAGTTGGAAATATCAAAATCCGAGAAGGAAATTGTCAGCTTGCTGCGGCTCTCCGCTCCCCACTCCTTCAACGCGCTCAGGTCAAAATGGGTTTTGCCGTCATGCCCCGCCCCACGGGTATGGTTAGCCTCCAGATGCGACATGGACATGAACATCCGCACGCCAGAGCGCCCCAGCTCGCCAGTGTCCACCCGGATAAAACCGCGCGCCATGTCATAAGACCCACCAGTGGCATCTGCCATGACGTGGAAGTGGCGTGACGGATCGCGGGTCTGGATAAAGACCACGCCGCCCGATGCGTTGACGGTCGGTGTTGAAATGTCAGGAGCGCCCTGCTCCAGGCGGATCTGCTCCTGATTTTCCGTATCAGCCCATTCGGAAGGGTTTACCTGACTGTTATAGGAGCTGGTAACAGGAATACCTTCATACACAAACCCCATCTGGGAAGAATCAAGCCCGCGTACCGAAAAGCCGCCACCACCATACTGCATCCCAAACGGGTCGGATGAAGACGCATTAGCCCCTGGGGTCAGCTTGAGCATCTGGAATGTGGACTGTGTGGGAGACTGCTTGGCAATAAAGTCGCGCGAGACCGTGCTGGCAGATTTTTCGCCAGTTTCCTTACGGATCAGCCCCCCGCCAAACTGACGGCCTGTGACCCCTGTGGCAGACAGAACTGCACCGCCGACCACATCCAGATATTCGTTTTTATCGCTCTCCGCAGTTGTGTTTTTGCCTGTGCTGGCTGACTTGCCCGTTGCCTGTGTCGCCGCCATGGCGGGCGGTGCGATCAGGCTTATACAGCCTGCCAAAAGAAAGAATTTTCGACCACAACGCATTCCGGTCCTCCGTCGCCCCTGTTAGGTGAAAAATTTGCCTGTGAACAAACTCACGGAACACCACACTTGTTTTCTCGATTCCGTAACGATTCATAATCGTAATGATACGCCCGCCATAATGTAAAGTTTTTTCTATTTTTATTATTATAAATATAATTCCATATATTTTATAATATTATACAAACCCGCTTAATGCGAGAATACTCTCAACAACACCCAAACTACAGACTTAGAAACAGCTCTTTTTGTTCGCTAGTTTGTCATGAGAGTAATTTTTTCAAATCAAACGTCGCATCTGCACAATCTGCCGGATTGGGGGAAAGCCCTGCGGCCAGCATACGTCTTGCCAACATATGCAAGGACGGGTGGTTAACAGTTTCAACAGCACCCAAGCGTCCGGATTCCGAAAAATGAAAGAAAGATATTTTTCCTTTTTCGGATTCGTCTCTTACAACACAGCTCATGCCCGGCTCCCAGCGTCCTGCTGTTTGCAGTTTCATACCCAGCTGATCGGACCAGAACCATGGTACCGCCGCATAAGGCTGTGCGTCCCCAACAATGACCGAGGCGACTGCACGCGCCTGATCATGCGCATTCTGTACACATTCCAGCCGCAGCATCTTACCTGACACTGCATCCGGAAACCGGCAGCAATCACCAATGGCAAAAATGGAAGGGTCAGAGGTCCGGCAATACTGGTCAACCAGAATACCATCCTGGCACGCCAGACCACAGGCTGCGGCCAGCTCCTGATTGGGCAGAATACCCACCCCTTTGACCACAAGCGCTGTGGCAACCACCGCGCCCTCATCAGTCACAACCCCGCTCACCTGCCCTTCTGACTGCGCCAACCCGGCAACCGCACAACCAAGATGCAAAACAGTCCCCGCCGCGCGGTGTTTCTGCGCCACCAGATCGGACAGTGAGGGAGAAGCTGCTCGTGCCAGCAAACGCTCTGATGCCTCAAACACGTGGACATCCCGCCCAAAGCTGGTGCGTAAGGTCGCAGCCAGTTCCAGACCGACGTATCCCCCGCCAATAATGGCGACAGGCCCATCGACCTGATCAATCGCAGCACGGATCTGCCAGGCATCCTGCAATGTCCGCAGGGTATGCACATTGCCCAGAGGCTCATGATCAAGAAACGGGCGGCCCCTGCCCCCTGTTGCAATAACCAATGTTTCGTATTCAAGGCTTGTACCGTCAGCCAATATGACCTGCCGCAGAGCGGGAACAATCCGCTCAGCCCGCACACCAGCCTTAAGGGCAATCGCTTCTGTGCTGTAAAAGCTATCTCCCCGCAGAGCCAGATTTTCGAGCGGAGTTGCCCCGGTCATAAACCCCTTGGACAAAGGCGGGCGCTGATAAGGAGCCTCAGCGCCTTCATCCACAAGGGTAATCGCGCCCTTGTAGCCAGAATCCCGCAATGCCGCTGCACACTGCACACCCGCATGCGAAGCCCCAAGAATGACAACACCGCCCGCCATCAGAACTGACGCTCCGGCACTTCAATCACCATACCGTCCAGCGCATCACTCACAATAACCTGACATGCAAGGCGGCTGGTTTCTCGCCGTTCTGCGGCTACACCATCAAGCATTTCAGCCTCATCATCGGCTGGCGCTGGCAGCAGCGGGATATGCGCCTCGTCAATATAAACATGGCAGGTGGCGCAGGCACAGGCACCACCACATTCAGCATCAATACCCCGGATATTTTCCTGGATGGCAAGCTGCATGACGCTAACCCCCGGTTTGGCATCAATTTTTTTGACACTTCCGTCGCGCTGTCGAAAAAAAAGTTCAGCCATATTGGGAAACTCCGCAAAGGGGCCACCTGACAAAAGTGGCACCACATCCTGTTTTATTGTCTCGACCTCAAAACGAGCTTGCATAGTTTTTTCATTTCTTGCAAGCATATTGTTCACATAAGTTATTTATGTTCGCTAAACGAACAAACTTCTCGCACGCTATTCTTTCGGAGACCAGCCACCCATGATGAGTGCCGAGCAAAACGCACTGATAACCGAGGTTTCAGCAGGAAAGCCTGCAGGCAAACTGCTGCGCCACTACTGGCAGCCTGCCGCCCTTGCGGTAGAGTTGGACAGCACGCGCCCAGTGCGCCCCGTGCAGCTTATGGGACAGAACTTTGTTCTATTCCGCGACGAAAATGGAAAACTTGGCTTTATGGACAGGGATTGCCCGCACCGTGGCGCAGACCTTGCCTATGGCCGCCTGGAAGATGGTGGGTTGCGCTGCCCATTCCATGGCTGGCTGTTTGATACCGAGGGCAACTGCCTGCAAACCCCTGCCGAACCCAAGGGCAGCACACTATGCAAGCGTATCCATCAAAAATCTTATCCAGTCGTAGAAAAAAGCGGCATTATTTTTGTCTATCTTGGAGAGGGCGAAGCCCCGAGCTTTCCTGATCTAGACTGCTTTATTGCACCAGACAGCCATACTTTTGCATTCAAAGGGCTCATTGACTGCAATTGGCTGCAAGCACTTGAAGTCGGTATTGATCCGTCACATGCCAGTTTTCTGCATCGCTTTTTTGAAGATGATGACACAGATGCAGCATACGGGCGGCAGTTTCGGTCTGCTTCCGCAGAAAGTGACATTCCCATGACCAGGGTCCTGCGGGAATTCGACTGCCCGGACATTGCTGTCAGTCCCACTCCATACGGCTTGCAGCTTATTACCACCCGCCCAATGACCGAGGAGCAAACGCATGTACGCGTAACCAATGTTCTGTTTCCGCAGGCTTTTGTCATTCCCATGTCAAGCGAAATGACCATCACGCAGTGGCATATACCCATTAATGACACCAGCACATATTGGTATGCCATTTTTACCAGCTTCACAGCCCCGGTTGATAAGGAAAAAATGCGCGAACAGCGACTACAGCTTTACACCCTGCCAGACTACAAACCCCGCATAGGCCGTGACAATGACTACGGCTTTGACCCCGAAGAACAGGCCAGCAAAACTTATACCGGCATGGGGGAAGATATTAATGTGCATGACCAGTGGGCCATTGAATCCCAAGGGCACATCCAGGATCGTACCCGCGAACATCTGGGCCAGGCTGACAAAGGGATTATTGCCTACCGTCGGATACTGGTTGACGCCATTGAAAAAGCAGGCCGGGGCGAAACCCCGCTTATGGTGCTGACCACGGACGAAGCTGCCAGCATCCGCGGTCCCGCCACCATGGATGGTGTCTGTGATTCTGGCGATATCGAGCACTGGCACAAGGTCGATGCCCGCCGCCGCTCTGGCGCACCCTGGCAGACTGCTAGCACCGAACACTAGGGGACTATGGCGATGAGCTTTATTGAAAACCACACCCTATGGACCGATCGGCAGAAAGAAGCGGCCCGCGACGCTGAACAGCAGGTCCGCGCAAACAGGCTGGAAACCATCCGATTTTCCTTCCCTGACCAGCACGGTATCCTGCGTGGCAAGACACTGGTGGCATCGGCACTGGGGAGCGCTTTTTCAGCCGGGATCTCCCTGCCCTCCTCCCTGTTGATGAAGGACACGGCTCATCGCACTGTTATTTCCATTTTTTCGGCCCAGAACAGCACCGGCATGACCGAAATGCGGGGCTCGGCCGATGTGATTATGGTGCCAGACCCCACAACCTTCAAAATTCTGCCCTGGGCACCACAAACAGGCTGGATGCTGTGTGACCTGTATTTCCGCGATGGTCGTAAAGTGCCCTTTGCCACCCGCCATATCTGCCGCGATGCCCTGACCCGGCTGGAGGAGGCCGGTTATGGCTTTATGACGGGGCTGGAGGTGGAGTTCCACCTCACCCGTCTGGATAACCCCCGACTGGCAGCAGAAGATGCAGGACAGCCCGCTGTTGCACCAGATGTCAGCCTGACACACAGGGGCTATAATTACCTGACAGAACTGAACTACGATCAGCTTGCGCCCATTCTGGATATTCTGCGCACGAACATTCAGGCACTGGGTTTAAACCTCCTGTCGATGGAAATAGAGTTTGGCCCCAGCCAGGTTGAAATGGTCTTTAAAGTTGCGGAAGGGATGCAGCCTGCTGACGACATGGTGCTGTTTCGTTCAGCGGTCAAACAGGTGTGCCGCCGCCATGGCTACCATGCCAGCTTCATGTGTCGGCCACGTCTGCCTGATGTCATGTCCAGTGGCTGGCATTTACACCAGTCCCTGAAAACACTGTCTACGGGGGACAACGCATTTGTCCCGCCGGACAATACCGCCCCCCTGTCAGCAACAGGCATGCACTGGCTGGGCGGTTTGTTGCACAATGCTGCTGCGGCGGCTGTGTTTTCCACCCCCACCATTAATGGATATAAGCGCTATCGCCCATTTTCCCTCGCCCCAGACCGGGCTATCTGGGGCATGGACAACCGGGGCGTCATGTTACGGGTGCTGTCCGCCCCGGCCGACCCTGCATCACGCATTGAAAACCGTGTTGGAGAGCCAGCAGCAAACCCGTACCTCTATCTGGCATCTCAGGTCATTGCCGGGTTGGATGGGCTGGCAAACCAGATATCACCGGGCATTGCAGCGGATGAACCCTATGGCACTCCCGCCGCCCTGTTGCCCACGACCCTGGCCCGTGCCGTAGACGCACTGGAACACAGCTCGGTTTTCCGTAACGCCATGGGGGACTCCTTTATCTCCTATCTGACAGACATCAAAAAAGCGGAAATAAAACGCTATGAACTTGAAGTGTCTGAATGGGAGCAGCGTGAATATTTTGACATGTTCTGAGGGGGCGCCTCTGTGCTGCTCTGCTGTCTTTTGTGGCACACACCCACAGAATATGTTATGATTCCGATATGAAAAGTGAGGCAAAGGTGGCCAGAATTCTGACACGCGATGCTGAGGCACGCAAAAGCAATCCAGTTGGGCGTGACTTTTCTGAAGCCCTTGCCCGTGGCCTTACCATTCTGGCAGCCTTTGATGCTGACCACCCGGCCATGACCTTGAGTGACCTGTCCCGCAAGGTTGACCTCCCCCGCGCAACAGTCAGGCGTGCCTTGCTGACACTGCTGCACCTTGGGTATGTCGCTGATGAGGGCAGGCTGTTCCGCCTGCAGCCCAGTGTCCTGCGGCTGGCGGCAACCTACCTGTCCGCCAACCCGACATCCACCCTGATACAACCAGTCTGCGAACGGCTGGCACACACCCTTAACGCCACCTGTTCTGTCGCGGTGCTAGACAGGACAGAAGCTGTCATGATTGCCTATGCCTACCCACGCCGCACGCAGGCGTTTGGTGTGACAGAAAACATAGGCTTACGCCTGCCTGCATATTGCAGCGCTGTAGGGCGAACCTTGTTGGCCAACATGGCACCAGAACACCTGACCACAACCCTTGACGGCATGGTTTTGGAAAAAATAACCGAACGGACAATTACGGACAGAACCACGCTTGAAACACTCCTGAGCGCTATCAGGCAGCACCAGTATGCGCTGGTCGATCAGGAGGTTGAAGTCGGTTTTCGCTCCATAGCTGTCCCTCTGTTCCGCAGAGACGGCACAGCAATCGCTGCCCTTAATGTTGGTATCCGCCGCGAACAGGCCAGCCCACAGCAGATGGAACAGGAGTACCTACCCCATCTGCAACAGGAAGCTGACGCCCTGCGCCTGCAACTTCTCTAAATCTTTCGTGTTCAGGACAGTGAATTGGCCTAACATGCACCATCGAAAGCACTGTTGATATGAAAGCTCTTTTTTCCAGAACAACACTTCTTGCCCTGACATGCGTCCTGAGCCCCTTACCGGGGCTGGCGGCCACTCCGACACAGGATGTGTCAGCCTTTTACCAGTGGCAGGCACCCGTTGAGGCACCGCCCGGCACCATTTTGCGTACGGAGCCACTCAAGGCAAGCTGGCTCCCCGCCGACACGGGGGCAGCCTATCGTATCCTCTACAGCTCAACCGATGGCATGGACCCCAAGCGGCTAGTTCCCGTGTCAGGCTATATGCTGTTTCCCTCCGGCCCGGCCCCCAAGAAAGGCTGGCCTGTCGTTATTTGGGCGCATGGTACGACAGGTGTGGCTGATCGCTGCGCGCCATCATGGATGGGCCCGCGGGCGCGGGATACGGCATATCTCAACGCCTGGCTCAAGCGGGGCTTTGCTATTGTAGCCTCCGACTATCAGGGTCTTGGCACACCGGGAGTGCACCCGTACCTGCTCTACCGCCCGGAAGCCTACAGCCTGCTTGATGCTGGCCGCGCGATCCTGAACCAAAAGCAGTTTCCCGTGCGTAACACACTCCTGATTGTCGGGCAGTCACAAGGTGCGGGGGCGACCCTTGCCGCATCATGGGCATTCCCCCAGTATGCTCCCAAACTTGGTATTAAGGCGGCTGTCATGACGGGGCTGGTTGCCTCTGTGCATCAGGACCACCCCCAAAGCGACGACAGTAACGAAACCCGCTATACCACTGTTAACGACATGGACCCCGCCTTTGCCATGCTCCGCCTGGCGGGTAGCGACCAGGCCATTCACCCTCAAACAGACCCGTCCTCCCTGCTGTCAGACAAAGGGCGTGTTATGCTGTCTGTTTCCAAAACAGCCTGCCTGCATGACCTGTTTGACAAGGCGGAAGAACTGGGCATTCACAAAGGCAAAGACATGCTGGCCCAGGACATAACTGCCTATGACAAGGATATGGACCAGTATTTTGAACTCCCAAACGGGCATGTCACCATCCCTCTGTTTTTAGGCACCGGGCTGGCCGACGGTATGGCTGGCACCAAGGGTCAATATGATGCCGCAAAAGCCCTGTGCAAGGCAGGCACAACCGTGCAGTGGCATACGTACCCCGGGGTCACACATAATGGTGCCGTCAACTACTCACTCCCTGACTCTGCTGTGTTTGTCAAAGATGTTCTGAGCGGCAAGCCTGTTGCATCATCCTGCGACAGCCTCACACCCCCTGGCCCCATACAGTCTGCCCTGCCGGACATTCCTTTCAACAAATGAATACGTCCTCACATCCCACAGAGTGGGCGGTCGAGCGGCTTCTGCCGCTACCCGGCCACCAGCCTGTTGCCCACCAGCAGACACTGCACGCGCGTGATGGCATGATCACGCGTGTTGGTCCGGCCGGGGCTACAATGCCACAGGCTGGTAGTCTTGCCATGCCTGCTTTTGCCAATGCCCACGATCATGGTCGGGGCCTGCCAACACTGTCCTGCGGTATTCCCGACGGACCGTTGGAAGTCTGGATGTCCAGACTTGGGGTGGAACCGCACACACTATCTTTTTTGAATACAGCCTGTGCTTTTGCCCGCATGGCCTGTGCGGGCATTGGTGCAACAGTGCACTGCCATAACACACAGAACGGCCGCGCCCTGTTGCAGGAGGCTACGGGGGTTGCCAAAGCCGCCCAAGCGGTCGGTATCCGCGTTGCCTTTGCCGTGCCTTTTGCCGGGGCAAATCCGTTTGTTTATGAAAGTGAACAACGCTTTCAGGATATATTCACCCACCCGGAGCACTTCCCTGCTTTGACAGCCCCCCGGCACCGCCGCAGTCTGGAGGAAGGGCTGAACATTGTAGACGCTCTGGCAGAACTGGAAAGCCCCACTTTTAATGTGCAGTATGGTCCTGTTGGCCCGCAATGGACTGACCGGGCAACACTGGAGACAATAAGCGACCGTTCCGCTGCCACTGGCAGGCGGGTTCACATACATTTTTTTGAAACACGCCCCCAGCGGGAATGGGCGGACAGCATGTTTCCCGAGGGTATTCTCCAGTATTTTGACAGCATCGGCCTGCTATCCCCCCGGCTGACACTGGCGCATGGCGTGTGGCTGCGCGAGCATGAAATTGAATTGCTGGCAGCACGAGGGGTTCTGCTGTCATGCAATATTTCCTCCAACATGCGGCTGGCTTCGGGACTGCCCCCTCTGCCGACCATTTTGGCTAAAAAGCTGAAATTCGGGATCGGGTTGGACGGCATGTCGCTTGAAGATGATGATGACATTCTGCGGGAAGCCCGCCTGCTCCGTGGGATCATGCAAACGCTGCACCCCGGGCTGGATGGACCGGGCGACACCCGCGACAGCACGCCCCTTTGCTTTCATGCTCTTATGCGTGTGGGGCGTGAATGTATTGTCGGGCAGGATAACGGTGGAGTGCTTGAGGCAGGCCGCCCGGCAGACTTTGTTATCGTCAATACCCAACGGGTCATGCCCACCGCCATAGCAGATGATGTCCTGCCCGAACTGCTGCTGACACGCTTGACCCGACAGGATGTGCAAGCCCTTGTTGTCAATGGCCGCACCATTGTCAGCGACGGACGCTGCCAGACCGTTGATCTGCACGACATGGAAAACGAGTTACACGCCATTGTCCAACATGCTCTGGCACGCGGCACACCGCCTATTGCACCAGAGTGGGAAAACTCTATCCGACAGTATTACCGCGCACAGTTGCACACCCAGAACCGGGCACAACAGCGATGACGGCAGACAGTTTGGAAACAGACATCACAAAACTCTACATCTTACTGTGTGGGTATGAAGTTTTGCCAAAATCCGTCTCGGTTTCCGGGGCGGACCCGCGCTTTATGTTGTGTGAACCTGTCTGTGCTTATCTGCTGGAGACATGCCACGGATGGGTGCTGCTGGATTCCGGCCTGGACCCAGAGCATATGGAAAATACTGCAAAAAGAGAGCAATATTTTCTGTCATACGGTATGACACCGCCCATTGTCCGCCCCATGCACCGGCTTGATTACCAGTTGGCACAGATCGGCCTGACACCCCGTGATATTTCATGGGTTATTCTCTCACATCTGCATTTTGACCACTGTGGCTCCATCAAACACTTCCCACATGCCCGCATATCCGTTCAAAGGCAGGAATATCTCAGCGCCCTTACATCCTCCTGTAGCGGATACATTCGGGAAGACTTTACCCAGGAGACCATACTCTGGGACTTTAGAGACGGAGACTGGCAGGCGTTCCCCGGTCTGGACCTGATAACCACCTTTGGTCACACTGCGGGCCATCAATCCGCTCTTGTCAGGCTCCCTCATACAGGACCGATGATCCTGTCTTTCGACGCTGGTGATCTGCGTGAAAACTTTATTGAAGAACGCATACCCGGCTCAACAACCAGTGCGGATGAGGCATTACACTCCATACGGCGGATCAAGGCGCTACAGCATGAACTGAATGCTCAACTGGTCCTGTTCCACGACCCGCAGGATATTCAGACCCTCAAGCTACTACCCCAGTATTACGACTGACCCCAACACACTCTCGCCCCTTCTGGCGTGAGGTCACAGACTACGGAATAACAATGCTACTGCCCGCTTTAACGCGGTCCAGCGCGATCAGGGAGCGATACCGCGCCACGGACTCGTTCTGGGCAAAAAGGCGGCGTGTTATGTCCTCATAGGCTGTCATATCGGCGGCCACTATAATCAGCATAAAGCTGATCCCCCCGGTTACGTAGTAACATTGCTGTACTTCTGGGGCATCATGAAAGAGCATTTTGGCATTATCGACCGTATCCAGCCGCTCGTCCTTTAAATGCACCTCGACAATCGCAGTAATGCCCATCTGTACGGCATGAACATCCACGACAGCCGCATTGGCAACAATGATGCCTGCCTTTTCCATCGCTGCAATACGCCTTTGTACAGCCGCAGCCGACAGGTTAACCTGCTCCGCAATTTGTCGCTGCGGTGTTTTATTGTCTTTTTGGACAATACGCAGGATCGCGCGATCAAAGGGGTCCAGAGACCTGGTCGTTCTTTTTTTGCTCATCCCTGAGTTTTTGTTGCATTTTGACCGCCAATCAAGAGCGCAAAACTCACTTTTTCGATGATATGTCTCCTTTGATAAGGAGAAACCCATTGTGACCACCATGGAAACAGAACAGCAGACAGGTCATGCCCATAATATCCCCTTAGGTGTACTCTGTGGCGCAGGGGCAGGCGCGTTATGGGGGCTGGTTTTTCTTGCGCCAGAACTGGTGCGGGCCTTTACACCCCTGCAACTGGCCATAGGCCGCTACCTGACTTATGGGGCAATCGCCGCCGTTCTGATTATGCCACGGTGGCAAAAGCTGCAACGTAGCCTCAAGCAGCAGGACTGGATTGCTCTTTTCCGGCTCTCGCTCTTTGGCAACACGCTCTATTATATCCTGCTATCCATGTCCGTGCAGACCGGTGGTATTGCCCTGACCTCTCTGGTCATTGGCTTTCTACCTGTTGCCGTCACGGTTATTGGCAGCCGGGACAAGGGGGCTGTCTCTCTGCTCACCCTTTTACCGTCCCTGCTGTTCTGCGCCGCAGGGGCAGCCTGCATCGGCTGGGAAGCAATCGCGGCACCCGAGGCCAGCCGCCAGTCCATTATCGGCCTTGTCTGCGCTATTGCTGCCCTTGCCTCCTGGACTGCCTATGCCGTGGGTAACAGCCGTTGCCTTATGCGGCTGACAAAGGTTTCCGTGCATGAATGGAACCTGCTGACGGGGCTTGTCACCGGGGCACAGGCTGTGCTGCTGCTGCCAGTTGCCCTTCTGCTCGGCCATTTGCAGTATAGTGTGACACAGTGGGAACGCTTTGCTGCTGTGTCGCTGACTATGGCGGCAGTTGCCTCCATTATGGGGAATGCCTTGTGGAACCGGATGAGCCGCCTGGTACCGCTTACCATGACCGGGCAGATGATCCTGTTTGAAACCCTGTTTGCGCTCCTCTACGGCTTTGTGTGGGAACAACGCTGGCCCCGGCCGCTTGAAGTTGCCGCATTTTTGCTGATTGTTTTGAGTGTACTCACCTGCGTTTCTGTCCACCATAAAGAGTCCAGCAAACGGAGGCGGATCGACAACGCCCCTCAGCTAGCGCAGGGCTGAAGTATTCTGCCGCACTCAGCACGACCAGACCGACGCCTTGGCCGAGGGTTACAGCGGTGGCACCCGTGACCCGGCGATAAGAATATCAACAAGCCGCTTTGCACTGGCCTCCCACCCCGGCCCCGCCGCAAAGTTTGACACACCGGCCAGCGCACGCAGGAGATCAATCGGGGCGATATCCGAACTGATCTCCCCACTGGCAACAGCCTCCGCCACAAGTGTATTGATTGCCTCCTGCAAGACTGCACCAGAATGGGCGTAGAGCGCGGTCGCCCCCCCCCACCAACCCGTTAAGGGCGGGAGCAATCACCTGCTTTGCAGCAATATAGTCGACAAAAAGCCGCATCCACGCCCGTAGTGCCTCCACAGGTGGATGCTGTGCGGCAAGCACAGGTGCCGCAGCCGCCAGATGATCGAGTTCAGCACGGTAAACCGCTTCGATCAGGGCGTCTCTGTTCGGAAAGTGGCGATACAGTGTGCCGATGCCTACCCCTGCCTGACGGGCAACCTCATCCAGAGGAATGTCGATATCCCCTGCTGTAAATGCAGCCTTAGCCACATGCAGAAGGCGCTCCCTGTTGCGTTGCCCATCTCTACGCGGGCGGCGTTCTGGCTTGTCAGTCACGTCTGCACTCTTGTTAAACGGAGTGTTCCTCCGTATATTTCAACAGGAACACTGTTGCACATAAAAACCTGCATCCTTTTGCCGCAAGACTTCTGTAATTTTAAGTCCACAGAGTTTGCCACAACCATCACTGCCCCCACGTTCCACACCACTTTGCAGACCAGAGGAAGTCAGGCGGAAGCCCCCTGACTGCCAGAACAGGAGACTGACTGCTTTGCGTCTTGTTGTTTTTACCATCCCTCTGCTGGTCGTCATTCTGAACTGGTTATGGCCGCTCCCGTTGCCTCTTGCTCTTAAGGTTGTTGCCGCAGGTCTGATCGTTGTTGCTGCACTTTACCATTATTGGTGCCGCCTCTCTTCTGGTTCTGTTTTTGCACCAGAGTTCCCGCGCCCGCTCATTATTGCGTTCAACTGGGCCTTTGGCACACTCCTGTTCCTTACGTTTTTCCAACTTGGGCTTGATCTCTGTGCCCTGCTGATTGCCCTGGTCCGATGGGAGCCAGTGCATATCCCCACACTCGCTCGGCTGGGTGTGGGGGGCTGTGCTGGGGGGCTTGCCGCGATTGGTATTGCCAATGCCCTGCGTGTCCCCCCTGTCCACGACGTCAACATCATGATCCGGGGTTTGCCCCCTGCGTTTGAGGGCTACCGCCTTGCCCAGTTAACTGACATGCATTTAAGCAGGCTTTTCCCTGCCAGTTGGGCAGCCGCAGTAGTAGAGCGCACCAACGCGACAAAAGCTGATATGATTGTGGTGACTGGGGATTTTATTGATGGGTCAGTCGCTATGCGACAGGCAGATGTTGCCCCCCTCGCCCAGCTCCACGCGGCAGATGGTGTACTGGCAATACCGGGCAATCATGAGTATTTTTTTGATTATTCCGACTGGATAAACCACCTGTCAGGTTTGGGCTTCCATTTCCTGCTGAACAGTCACACCGTGGTTACGCGAGGGCAGGATAAAATGGTGTTTGCGGGCGTGACTGATCGCTCTGCCCCTCACCACGGACAGGCAGGCCCGGACGTAGGCAAGGCCCTTGCTGGAAGCCCTGCAGATGCCCCGATTATTCTGCTTGACCACCAACCCGGTGATGCCCGCACGGCTGCCGCCCATGGCGTTGCCCTGCAACTCTCCGGCCACACCCATGGTGGAATGCTCTGGGGGCTGGACCGTCTTGTGGCACGTGGCAACAACGGCTTTGTCTCCCGACGTTACGATGTGGGCAAGATGATCCTGTATGTCAGTAACGGCACTGGCTTGTGGCCAGGATTTGCCCTGCGCCTTGGTATACCGTCAGAAATAACCCTGTTTCACTTCCATGCGGGTTAAGCTTGGTTTCGAGACTTTCATTGCAACTATTTTTCTTTTACTTTTACGAAATTGGCCATACTAAAGCTGAGGTCTGCCCAAATTTGGAATGCTTGAAAAACCGGTGATTATAGTGCTTGGCGCCTGATTTTAGGTAACAACAGTCAGACCTGTTGCCGCCAAGCCCATATTCACGGTGCATGGTCAGGGTCAAACATACTTTATCACCAAGGCCCCACAAGAAAATATAAATTGTATTTAAATTGGATCATTAATAATGAAAAAGATATGTGTATTTATTTTTTTATTTTTCCAATTGAAAAGCATTGCCAATGCGGCTCCCAGCAATCGAGATTTATACATACAATGTTCTGACGTTTTTTTTGCCTCATCAGATATTGTTGTGTGCATGACAAAAAAACTCTCTGAGAGTGAAAAACATCTTATAAAAGAACAGAAACGAGTTTTGGCGCTCTTAAAGCAGTGGAATGTCGATCAAGCACTCAAAGATAACGCGACGAAAAGTATAATTGAAAGCAACAACGAATTCAAAAAATATAATTGTAATTTCTCAATGTCTCTTATGGGTGGATCAGTCAGCAACTCTCACGAAATTACTGAAAAAGCATGCCTGACAAGCCTGAATATTCAATATATTGAGCAACTTGAGGGAGATTTAACACTGATACAGAAAAAATGATTTTTTAATTACTTCATAAATTATGGAAAAAATTTAATGCTGAAAATATTCCCTCCAACAGTTTTTTTTCTCTCGTTAGTTCCTCTCTCTGTTTATGCAGAACCCAGCACAAATGACTTGTCTCAGGCCTGTTATCGCCAGTTTCAATCGTTATCAGATGTCAGCATGTGTGCACAAAATAAATTTAAAGCCAGTGAGCATCTCCTTTTTCAAATAGAAAAGAAGGAACCCAAGATGTTGGATACCTGGTTTGAGGAAGAGTATTTCAAAAAAGATTCCAGAAGATATATGCCGATAAGCAACAAAGAGTTTGAGACCTATAAATATAAATACTGCGCATTTTCAATGTCACTTATGGGCCATGCCAATGCTACCGCGCATGAAATTCGTAGACTGTCATGCCTGACAAGTCTTAATCTTCATTATATTTCTCAACTCACAACAGACTTAAAGGATACTCAGAAGAAACTAGAGTAGGATATGTCCTCCTACACATCAAACGTGTCGCAGGTGATATTTCAGTCCTTCAGCATGACCTGGAGGCTACCTTGCCCATCTAAAACTCTGACAGCCATTTCTCGCCATCCAGTCTTCCACTTGATGCATAATTTTATTCTTTTTCAGTCGAGCTTTTAGACCAACTTCCCAAAGCGTTTTCTATATTCTGCAGGGGTAATCCCCAGATGACGCTGAAAAACGCGTCGCAGTGTCCGCACAGACCCAAAACCCGCATCTGCGGCCACAACCTTTGGGGGACTACGCCCTTCTTCCAAAAGAGTGCGGGCGACAGCCAGACGGGTCTGTTCAACCCACTGGGCAGGAGACAGACCGGTTTCCTGCGTGAAAAGCCGAGTGAGTTGTCGGCGCTCCAACTGCACCATAGCCGCCATCACCTCTACGCCATAGTCCGCCGTCGGCTGCTGCATAATGCGCCGTTGTAGCGATTGCAGGGCCGAACGCCCTGCGGGAGAGAGTGTTTTCTGGCGGCTGTATTGCAACTGCCCTCCTGGCCGCTTGTAAAAAAGCACAAGCTGCCGGGCAACATCACGCGCTATACCCTCCCCCAAATCCTCTCGGACCAAGGCAAGGGCAAGATCCAGCCCGGAGGAAACACCTGCTGCGGTGCGTAAAGGACCATCTTCTTCCACAATGGCATCTGCATTGACGTCCACAGTCGGAAAACGCTGTCGGATCTGTTCAACATCAGCCCAATGCGCGGCAATTTTTTGCATATCCAAAAGGCCGGTGGCAGCTAATGCAAATACCCCTCCACATATTGAACCAAACCGTCGTGCCTGACCGGCATGGTGGAAAAGCCATGCCGTATACCTAGGATCGGGCTCTTGGCGGGCAGCGTCGGGCGCACCTGCGACCAATAATGTATCGATTGTTACGCCGCCAACTTCATTCAGAAGGTAATCGGCCTGCACAGTCAATCCACACGAACTGCGAATAATTTTCTGCGGTGCGACAATAACGGACTTATAAAACTGGCTACCATGCAGTGTGTTGGCCTCAGCAAACACATCTGCCGGACCTGCAATGTCCATCAGTTGCACACCATCGTTGACGGCAAAAACGATCACGAGTTCTGTCATGGCCACTCCTGCTCGACAGCTTAGACCGCCATGCTCCCCGTTTCCATATACCGTTGATGCCATGCCAGTGCTGTTGGCAAATGGTGCGGAATATGTTGCCCAAAGGCGTGTTGACGCGCCTGATCGAAATAGTCCTGCAACAACGGCCGATAATCAGGATGGGCACAGTGATTGATAACCGCCCGAGCCCGCTCTACCGGGGCCAAGCCGCGCAGGTCGGCAATGCCCTGTTCAGACACGATAACCTGTACATCCTGCATAATATGGTCTGTATGTGGAACCATGGGGACGAATGCAGAAATCTTTCCATTCTTTGCCGTAGAGGGAGACACAAAAATGGAAAGAAAGGCATTCCGTGCAAAATCCCCAGAACCACCAATACCATTTTGAATTTTGGACCCCATGATACAGGTTGAATTGACTGCACCGTAAATATCCGCCTCAATCATTCCATTCATGGCAATAATACCCAGCCGCCGGATCAACTCCGGGCTGTTGCTGACTTCCTGCTGTCTGAGGATAATTTTCTCCCTGAAAAAGGCTGCATTATCATTAATCCGTTGCGCGGCCTCCGGGCTGAGGGAAAAGGATGAAGCGGCAGCCACGCTCATCCGCCCGCTCTCAAGCATGGACAGCATACCATCCTGAATAACCTCACTAAATCCAGTCAGATTTTCAAACTGGCTGTTATTCAGCCCTTCCAGGACGGCATTGGCAATGTTCCCAACACCACTCTGAAGCGGAAGCAGCGACGCAGGAAGCCGTCCTTTCTTGACTTCATACTGTAGAAAATCAAGCACATGACCTGCAATCTGCCGTGCTGTCTCATCCGGTTGAGCAAATGGAGCGTTGCGGTCTGGCTCATCCGTGATGACAACAGCCGCCAGACAGTCCCGATTGATCGGCAGCGTTGTCGCACCAATGCGATCTGCCGGGTGCCTTAGGGGGATAATCCGGGTTTCCGGTGGCATGTGCACATCTGACCAGATGTCATGAATCCCTGCCAGTTCCGGGTTTTGCCAGGTATTGATCTCAACAATAATTTTATCAGCACTCTGCACCCAGGTTGGGCTGTTGCCTACTGACGAACTTAAAATCAAATGTCCTTCAGCCGTGACAGCAATAGCCTCGATAATAGCCACATTTGGCTGGCCATATTGGCCCTGCCGGGCCTTCTGCGCGACCTGTCCCAGATGCGTATCCAGATAGAGGGTGCTGCCGTCATTAATACGCGCCCGCATGGCGCTATCCCCATTATAAGGGGCACGAAAAGCAACGCCATTGGCCTGTGCCAATGCCCCATCCAACTGTGGACCGGTTGAAGCCCCGGTTAACAAACGGATGGAAAATACCTCCCCCGCACCATGGGCCGCAGTCATGCGCCGGGCAAGCGCCTCTGGCACCGCTTTGGGGTAGCCTGCACCTGTAAAACCACTGGTCACGACAAGGTCGTTATGGTGGATCAGTCTGGCAGCATCCTCCGCACTCATAACCCGTGCGGCAAAATCTTTGTTCTGTATGCGGTCTTTCATGATTTTTCTCATTGAATGAAGCAAGTGAGCATCATGATGGAAAAGTCAGGCAGGAAGCCGCAACGGGAATGATAGACCTGCAAAAACGTATCTTGGACCATAATGGGACATGCAAGCCCACGTTGCTGTGTCCGCTGGTAACATTTCGTGCACGTAACTCGTACTTGGCACAGAGGTAATGTGGCCCAGATTAGAAAAATGCCAACTTGGCAGAAATGGCGGCAAACATTCCTGCATGGGAATACGTGCCGCCATTATCATCTCCTTGAAGCCACATAGTGTGACTTCCTGCGTGTTTTATAGTTCAGCCGGAACACCTTGTGTAAAAACCGTCCCCTGCTCTCCCTGCCCGCCTATCCCGCGCGCCAAGACAAGTGGCAAGACGTTGATGGCAACAATGACGGCTGCAAAAACAAACAAGGGAGCATCATCCAAGAGCGCCAGCACAACCGGCGGCCCGACAAACATGCCAATATAAAGCATCTGGCTGACAATACCGCCGGTTGACCCCATCAGATCCTCACTAGGGGCAACATGAGGAATGCGCGAAATCAGCCATGCCATCTGGATACCATTGCCGACGCTGGACAGCACAGATACCCCAAGGGCGACAGGGACAGCCACCCACGGCAGAAAGACAATAATCCCCCCCACTGAGGCTATGACACACCCCGTCAAAGCCACCAGATGTTCCCGCCCTTTGTGGCTTAAAACACGACCGCACACATAGCTGGACGCAATCATCAGAATAACACTGGCCAGAAAGGTCTGCCCAATCAGAACCGGTGCCACACCACGACGGGCGATAAAGTAGGACTGCGACGCTGTTGCCAGCCCAAGGTCGAGAATGCACAGCAGACCTAGTGCCACACTCAGCCGAATGACAGAACGGTTGCGATAAATACCAAAAACCGCGCCTATTCGAATATCAGGCCGCTTCACAGCCCCATCCCGCCGGGGAACAAACGGGATAAACAGCAGCCCTATGGCAAGGATGGCAGCATGGGCCTGAAACACCAGCCGCCACCGGTCCTCTGCTACCAGCGGTGCGGCAAACAGCACGGCCAACGCCCCACCCGTTGGTGAGGCCACCGACCATAGCGCCAGCGCCCGAACCCGCCGAGGCCCCTGATTAGACCGGATCAACAGCGACAACGCCGACAGCACAACCAGAATATACCCAGCGCCTTCAATCACACGCAGGCCTATCAGCACACCAAAATGGCTGGTCTGTGACACCAGAAACCCCGCAACAGCAGCCACAAACAGGCCTTGTGCCAGGGAACGTCTTTCCCCCCAGCGGTCAACCAGCCAGCCAACCACAGGCGCCGCAACAGCAGCAACAAACGCCACCGACGACACCACCCAACTGGCCTGCGCGACAGAAATGCCAAAGTCATGCGCAATATCAACAGGCATGGACAGGGTCTTGCCATGGCAGGCTGCAATGGCCACCCCGTAAACAAGAGCCAGCACTGAATACCACAGAGATGTCCGGTTCATGCGTTTGTCTCCGGCACTGGCCCATAAAGGGTCCGGATATTCAAATAGGACTCATAACCGCTTTGCCCGCCTTCAACCCCCAGACCGCTTGCGCCAAACCCGGCCTTGGGCGCACCGGGCACAACGTTTCCATGCCCATTGACCCACAGCAGGCCAGAGCGGAGCTGTGCCCCAACGGCTGCGGCCCGCGCCGTGTCAGCACTCCAGACCGAGGCACCAAGCCCATAGCGGGTGTTGTTGGCGCGTTGGATAACGTCCTCGGTATCAGCAAAGCGCAATACGGGCAGAACTGGCCCAAACTGTTCCTCAGCCACAAGGCGGGAATCTTCGGCAAGGTTTGTCACAATCGTCGGTGGGTAAAAGAAACCCGGCCCGGCCAATGCCTCACCACCCGAATGAATGATCGCACCCTGTGCACGGGCTTCTGACACCAACGTCTGAATATGAAGGAACTGCGCCTTAGTCGTCAGCGGTCCCAGCTCTGCCGTTGGGTCTGCGGGGCCACCCAGACGTGTGCGCTGGGCACGCTCTGCAAGGCCTGCAACCACGGTATCGTATAGCGAGTCATGAACATACAGCCGTTTGATGGCAAAGCATATTTGCCCGGAATTGAAAAAACTACCCCAGAACAGACGCTCTATAACATCCTGCGGGTTCACATCCTCAAACACAATGGCAGGGTCATTACCACCCAGCTCGGCTGTGACTGGCACCACACGGGCTGCCGCGCTGCCAAGAATACGCTGCCCTGTTGCCACACTGCCCGTAAAGCTGATCTTGCTGACAAGCGGGTGCGCTACAAGCTGCTCGCCTGTCTGCGCTCCCCCGGCCAGAATACTCAACACCCCGTCTGGAAAATGCCCACGGATCAGCCTGCCAATCAGCACTGTGGACAGTGGCGTGTATTCCGAAGGCTTGGCCACTACGGTATTCCCGGCCCGAAGTGCATCCGCGATTTTTTGGAACAAGAGGATAAGCGGCACATTCCACGGGCCAATGGCAGCCACAACCCCATACGGCACATACACTGGCTGGGCTTGCAGTGCTCCATATCGCACTGGCTCCAGCACAGGGGTGGAGCGTGCCGCAGCACCACCAAGCAGACCAATGACTGCCTGTACCTCAATCCGGGCAAACGCGAGGGAATGCCCGGTCTCCCGCGCCAGCAAGGCTGCCAATTCCTCCACATGCCCCCCAAGGGTTGCAGCTGCGGCCTGTAATGCCTGTACCCGCTGCCCCTCTGACGCCGCCCATGCTGGAAAAGCCTGAGCCGCACGTGTCACGGCCCAATCGACAATGGCGGCATCGGCCACAACAGTAGACCCAATGTTTTGGCCAGTCGCAGGGTCATAAACGGGTAGAAATGTACCTTCATCCCTCTCCTCATGTCCGATAATTATGGGGAGATGGATCGAGTTTTCTGGTGTCGCGTTCATACGGCCCCTCCTGCGGTTTGGGCTGTGTGCCGGATCAGATCGGCCACTTTTTCTGCTACAGCAATGGTCGGAAGGTTGGTGTTGGCTGTTGGAATTGTCGGAAAAAGTGACGCATCGCCCACGCGCAGGTTGGCAATACCAATCAGGCGGGCGTTTCTATCCACCACAGCCAGAGGATCATCCTGCCGCCCCAGACGGGCTGTGCCTGATGCATGCCACAGCCCTTTGACAGCACTGCGGAAATAGTCATCAAGCTGCTCTTCATCCGCCAGCACATCCCGCAGCGGCAGCACAGCGCCAGTGCCTGCTGCCCCAAGGCGCAAACGCCCAAAATGCACATGCGGGACGTACCAGTCCTGCCCAAGCGCGCCTGTTACCCCCAAACCTGCAATAAACTCAAGGCCTCGCTTGAGCCTTTCCCGATCACTCGGGTCAGATAGGAGGTTAAAGCGCACATCCAGCCCCGATGCCTGCTCGGACGAAAGAGTGACCTCCCCGGTTGAGACTGACTTGTTGACCCAGGTGATCAGGTGCCCCACAGGTGCTGGCACAGGGGCCACCCCAACCCCCAGAAACATGTCCGTCGGCAGCGCCGCATCCACGCCGGAGGAATACCGCAGGCCCAGAAAATGAGCAGGCACCTCCGCCTTAGCCAGCGCCTGACTCTGGGGAATACCAGTTGTCAGGCTCAGAGCCGGGTGGTCACGCAGGTTACGCCCCACCCCTTCCCTGACATGGGAGATTGCAATGCCAGCCTTACGCAGCCCTGCCTCTGGCCCAATGCCAGAACGCAGCAAAATAGCTGGGGTATGCAGCGCCCCTGCTGTCAGAACAACCTCCCCCCGCGCAGGAATGGTCACCTTCTGGCCCGCGATGCTGGCAATGACGGAACCGACCCGCCCGTTCTCAACAACAAGGCGTTCAACCTGCGCCTCGCCAACAATACGCAGGTTGGGTCGGCTACGCGTTTGTCCGTCTAGATAAGCCAGTGCAGCGGATGAGCGCCTGCCATCCTTGCTGGAAATACCAGGCCTGAAAAAACCATCGACAAAGGCACCATTCACATCTCCGATGTCGCGATATCCCAGTTCCTCCAAAGCCTCACGGCCCTGCTCAACAAAACCGGGCCAAGTGGCATAATCATTACGAGTTATGTGGATGGGTCCATCCTTGCCATGCAAGGGGCCATCATAATCATGATCATGTTCGAGCTTTTTGAAGTATGGTAGAAGGTTTTCCCAGTTCCACCCGACTGCTCCTGCCTGCTCCCACTCATCATAATCACGCGGCAGACCACGATTGGCCGCCATGACGTTGATGGATGACCCTCCACCAATCACGCGGGCCTGCTCGTAAAATGCACGCTCTGCCGTGTCTTTTACAAACTGTGCCTGAAGCTCTGTCCACGTATAACGGTCCGCATGGCGGATCGCACTGGTCATATCCACGCCATCTGTTATGTCATCAGGCGTTGTGTCAGGCGTAAAATCAGGTCCGGCTTCTAGAAGCAGTACCGTGTTCTTACCATCCTCCGAGAGCCGTGCCGCAATAACGGACCCCGCACTGCCACCGCCAATAATAATATAGTCATACTCAGTCTGTTCCAGATCGCGCACCATAATGGGCTCCTGCCTCTCTTACTTTTAGCCTGACAGTTCTTGTTTTATTAGACGTCGTGAGTGCTGGAACAACATCGGCCGCCATACCATGGGCAATACATGCCCAAGTTTTTGGCTCCTGTATGAAAATGAGCAATCATTACTCAATTTCCATCGAAATATTGGCAAAAACTGTGCGCGGTGCACCCCGAATATATGTGGGGCTGGCAGAAAAACTGTTCCCCGGTGCTGCGTCCACTGTACCGGAATATACCCCACCCAGATAATGGCGATTAGCAATGTTATTGAGGTTAAGAGAAACCGTACCGGCGCCCAGATGCCGAACAGGAACATGGAAATGATAGCCAAAGTTCAGGTCGAACGTTTCATAGCCCGGAATTTTCTGGGTATTTGCCAAGTCACCATAGAATGATGACGTATAATGGATCAGGAAGTTGGAATAGAATTTCCCGTCATCATACCCAAGACCCGCGACAAGCGTGTGCTGCGGCGTATTGAAAAGCTGCTTGTCGCGCGTGGGAGCAACAATTCCGTTATAGGTATAGTTGGATGCCTGCCGTGCATCCACAAAGGCCCATGAGGCAAAGTAGTTGAAATTATAAGGCAGCTTACCATGAACGGAAACCTGCGCCCCGCGCGATGTCACATTGCCTGCGTTAAAGTAGGCTGTTTCCGCGCTGTTAACCGCGTAGGAAACCTGACGGTTTTTAAACTTTGCCAGAAAAACAGAGGCATCAACAAAAACCTGCCGACTGGTATACCGCCAGCCCAGTTCCTGATTCCAGGTTGTTTCTGCCTTGGGGGTGCCATTGCCATAAATGCTGGCAATGGCAGGCGGGCGAATGTTCAGCGTGTCGTTGTAATAAAACTGGTTGTGCCCATTCAACCGGTAGGAAATAGAGCCACTAGGCAGCAGATGGTAATACCCTTGCGAACGGTCATATTCCTCCCCGGTGAAGAAACCGGCATTGTTGTGACCACTGTTTTGCGTATGCTGCCATGCCAGAGCCGAGACAATATCCAATGACTGGATGGGTCGCAGGTCATTCTGCACCCAGACTTTCTCAGTCTCGATCACATCATCCTGGTTGGTCAGATAGAGCTTACGGCCCGAGGCATCGGTCAGAAGGTGGCTCCCATCCGTTGCCTGGGGTGACCCGTTGTCATTAATCCGCAAAAAGGGCATCTGATTGCTGGCACCGGTATGATCGTACCAAAAGCCGACCTGAACAGTATCCCAATTCGCCAGTTTTGCATCCACGGTGGTTGTAAAGCCGCCCCTGTTCTGGGTTGGCAGCACGCCAAAACCGACCGACGTGGTATCCAGCCTGTCACCATCCCCATTCAGGTCAGAGTTTACCAACCCTTCAGGCAATGTCATGGCACCGAATGTGGCCATCCCGCTGGCGACATGCACAAAATAGGGCGTAAAGTTCAGTCTGACCCTGTCATGCAGCTTGAAATGCGTGTTCAGCCCAAAGGTCTGAATACGAAAATCTGCCCGGTTGAGGGCTTGTGCCGGTGCCGTGGTGGAGGAAACATCCGCAACCCCATATGTTCCATGCCCGGTGGTTAACACGCGTGACCCAAAATTGGTGCCGTAAGGCTGCGTCTGATACTGCGCCAAGGTGGGATAGCTGAAGGCATTAGTCTGCATGTCGTAGCTTGAGGCCACCAGTTTGATCTCGTTCTCCTCCCCCCACTGGTAACGCAGATTAGCTTCGTAACGGGTTGCTGCCTCGCTCCCGCCGTTATTTGTCCAAAGGCTGCCACTGGTATGGGAGGCCGATACCCACCCCGAAAATCCACCGTGCTTGCCAAAATTGACCCGACCGAATTCCCGAAACAGATCATTATTGCCAAATGTCTGCTTATAGAAGAAAGACGGCTTGTCAGACGGATTAAGGGTATCAATCTTGACCTGCCCGCCGCTTGCCGTCAGCGTCGGTGCATTGATTGATGGTGACCCGTAAATAACCTGCACATCCTCGTAGTTTTCCGGATCGCCCATAAAATCAACATGCGGGGTCAGAAACATCGGGTCATTCAACGGCACGCCGTCGCGTGTAAAGCCGATTTGGTCCCCCGAAAACCCACGAATGGTAAAGGTACCTTCCGCAATGCCTGTTCCATCATTGCCTGCAAAGTGCACGCCCCCTACGTAATTGAGGCTACCGCTTACCGCCGTGGACAGGCCGCCCGTGTATTGCTCGATCTGCTGGCGGGTCAAGGTCGTGCGGGTTACAGCCTGCGTCTCAGGCTTGGCCCCTGCAATACGCAGTTTTTGCCCTGTCACAAGCAGTTGCTCGCTCTGCTGAGATTCAGGCAGCGGCTTCCTGGCGTCCTTTTTTGCCCCTGACTTGACCGCCGCTCCGACCGGAGTAGCAGACTGAGCCTGCGCCCCTGACAGAAATGGCACAGTCATTACATCAAAGGCCAGGCCCAGGACGATAATCGTGTTGTAATTGCGTATACGGGACGCCTTCCGCACTGTCATGTCTTCCTCGTGGTCACGGCCGGACCGGGTCATTTTTTCAAAAATTGCAAGAAATTACGGCATACCGGGGGATGTGGCAGTGCTATCGACCACTGCCACGAACCACCGTACCCTGCCCTTTCACCACCGCGATGCGTGCCCCCACCCCATCCACGGTGCGTTTTCTCAGCTCGGCAGATCGGATGCTGTCAGCAGATTCTCGGCTCTCGCACGGTCATACAGGCCACTCATCGTCCACTGCTGACGCAGCACACCGGGGCCAAATGGCCGCGAACCGCCAACAGCCTGCGCACGGATCTGGATATCCGCGCCCTCTTCGAGCAGCAGAATAAACTCAGCCAGATCGCGCAGCCCTTTCCAGCCCCAGACTGTTGCCCCCCCATTAGCCTCGATAATGCCCGGTGTTTCAGGCGTGCGGGACAGCGTTTCCAGAATGAAATCATCTTCTGCCTGCCGCCGGTCAATATAGACTGGCAGCTCACGGCTCAGACGAAAACGCTGGACAGGAACATAATGAATAGGAAAACTGCGGTGTGTTTGCGCCCATGCCCCCAGACTGGGTGAATGGACATGGCTCAGGCTTGTTATAGTTGGCTGCTCCCGAAAAACCCTGGCATAACGGTTTGCCCCCTGCGGGTTGCCCAGCACAGCCTTGCCCTGAAGATCGAAAACATGAGCGCTCAAGGGTTGATCAACCTCAAACGGACCTGGATAATTGACTGCAACAAGCAGTTCCTGACCCGGCACACGTTCAATAAACCCGACAGTACCATTGGCGGTAATGGTGCCAGTTGTGCGAAATGCGTTAAAAGCCCGTCCCGCCTCGTGCTTGACTGTCTCGATAAACGCCGTGGTTTCCGGAGTGAGATCAGCACTCGCCCCTTTGCTCTGAGAGGTGGTGGTCATACAGAATTATCCTTGGAAAAACGTTTTTACATCATAAGTTTTTACGGATTCTGAGAAATAAAGCGCTTTTATTGTGTAATTTCTCAGAGCCGGAAGAATAGTTAAGCCTGAACGGCCTCTCGTGCTTTTTCCACCAGCCGCGAATGCTGATTAGCCGGGCGAGGAAGGTTCAGGCGATCGCGCAGGGTTTTGCCTTCATACTCGGTGCGAAAGATCTCACGACGCTGCAATTCCGGCACAACCAGATCAACAAACTCTTCAAGAAAAGCAGGGTTCAGTGGGGAGATAAGGTTAAACCCGTCAACCACACCTTTAAGAAACCAGTCTTCAATCTGGTCTGCCACCTGGGCCGGGGTGCCAATGACAACACGATGCCCGCGCACCACGTTGTAACGCAGCACCAGTTGGCGAATGGTCAGCTTTTCACGTTCTGCCAGACGGACCACCTGCGCCCACCGACCCTTACCATTTTCTGGCACGGGAATATCCGTCGGCAATGGCCCGTCCAGCGGATAGCCTGTCAGATCCACCCCCATGAGTTCAACCGGGCCAGAAAAATTGACAGCACCTTGCAGGCGCTCAAACTTTTCATGCGCCTCTTCTTCAGTCCTGCCGATGGAAAAGGAAAGACCGGGAGTAATCTTCAACTGGTCTGGCGAGCGCCCCCAACGTGCCAGTCGACCTTTGACATCGTCATAGTAATCCTTGGCATCCTCAACAAACTGAGCGGCAGCATAAATCATTTCAGCATGGCGGGCAGAAAAATCCCGGCCTGTATCGGAGTTGCCCGCCTGCACAAAAACCGGGTAGCCCTGTACTGGGCGCGGCAGGTCCAGTACTGCGTCCACATCAAAATACGTGCCATGATGGTGCACAGGGTGGCCCTGATCAGCACTGAGAAAACGCCCGCTGGATTTGTCGGGATGATCAAAAGCATCATCATCCCAACTGTCCCAAAGCTTTTTTGCTACATCTATAAACTCACTTGCCCGATCATAGCGGGCAGCGTGGTCCAGCGGGTCATGCACACCAAATGTGGCGATGGAACCGGGAGACAAGGACGACACAACATTCCACCCCACGCGCCCACCGCTCAGATGGTCGATAGAGGCCATAGTGCGCGCCAAAGTGTAGGGATGGGAAAAATTGGTATTCACCGTAGCCACCAGCCCGACATGTGTTGTCGCTGCGGCCAAGGCAGAAATCAGGCTCAGTGGTTCAAACCCATGAAAACCTGCCCCTTTTTCGTAGCTGGACAGGTCATCCCCCCCCATCCCCACGAAGTCAGCCAGAAAAACCGTGTCGAATTTGCCGCGCTCGGCCGTGCGCGCCAGATGTAGCCAGGATGCAAAATCCGGCCCGACGCCCAACTGTGTTTCAGGCTGACGCCATGCGCCGGGGTGGTGGCCATAACGTGTCAGGAAAGCCCCAAGAACAAGCTGGCGTTTTTTTGTGCCCGAACTGGCAGTTTTACTCATAACCAGACCTCTCCCGACATGCCGCCACCGACCATCCGGGGCGCTGCTGTCTAGCTGTTGGATTTTATAACGATTCGTTTTCGTGCGTTAAAAAAATAACACATCATTAAGATGCATTTTGCTGATGCCGTGTCAACATTACGGTATATTTTTTTATATAATGTTTTTTGTGTAATTTTTGGCAGGCGTAGACGGTGCCACCCCAAAGCAATAGGCTTTGTTTTTATAAAAACCATTTTAAATCAAATGGTTGATTATTTTTATGCGTCTTGAATTGAAGACATTTCCAGACACTCGACACTCTCAGAACAAAGGAACACCAGAGCATGCAGCAAAATTATTTTGCGTTCTTCATGCTAGGTTTTGAGGTTTGTTGAGTGTTCAACCACGCCCCTAGAAAGTCACCAGGCCAAGGCATCAACCACCTTCAGAAGACATAAAAATATTATTTTTCAAATGGTTAATGATTATTTTTTGCCATCATGACTACGCATGTCACAGATTCGGATCAGATCAATATGTCCGAATGAATTTCCACCACCCCCATCTCTCAAGATATGTTGGTGAAAGTGCCCGACACATTGACTCACAAAAAATGTTATATTTATATATATGACGTTTATTTTGTGTGTTTAACCCCATGAGGGTCGCTGTCATGTCGGATTCCGCTTCCATCTCTCCCCACAACATTTCATCACTCTGGTACACACGCTGCCCCGTACCCACGGCAACTGGCATTGCTCTGGATAAGGGTTGGTTGCGGGAAAGCTTGCTGAACAAAGGTATTCAGCTACATTCTCTGCGTGATGCACCTGAAGAAAATGTCCGTAGCGCGCATTTCAACCACAACTTACATGGCCTGTTCCGTGAAGGTGGTAATATCCCAGCAATCTGGGCGCGTTCACGCGGGCAAGATACTGTTGTTGTCGGACTTACATGGGTCGATGAAGCGCAGTTTATTCTTGTCCGACCCGAGAGCCAGATTACCTCCGCCGCAGATCTGGCTAGCAAAACACTCGCCCTACCCTTGCGCCCGGACGATACAATCGACTTTGCCCGTGCAATGGCATTGCATGGTTATGTCTCCGTTCTGGCCAGCCAGGGACTCAGCCTGAATGATGTGACGATCCGTGAATTCAAAGCCGGTCCCACCCGATTTACACAAGGCCACAATGACACCAAGCCCTGGCGGGATGTTATTGCTGATGCTCTGCTGGCGGACCGGGTGGACGCCATTTACGCCAAAGGCGCACAGGCAGTCGCCCTACAGCGTGAGCACGGGCTACGCATTATCGCCGACATCAACGCCTTTACAGACCAAAAATTCAAAATCAACAACGGCACCCCTCGACCGGTCACTGTTGACCGCCTTTTCGCCCAAACACGACCAGACCTCGTGGCACACTATCTTGCCGTGCTACAGCGCGCTGCCGTCTGGGCTAAAACCCATGAAGAACAGGTTTTTGAAATCGTCGGACGTGAAACCAACACAACAGCGGCCGATGCTTTTGCCGCCTACGGGCCTGCATTACCGCAGAGTTTGGAAATACGCCTGGAGCCAGAATGGATTAATGCCTTGGAAATTCAGAAAAATTTCCTTCTGCACCATGGCTTCATCAACACTGATTTTGATATTCATGAGTGGATTGACCCACGTCCACTGCGTGAAGCCTCGTCCCTCAGCATCGCCGCATGAAATAGCGGGTTAATACACGTCCTGGGCAGACAACCGCATATCAACAATCATCTCAGGCAGGTCCGTGCAGTTCATATTGCCAAAAGGCGGTAGAATGCGTAACTGCGCGGGCAGAAGGTCTGGGTAAAGAGTGGCTAAAAAACGCATGACAGAGGTGACACGCTCGTCACACAAAAAATAAATTGTATGCCGCCCTTCCCTACGACCTTCAATGAGCCCGGCATCCCGCAGGGAGGTAATTTGCTGGGACAGCGTGGGCTGACGGATGGAGAGAACCAGCTCCAGCTCCGCCACGGAGCGGGGGCCCTCCAGAAGGCTGCCGACAATGGCCAACCGATTGGGGTTAGCGAGTTGCTTGAGCAGTTCGAGCGCATTGTCTGCAGGCGAACAGTCTACAATTTTTGTCATGGGCACGCCTTTTGGTTGCGTGGTTATGCTGTCTGAGCAATTTCACGCCACGAGTATGCTTAATTATGCTCCCAGCTGCAACCCGTTCTGATTACCTCTGTTTATCATCTGGAATCCGCTGTCTGTGTCGGTATAATATGGAACATGAATGCCACCTCCCTTCCCATCCCGACCATTATAAAGGGCAAACGCCCGCTCCGTATCGGGGTGCACCCAGCGAACCTGCATCTGGTGCTGGCATCTCGCTGGGAGGGAACTTTCCCAAATATCGCTGTAGAATTTATCCGCTACGCCAATGGTCGAGACAGTGCGGCTCTTCTTGCCACTGGGGAGATTGATATTTGTGGCACCAGTTCCACAGTACCTATTTTTGCTGCCGCCAATGGGCAGGACGTCACCTTTCTGGCCGCGTCCGCACAGCGGCGGCGCGATGGTGCTCTTGTCGTCTCAACCGACTCTGACATCATGACCGTGCAGGATCTGGCAGGCAAAACCATCGGACTTGCAGAAGGCTCTTTTCAGACCTACCTACTAGCAAAAGCACTTGAAAAAGAAGGCTTAAATTTAAACGATGTCATCACCCGCGATGTCCTCCCCGCCGAAGGACTCGCAGCGCTTCAACAGGCCCAACTTGATGCCTTGATCACCTTTGCCCCCTATCAGGACTACGCACTGACAACAGGTACTATGCGGTTATTGCAGGGGTCCGAGGCGCTTATTCCCAACCGTTCGGTTTTTTGGACCACTCAGGCACAAACCATCGGGGCTTATACCATAGCCAGTTTTTTTGATGGGCTTGAACGACTGGGCCGTGACATTCCACATAATATCGATCAGGCCGCCTATATTCTGGCTACCGACGACACCAGCCCTGGCCTACGCCGCGCCTGGCACAAAGCCATCGTCGCTAGGAACTGGAGCATTCACCACATCAACACCACGATTTTGCGGGAATTGCAGGATGAAGCCGATGCTCTCTTCAGGCACCATGTCCTGAAGCATCAGGTCAATTTGCTTGCATGATTTTGGAGCCTCTATGGTGGATTTGACTGCCACAGAGGCATACCCGAACCGCATATTCTTCCACAGTTTTTAAGCGTCTTGCCGCAGGTACGAAACTACTGAATTTTGAGCATTTTACAAAACTCTAATCGAACACCAAGACAGGGCTATCCACACCACAAGAACTCAAAAATCAGCCGAAATGGCAAAACGGACTGTGCGCGGCGCGCCAAGTGTCAAGAAGTAAGCTGCATACGGACCCATGCTATTCCAGTAGCGGGTGTTGGCCACGTTATCGACATTGAGATAGAACGACAGCCTGCCTCCATCCTGAGACGCCGGGTTTTTGATGCTATAGCGCGCACCCAGATCAAGCCTGACCCAGCCAGGGAAACTACGACGTGGCACAATCGTATCCAGATATTGCGAACTCGTATATGTAACATCGCTTGTCAAAGCGAGGTTCTTGACCCAGGGAATATCGTAATTAAGACCGACATTGAAGTTAACGGTTGATACTCCGGCAGCTTTCCATCCGTCGGTCTTCCCACCTTGTGTTTTGGTCAGGCGAGGGTCAATCAGCATTAACCCACCAGCAATGTGAAGGCCTTTGGCAAGCTGCCCCACAACATTCAGCTCCAAGCCACGATTACGCTGCTCTCCATTCAATGACAGAATATTTGTTGCACTGTCATAAATGGTGCTGGGCTGCATGATCTGAAAAACATCGAATGTTGCAACAAACCTCCCAAAGTCACCTTTAACACCCACCTCATACTGGGTCGATTTATAAGGTGAAAAAATCTCACCGGCATTGGCATAGGTGGAACCTACGATTGTCCCCTGCTGGAGGCCTTGTATCCAGTTTCCATAAACCATTACATTCTTAACAGGTTTGAACACAGCCATAACAGCAGGGCTAATAGCCGTCTGATCGTAACTACTGGTTCTCAGCCCGGTTGAAGCACTAAAATTTGCAGACTGCACACGTTGTACCCGCAAACCTGCAGTTACCTGAATACGCTTGTCCAAGGCTGAAATCGTATCGGCAAATGCCAGGCTGGACAGTGTGGAAGAGGCTGTATGAGGCACATGCCCCGGCACCTTGATTGTTGGTCGTGCAAAAGCCGTATAGCCATCAATCGGCACAGTGCCACGGTTCATTGTTTCATATTGAGAAAAAGTTCCAGAATCAGACTGGTATCTATTGGCCGCAAAAGCCAGTTCATGCAGCAAGAATGCTGTTTTAAGATGCGCCCTTAAACCAAGATCTGCGGTTATATTCGTGCTTTCATTCCCTGTTGCATTGGCACTCCCATTTCCGAGCCCACGACTGTCAATATTGCTGATTGATTTTATCATCAAACCATGCGCCTGATTAGAACTCATACCAACAGCACCATACGCCGTAACATTGCGAAGCAAATCAACTTCGCTTTTAAAAACCCCAAAATAATCCTGACTACGATCCCTGCTCCACGGCGCACCAAGGTTACGGCTTACTTTATCGGCCTGTGGGATTGGCGTCGTATCCTGTAAGGAAAAATAGGGAACTGTTCCATCAATCCCGCGATACTGATATCCAAAATCAGCAGAAAGACGCACATGTTTAAATCTGGCATCAGCCCCTAACGATGTCAGGGCTGTTCTCATACTGTTGCGTTCTATGGCTGTATTACCAGAGCGAATAACACCATTTGCTCTCAGCCCGAAATTCTTGTTTTTTCCAAACCGGTGCCCCAGATCAAGATGACCGCCAAATTGACTATTAGAGGTATAATCAGCCTCAACCTCTGTCAGTGGTGTATCATGCGCCCGTTTTGGAACAATATTGATAGCCCCCCCAATAGAGCCACCCGGTGACATGCCATTTAATAAAGCGGCCGGACCTTTCAAAACCTCCACACGCTCTGCCACTTCAGACAAAGTCGCTGGTGCTGGCACAATGCCGTAAAGGCCACCAAAAGACATATCTGTGCTCAGCACATTAAAACCCCGGACAGTCATAGCCTCATAACCCGGACTACCCGTTGTAAACGTGCTCCTTACAGATGGATCATCCTTTAACGCATCACGGATATTCCGTATCTGACGGTTTTTAATAAAATCGGCTGTATAACTGGTGGCGTTAAAGGGGGTGTCCATGACGTCCTTATTGCCAAGCATACCCATCTGCCCACCACGCGCGACATCCCCTCCTGGAAAAACAGGGGGAAGGTTACCAATCATTGCTGTGTCTGGAGCCTGTTTTTGTAATACGCCGCCAACCCTGACTGGGCCAAGGGTAATGGTGTTGGACGGTTTTGTCAGGGTAACGGACTTACCATTCGTGAATCTGTATAATAAACCACTGCCTGATAGCAGATGCGATAAAGCCTCGGCTGGCAGCATCGTGCCTTTTATACCCGGCGATTGCAGGTTGCGGGTCAGAGATGCATCATACACAAGCTGGATATTTGATACTTCACTAAAGCGATTTAAAGCCGTAGCCAGTGAGCCCGCCGGAATATTATAGGTTTGCAGCGTTTGGGCATGCACTTCGGAAACAGTAACAACTGTCGTCACAGATATGCTGGCTGTAGTAAAAAGCAGCGAGGCTGCAAAACTTCTGAGCTTTGAGGCATGGGTATTGATCGTAACAGGCAGCATCGCTTTGAGTTAGCCCCATCAGAGTAAGCAGAATTATATGGCATTGCCTATTTTGCAAATGCCTCTCATTCCTGATGACGCTTGAAAACAAAAAACGCGAACGTCAAAATTGAAAGATTTTTGGAAAATATTATTTCCTTATAAAAATCAAAGCATTGGTCACTTTTGTAATATGCAGGCCTATCGAATGCTCCAACGTATCAAGGGCCGCCAAAGGGTCTGTCGCATCAAAAGAACCACTCACCCGCAGCTTACCAACCTCTGCGTTGATGAGTGTGATGTACCCTCGATGATAGCGCGCCAGCTCGTTGATCACGGTTTTCAGCGGCTGGTCCACAAACACCAGCCGACCTCGGGTCCAGGCAGCCTGAGTGTCAACATCCACCTCATGAGCCGCAAAGACACCTTGAGGGCCGTAAGTTGTACTCTCACCTTCATGCACAATGACCTCAGATAGCGCATTATGCCCTTGCGCCTGAACACGCACACTGTGTTCTGTCACCGTCACATCGGTCAGAGCCGCATTGCGCTTGATGATAAAGCGCGTGCCTAGCGCCGTAGTATCTCCATTTTCCGCCGTCACAACAAAGGGGTGCTCTCGGTCCGGCGTGACCGTAAAAGCAGCCTGGCCTTTTAAAAGGCGTACTTCCCGCTTCTTGTCTGTGTAATGCACAGCAATCGCACTATCACTATCCAACTGCACTTGTGACCCGTCCGCCAGCGTTACTGTCCGGATTTCTCCTACGCGGGAAGTCTCACTTGCCTGCCACCATAACAATACGGGTGGTTCACCAACGTACATCCCTAAGGCAAGGCAAGCTGCAATTGCGACTGCCCAGCCATTTCTGGCCTTACCAAAACGACGCCTCCGTTTGGGAATTACTGCGACTGCTGATGTGTGTTGTGCCAGAGCCTGTGTAATACTCGGGGCACTCATAGCCGCCCATGTTTTCTGTGCCCGGAGATACGCTTCCTGATGGGCAACATCATGTTGCAACCATGCAAGAAACTCCCGCTCATCATCCCCAGAAAGCGGCCCCATATCCTGCTGGATTACCCAGCGAGACGCTTCATCATCACTATCACTAAAAGGATCTGACATGGAAAAGACTTTTAAAAACAGACAGAATGCCTGTGGAGAATAAAAACGCGGATGATCAAGGCACACCAGTTTCTTTAAGCCGTGCCATACAATGGGTGAGTGCATGTTGCAGGTGGCGCGCTACCATACTGGATGACATCCCGAGATGTTCAGAAATTTCCGAAATTTTGAGGTTTTCGACTTTCCGTAAAATAAAAACCTCCCTGCACCGGGGCGGCAAACCTTCTATCGCCTGAAGAAGAATTTCTAAATTTTCTCGATCAATCAGATGAGTTTCCGCAGATGGAAGCGGAGCCACAACCTCATCCAACAAAGGTGCTGCCTCAAAAACTGCATTATGCCGGTCGAAGGCACGCAGGCGATCCAGCGCAACATTACGGGCCAAACGATACAGATAGGCCTGCTTGTTCTCAATAGGCGGGCTGTCAGTCACAGACTGAATACGCAACCAGAGGGTCTGCGTCAGATCCTCGGCATCCGTCACACTGCCCACAATCCGCTTAATCAGGCGCAAGAGTGATGGACGCTCTTTCAGAAGCAGCTCTGTCAAAAGAGTGACGTTAGAATTCATGAGATCACGTCAGTTAAGGAAACACCCGGACCTCGATACTGTAGTTAAGAATTAATCGCAATACTAAAGAAAGGCTTTGCGCAATATCATTCTCCCCTCGTTCTGGTGCGTCTGGATCGCCAAGCCAAAGATAAAGGGGAAACCCGCTCAGGTTCTATTGCCCGTTCGACAATGAGCGCAGCTTCATCACACGCTACGAAGAGATAAAATAAAAATCTCTTCAGTCTGACAGGCGATCTGCAGAGCCCTATTCCACAGACCCATCTCCCGAGTTCTGAGGCAATCGTTTGCCGGAGCGCCTCTGCCTACCTGACACAAAACGAGTTCGACGCCCCTGTCTCGTTCGTCTATAATTCGGGAAGAAGGTTGGCCGGAGGTCCGTGCTGCTATCAACAGCGACGACAAACGCAAGGCCGTCATGATCATTGCGGAGCAGGTGCGTTCGAAAGGCAAGGTCTTGCGTGGCCTCGTCAAAAGACGGCACGACGAGGCCATGCTTCTGCTGGAAGGACGATATTGATGCTCCGCGTTATCCTGAGCCTGATTTGCGTCGTTTGTATCGGCGGAACTGCCCTCGCGGGCGCCAGGCCGCAGTCCTTGGAGGAGCTGTCTTACAACGGCAATACGATGTTCAACGAGGAGCTCGATGGAAAGGCGTTTCTCAACAGGCGGTTGATCGTGCGCGTCGAGCGCGTTTCGCCCTGTGTGTCGGCAGTCTGGACCCGCAGCGGCGACGTCGGATCACCACTGCGGCGCGACCTGCTGGAATGGGACAAAATGTTCGATAGCGATCCTTCGAGCGACGACCGGTCTTACTATTTAACGTTCGTCTATGCTGACCATCGGAGCGACGATGTCGTGTCCATGCCTCTCACAGCGCATCCAGACCATTTTGAAGATACGGCCGGTGTCAGCCTCCTGTCGTGCCAACCGAAACGACATCATCACGGGTGACGATCTTTGTGCCAGACAGTCCTGCCGGAAACATAACGCTCAAACCTGATTATGACATGTGAGCCTGCTCCCGGACAGAGATCGATGAGAGATTACGAGTCATAAAAATCCCCCCATCTGGCGGTCAGGATAGTCAAAATCTCCTCACTCTGGCGGACAATCAGCAGAATCGCTTTCTTACAGGTCAATCTCTCGAACCATGAGGGGATCGTTCGTCTATAATCCGGGAAGAAGGTTGGCCGGACGTCCGTGCCGCCATCAACAGCGACAACAAACGCAAGGCCGTCATGATCATTGCGGAGCAGGTGCGTTCGAAAGGCAAGGTCTTGCGTGGCTTGGTCAAGAGACGGCATGACGAGGCCATGCTTCTGCTGGAAGGACGATATTGATGCTCCGCGCTCTCCTGAGCCTGATTTGCGCCATCTGCATCGGCGGCATCACACATGCGGATGCCAAGCCGGAATCTTTGGAGGAACTGACCTACAATCTCAATACGAGGTTCAATGACGAGCTTGATGGAAAGGCGTTTCTCAATGGCCGGTTGATCGTGCGCGTCGAGCGTGTTTCGGCCTGTGTATCGGCGGTCTGGACCCGCAGTGGCGATGTCGGATCGCCGCTGCGGCGCGACCTGCTGGAATGGAACAAAATGTTTAATGGCGATCCTTCGACCGACGATCAGTCTTACTATTTGACGTTCGTCTATGCCGACCATCGGAGCGACGATGTCGTGACCATGCCTCTCACGGCGCATCCGGAGCGTTTTGAAGATACGGCCGGTGTCTACCTCCCATCGTGCCAACCGCAACCGCAACCGCAACCGCAACAGCATCATCACAGGTGACGATCTTTGTGTCGGGCGATCCCGCCGACAACATAACGCTCGGCGGGTCTAACAGAGCAGACCTCATTTAGATGGAGGCTTCTAAAAACCTTTTGGTGTCGTGGCCTTGACTCTGCTTCCACTTTTCCGGTTCTGATTGGAGAAATAGCGATACGAAATGGACAAGAAGAGCTTTGCTTCGAAGGTCCTCAGGAATAAATCCGCATCTCAAGTCTATGCCACGACATATCCAGAAATCCAACGCCGGAAAGTCCGTTATCCGGTCGCGCGTCGAGCATGTCTTTGCTGATCAGAAATCGCAGATAGGGCTGTTCGTCCAAACCGTAGGCATCGTTCGAACCACCATGAGGACCAGGCTGGCCAATATCGTCTATAATATTTGCCGCTTTTCCTCCTGGAGCGGATTAACACCGCCACCTCTGCTCAAAATTCAGAGTAAACATCAGGTCCAGGAAGCAGCAATCACCGGCCATAAAACGCTTGCAGAGGTCGAGCGCTACACGCGTGCGGTAGAGCAGAAACGCCTCGCACTGGAAGCAATGACCAAGATTTCGTAATGGCACACACAAAACCAAATGTGGCACACATTTGGTTTAAGTGATTGGTTTTATTATGAAAAATAACACCTTGGCGGAAGGGGTGGGATTCGAACCCACGGTACGGTTCCCCGCACGCCGGTTTTCAAGACCGGTTCCTTAAACCACTCGGACACCCTTCCCGTGGCAGGATTGTTCACAGGCTTATGCGGCATAAACACGCGCCTGACAATATCCCGCGCAGCGTTTCCTGCATCTTGGTACACAGAAACAGCATGAAGGCCCGCTTGCCGCTGACAAACGACCCCATGCCTCAAGCCCGGCATTGCCTCACCCACAAAGCGGTGCGTTATGCCCCTGCATGCTTGCCCTTCCCGCGTCGGGACTGTACAAGCCCCTTCCTAAACAGCCATTCCTCTCAGGAACGAAGTATGAAACAGCAGGCAAACCTGATCCGTGCCGGTCAGGTCATTGAACACGACGGGCGTCGCTGGACGGTTCTCAAGCAGCAGATCATCACCCCGGGCAAGGGTGGCGCGTTCATTCAGGTGGAAATGCGCGACCTCAAAACGGGCAACAAAACCAACGAACGCTGGCGCACCGCTGACACCGTCGAACGCCTGATGACGGAAGACCGGGAATATCTGTATTCCTACACCGATGGCGACCTGCTGATCCTGATGGACCCGGAAAACTTTGAGCAGCTGAGCGTGCCCGTGGACCTGATGGGCGACCAGGCTCCGTTTATCCAGGACAACATGACACTCAACCTGCACCTGGTTGAAGGCGACCCCGTCGGTATTGACCTGCCGCCGCAGGTTACGCTGGAAGTGGTTGAGGCTGATCCGGTTGTCAAAGGGCAGACGGCAAGCTCCTCCTACAAGCCTGCCAAGCTTTCCAACGGGGTCAAAACGATGGTGCCGCCCTTTATCGAAGCTGGCGAACGCATTGTGGTCCGCACGGAAGACGGTTCCTACGTGGAACGCGCCAAGAACTGATTTTTCCGTTTCCTTTTTCAGAGTCAGGACAAAAATACCGTGGCCATGCGTCTCTCCCCCGTCATGATGGTGATGCAAACCGCCGCCCAAAAAGCGGCCAAGCGTCTGCTGCGCGATTTCAATGAAGTCGAACAGCTTCAGGTCAGCATCAAGGGGCCGGGAGACTTTGTTTCCCAGGCCGACCTGCGTGCGGAACAGACCTTGCGTGAAGAGCTGGAGCGCGCACGCCCCGGTTATGCGTTCCTGATGGAAGAATCCGGTGCATCCGGTGGCGACAACTGGACATGGCGCTGGGTGGTGGACCCGCTGGATGGTACCACCAACTTCCTGCACGGTATCCCGCACTGGGCCATTTCCATCGGCCTGCAGCGCAAGCTGCCCGATGGTAAGATCGAACTGGCGGCAGCTCTGGTCTATAACCCCGCTGCGGGCGAAATGTTCTGGGCCGAAAAAGGGGTTGGTGCCTATCTGAACGAGCGTCGCCTGCGTGTGTCCGCCCGGCGGGACATACAGGAAGCCGTGTTTGCCACGGGTATTCCCTTCGCCAAGGTTCCGGCCCGCCTGCGCCTGCCGTTTGCACGTGTCATGGGCAACCTGATGCCGCGTGTTGCCGGTATCCGCCGCTTTGGCGCTGCCGCGCTAGACCTGGCCTGGGTCGCAGCAGGCCGTTACGAAGGCTATTGGGAATTCGGCATCAAGCCATGGGACTGCGCAGCAGGTATCCTACTTGTGCGCGAAGCCGGTGGCCAGGTAACAGACCCTGACGGCGCAGACCTGGACGATCTGCCTGACGATGTGATGATTGTTGCAGGCAATGGCAACCTCTACAGCAAGCTGCGCGAAACCGTTGCAGACAGCCTGAAAGAGTAAGAAGGGCACCCCCTTCAGAGCCTTCAAAAGCCTGCCACCCGCCCCGGTGGCAGGCTTTTCTGCTTTTTACCCTCTGGCATTCCGGGCGCGGATGGCTCATCTGAAATAGTCATGCAGCCCACGTTCCCCTCCGCGCACGATGCTCCGGCTCTTATTCCTCATCAGGGCCGCTTCTCCCTGCTGACAGAGGATGGGGAACTCCTGTCCCTTGCCACGCAGCACGTGCTGGAGCGCCTGCACAACACACCGGCATGCCTTGTCGTGCATGGACCATCACTGGCCCGCAAGCTCGGCCTCCCCCCCACAGGCCAGCCCAGCCCCTGGCTGGACCTGCTGGAACTGTTCGCCTTTGTCTATCCCGCCCGCACAGCCGCCCCAACACCACGCGGCCTTGCGCTGGCCCTTGGCTTTGAGGCCGAACGCATAGGGCAGGCCGAGGCTGACCTTTTGCCACAACTGATGACAACCCTGCTCGAAGCCCTGCAACAGCAGGGGCGTGGCCCCATGGCGGAACATCTGGCTGCTTTTTGCCTGCGTCTGGGCCAGGCTGGCTGGGCTTGGTCAGGCACCGTGGCGGAAACCCTTGGCCTGCATGACAGGCTGAACGAGCGCGGCACTCTGCCCGACAGCATGCTGCAACCCGGCGATGCCCTGCGGGTCTGGCGCACCTTACCAAAATGGGAAGAAACCGCCCCCCTGCCCCCGCCCTCCTCCTACGACATATCGCCTACGGAAGTCCGCACCCGGCTGGCGGAGCTGCTTGGTCCGGGAGCAGAAAGCCGGGCAGGTCAGGCCGATTTTGCCAGCGTTGCCACCGCAGCCTTTATCCCGCGCTCTGTCCGGGGTGACCCTGCCGTAGTGCTGGCCGAAGCTGGCACAGGCACGGGCAAAACCTTGGGCTACGTCGCCCCGGCCAGCCTCTGGGCCGAACGTAACGGCGGGGCTGTCTGGATTAGTACCTATACACGCCACCTCCAGCGCCAGATCGAGCAGGAAACCCGCCGCCTTTACCCCGATGCTACGATACACCGGCAGAAGGTGGTGCTGCGCAAAGGGCGGGAGAACTACCTGTGCCTGCTGAACATGGAAGACGCCGTCAACAGTTCGGCCTCCCGCCCTGCGGGCATTACCATTGCGCTGGTCATGCTGGCCCGCTGGGCACTGGCCACCGCCGATGGCGACCTGATGGGCGGTGACCTTCCCGGCTGGTTTGGAGACCTGTTCGGCCATGGAAACCTGAGCGGCGTTGCTGACAGGCGGGGCGAATGTATTCACGGCGCCTGCCCTCATTACCAGAAGTGCTTTGTGGAACACGGTATCCGCCGTGCAAAGGATGCAGACCTCGTGATCGCCAACCATGCGCTTGTCATGGCACAGGCCGCTTACGAGCAGGCGGGAATGAGCGATGATGTCACGCAGGAACAGCCCGGCGCCGCACCATCCCGCTACGTGTTTGACGAAGGCCACCACCTGGCGGATGCGGCAGATGGGGCCTTCTGCGCGGAGCTCTCTGGCCTTGAGACCGCAGAACTCCGGCGCTGGCTACTCGGGGCCGAAGGCAGACGGTCGCGGGCTCGGGGCCTCAAACGCAGGCTGGACGACCTGATTGTCGGCCACCCCAAGCTTGAAACCCCATTGGGTGCCGCCCTTGTAGCCGCACATGCCCTGCCTGCCCCAGGCTGGTCTGGCCGTCTGGGAACGGATGAGGAGCACGGGCACACAGCCCCGCTGGACAATGGCCCAACACCTGACGAAGCACTGTCTGAACTGTTCCCCGCAGTCGCTGAACCTGTGCAGCCTGTTTTGGATAACCCGACAGAAACCTTCCTGCGTCTGCTCAGGCAGCAAGCGCTGGCTCGCGCGCAGGACAGCGGCAAGGTGGCAGCCCACGCCACGCTGGAATGTGACCTCCACCCGCTCACCCCGGATCTGCTTGAGGCAGGCCAGAGTCTGGCGCGCGCGCTGGAACGTCTGGCCACCCCCCTGCGTACGCTGGTCCAGCGGCTACAGGACCGCCTGCATGCTGAGGCGGACAGTCTGGACAGCAACACCCGCGGCCGGATCGAGGCCATGACCCGCAGCCTGCGCCGCCGCGCGGTCTCGCGCCTAGAAGCATGGATCAGCATGCTCTCGGCTCTGGAGCAGCCCCCTGAGGAAACCGCCCCGACCCATGTCCATTTTATTCGGCTGGAACGGCGCGAACGCCAACGCATGGGGGAAATCGACGCAGGCCTGCACCGACACTGGCTGGACCCGACCATTCCCTTTGCTGCCATCATGGCTGTGCCTGCACAGGGCATGCTGATTACATCCGCCACCCTACGCGACCAGCAAGGGGCCACCGACCCTGACGACGAGTCTGCGGAAGACGCATGGCAGGCGGCGGAAGCCCGTACAGGGGCCAACCACTTTCCATCCCCCGCCATCCGCGCAAGCCTGGCCAGCCCTTTCAATTACGGGCAGCAGACACGCACCTTTATCATCACGGATGTGGACAACAGCAGCATCGTGGACCTGTCTGCCGCCTTCCGCACACTTTTTCAGGCATCCGGCGGGGGTGGGCTTGGCCTGTTTACCGCCATTTCACGCCTGAGGGGCGTGTACGACCGCATTGCCCCCACGCTGGAAGCCGAAGGCCTGCCGCTTTACGCCCAGCATGTTGACGCCATGGACAACAATACTCTGGTCGATATTTTCCGCACGGAGGAACACGCCTGCCTGCTGGGCACCGATGCCATGCGCGATGGAGTGGATGTTCCGGGCAACGCCCTGCGGCTGGTCGCGTTTGAACGCGTACCATGGCCCCGACCCGACATTCTGCACCGGGAGCGACGCATCCATGCCTCTGGCGGGAATCCGAGGGAATTTGATGACAGCATAGCCCGACTGCGACTGCGCCAAGCATTTGGGCGGTTAATCCGCCGCCAGACTGACAAAGGGGTATTTGTGCTGCTGGACCGCCGCACACCCTCACGCCTGCTCCACGCTTTTCCTGATGGATGCGATATCCAACGGGCGGGGCTGGCCGAAGCCGCCAGGGAAATTACAGCCTTCCTGGCAGGCAATAACACTCCTGCCTGAACAGGCGGCCCGAAAGCAGGCTGAACAGGCAGGAGACTATGCCGTTAGAGCGGCTTGAGTTCCGTAGCAGCCTGCTTGCCACGTTCCTCTGTCAGTTCGTAAGACACTTTCTGTCCGTCATTCAGGCCGCGCAACCCGGCCGCCTGCACGGCGGTGATGTGCACGAACACATCTTTCCCACCTTCATCTGGCGCAATAAAACCAAAACCTTTGGTGGTATTGAACCACTTGACTGTCCCTGTAGCCATGGGCCGCGATAATCCTTGTCTTTTCACTTACGGGAAGCGCCTGCCGCACGAACATGTGCCACACAGGTCTGGGGCTATTCCGGCCATGTACGTGGCCGATTGTCAATCAGAATATCCATTCTGACCCTTCTTAAAGGGGGATGAACACCCGAGTGTGTTAAATTGGAAAGAAAGACAGGGGGCTTCCTTGACACTGCTGGGGGGCAGACCTATCTCCATTGCTGGCACTCCCGGGGTGGGAGTGCTAACGCGTCGCGGCGTATGTACGCGCGGTTCACACAGGTGGCGTTGCTTTTTTAACGAGGGCGCCGCCGCAGCACAGCAATGTGGAGCAATCCATAATGACGAAATTTCGTCCCTTACACGACCGGGTAGTTGTTCGCCGCCTTGAGAGCGAACAGAAGACCGCCGGTGGCATCATCATCCCCGACACGGCAAAAGAAAAGCCGATGGAAGGCGAAGTCGTGGCCGTAGGCCCGGGTGCCCGTAACGAACAGGGGCAGGTTGTGGCGCTTGACGTCAAGGCCGGCGACCGCATCCTTTTCGGCAAGTGGTCCGGCACGGAAGTGAAGATCGACGGTGAGGAACTGCTGATCATGAAGGAAAGCGACATTCTGGGCATTATCTCTGCCTGAATCGCTGACCCGCTTTTCCAACCCAGAACGATCTTCTCAGGAGAAATTCAATGGCTGCCAAAGACGTAAAGTTTGGTGCTGACGCACGCCAGCGCATGCTGCGCGGCGTGGACATTCTGGCCGATGCCGTCAAGGTAACGCTGGGCCCCAAGGGCCGCAACGTTGTGCTGGACAAGAGCTTCGGCGCACCGCGGATCACCAAGGACGGCGTTTCCGTCGCCAAGGAAATCGAACTGGCTGACAAGTTCGAGAACATGGGCGCACAGATGCTGCGCGAAGTGGCGTCCAAGACCAACGACGTTGCTGGTGACGGCACCACCACCGCCACCGTGCTGGCCCAGGCTATCGTGCGTGAAGGCATGAAGGCCGTTGCCGCTGGCATGAACCCGATGGACCTCAAGCGCGGTGTGGACAAGGCCGTTGCTGTCGTTATCGAAGAGCTGAAGAAGAACGCCAAGAAAGTGACCACCCCGGCGGAAACCGCCCAGGTCGGCACGATCTCCGCCAATGGCGAACACGAAATCGGCCAGATGATCTCCGAAGCCATGCAGAAGGTTGGCTCCGAAGGCGTCATCACGGTTGAGGAAGCCAAGCACTTCCAGACCGAGCTGGATGTTGTTGAAGGCATGCAGTTCGACCGTGGCTACATCTCTCCGTATTTCGTGACGAATCCGGAAAAGATGACCGCGGACCTGGAAAACCCCTACATCCTGATCCACGAAAAGAAGCTGTCTTCCCTTCAGCCGATCCTGCCGCTGCTTGAAGCTGTTGTGCAGTCCGGCCGTCCGCTGCTGATCATTGCAGAAGACGTTGATGGCGAAGCGCTGGCAACCCTGGTTGTCAACAAGCTGCGTGGTGGCCTGAAGATTGCTGCTGTCAAGGCTCCGGGCTTCGGCGACCGCCGCAAGGCCATGCTGGAAGACATCGCGATCCTGACCGGTGGCCAGGTGATCAGCGAAGATCTGGGCATCAAGCTGGAAACCGTGACGCTGGAAATGCTTGGCACCGCCAAGAAGATCCACATCGACAAAGAAAACACCACCATTGTCGATGGCTCCGGCAACTCCGACGACATCAAGGGCCGCGTCAAGCAGATCCGCGCCCAGATCGAGGAAACCTCTTCCGACTACGACCGTGAAAAGCTGCAGGAACGTCTGGCCAAGCTGGCTGGCGGTGTTGCCGTTATCCGCGTCGGTGGCTCCACGGAAGTGGAAGTCAAGGAACGCAAGGACCGCGTTGACGACGCCCTGCACGCAACCCGCGCTGCGGTTGAAGAAGGCATTGTCCCCGGTGGTGGCACGGCTCTGGCCCGCGCAACCAAGGCTCTTGCCCACCTGCACTACCACAACGACGACCAGCGCGTCGGCGGTGGCATCATCCTGCGCGCCCTGCAGGCTCCGCTGCGTCAGATCGCCCTCAACGCGGGTGAAGACGGCGCTGTGGTTGCCAACAAGGTGCTGGAAAGCGACGACTACAACTTCGGTTTCGACGCTCAGGCAGGTGAATACAAGAACCTGGTTGACGCCGGCATCATCGACCCTGCCAAGGTTGTCCGTACGGCTCTGCAGGACGCGGCTTCTGTCGCTGGCCTGCTGATCACCACGGAAGCCATGGTGGCAGAACGCCCAGAAAAGAAGTCGGCTCCGGCCGGTGGCCCTGACATGGGCGGCATGGGTGGCATGGGCGGCATGGACTTCTAATCAGAAGTTCTGCCCAACAGGCACGATGAGGGGTGGCTTGCCGCCCCTCCCCCTTGCGGGAACGGCTACGGACTATCGTCCGTGGCCGTTTTTCGTTTCTGCCCTCTGAGACCATATTCCTGCATGTCAGGGCTGGGCGTTTTGGCGCCTTAACGCTGCCAGTCTCCGTGCATAAAAGACGTGCTCAAAAGCCGCCTCTGACAAAAAGAGTGTTTTGAGGTTTTGCCTTCTTTTAAAGGCTGCATTGCTTGAAGCTTTTTGGAAAAAGCTTCACCAAAAACTTCTTAAGTTTTGCAAATGCTTTGCAAGCGGGTTCACGTTACCAGCCGGTGCCTGAAGCGCTCAACAAGTCCTCAATCAGAAGACTGATGACATAAGCTTACGTTGGTTGCTGCGGGAAAGACCGCATTATCCCCTGTGACAACGACTTGCGTGCAAGCAGTGCCACAGAGGAACAGTTCTCAAATAATATAGTCTATCGGCGGCAGGGTCTGGTCCATGTTTAGGGCGGGCATACTGCCGACATGGCGGGTGCCAACCTTGCGGGCCGGGTTGCCCACGACGGTGGTAAAGGGCGGCACAGTTTCCAGCACAATGGACCCTGCCCCAACCTTGGCACCTTCCCCTACCTCGATATTACCCAGCACTTTCGCGCCAGCCCCAATCAGCACGCCGCGGCGCACCTTGGGGTGCCTGTCACCGCTATGTTTGCCTGTACCGCCCAGCGTGACATTTTGCAGCAAGGACACATCGTCCTCGATCACGCAGGTTTCCCCCACCACAATCCCTGTCCCATGGTCGAACAGAATCCGGCGACCAAACCGTGCGGCAGGGTGAATATCCACCCCGAACAGTTCCGACGCACGGCTTTGCAGGTGCAAAGACAAATGCCTGCGGCCCTGCTGCCACAACCAGTGGGCTACACGGTGCGCCTGCACGGCATGGTAGCCTTTGAAGAACAGAAACGGCGTGACAAAGTCCGGGCAGGCCGCATCACGCTCCCGAATGGCAAGCAGATCGGCTGCGGCCGCGCAAACAATGTCGGGGTCTGCATCAAACCCTTCCTGCACCAGTTCTGTCAGCGCATCGACCGCCACCGAGCGGTCACCCAGCTTGCGCCCCAACAGGGCTGCCAGGGCGGAGGCAAAATCAGCATGGGCACGCACGCCTGTTGTCAGCAGCCCTTTGACCAGTTGGTCGCTGCATGTGCAGGCCTGCTGTGTCATCTGCTGCCACAGCACGGCAAGCTGCGGCGCGCACAGGCTGCTGCTGGCATCAAACTGGCTGGAAATCACGGAGTGCTGAAGTTCATCCTGCATACGGTCCCCCATTACAGCCCCATGGCGTGCCGGACAAAGGCCCGCCGCAAGGCTGGCATCCGGTGCACGCTGGCAATGCCGATGTCGCGCGCCAGGCGCAAGATCGGGTTATTGTTACTAAAAAGGCGATCAAGCGCATCTGTCGCCGCCAGCATAAGCATATTGGCCGGACGACACTGGGCCTGATAGCGCGCCAGCAGCGCCGGGGCGCCAACATCCTGCCCCTTGGCGTGGGCGTCTATCAGCAGGCTGCTCAGCTGAATAATGTCCCGGTAGCCCAGATTGAGCCCCTGCCCCGCAATGGGGTGGATACCATGGGCGGCGTCACCCACCAGCACCATTCTGGTCGCAACATAGCGCTGGGCATACTGGGCCGAGAGCGGATACGTCCACCGCCGTCCTACAGGCTGTACACGGCCGAGCCGCCCCGTGCCCATGCGCTTTTCCACCTGCCGGGCAAACATATCATCTGGCAGGGCAGCAAAACGCTCGGCTGTGCCGTCCTTGTCGCTCCAGACAATGGCGGACATGTAAGGATGTTCCTGCGTGCCGGGCAGCGGCAACTGGGCAAACGGGCCAGCGGGCAGAAAATGCTCGATGGCGCTGTTGTCATGCGGGAACTCATGCGCAATGGCGCTGACAATGGCTGTCTGTCCATACGGCAGTTTGGTCAGCGGGATACCGGCTTCTGCCCGTAGGCGGCTACGACGGCCATCCGCTGCCACAACCAGACGGGCGTGGAAGCTGCGCCCATCCGTCAAACGGATCTGCGCACCGTCATCCTGCCGGGTCACTGTTGCCTCGGCCGGGGCCAGCACACACACTTCCGGCGTGGCTGCCAGCGTGGCATTCAGCGCCACACGCAACGACCGGGCCTCCACCATCCACCCGAAAGGCTGGTTGGCATCTTCACGCGTGAATTCCAAAAACAGGGAAGACGCAGGCTCACCCGGTCGGCCATCTGTGACCAGAATATCCTCAATCGGGCAGGACGGCAGGGGCAGGTGGTCCCATACCCCGGCTTCTTCCAAAAAGAGCTTGGGGCCAGCCGCCAGCGCATAGGCACGCCCGTCAACATCGGGGTGTTCCATGGGTGACAGACCAACCCGGTCAATAACCGCAACACGCAGGCCCGCCCGCCCAAGGCGGCAGGCCAATGTGGCCCCTACTGGCCCAGCACCTACAATGCAGACATCCACATCCGCCAACGGGGCTGCGGCCGTCACAGTTGGGTCCACCTGGGGTGATGTGGCTGTCTGGTGCATGGGTAGCGCTTCCTTAACTCTGCCTGTGTCATGGTCCTGCCAGAAAGCTCCGGAACAGTGCCATCAGCAGGCTTTCTATATGCTCTTCCCTGTCTTGAAAAACCAGTCATGCTGCTATTGCAAGGCTCATAAAACCCTATCGTGGGTCGAATAAATGTGTCACTATCAAAACGTCACAGATATGCCGACGGCAGGGAGTACACGCTGGATGAAGCTGATTACCGCCATTATCAAACCCTTTAAGCTTGGTGATGTCCGGGAAGCACTGGCACCTTTGGGTGTACAGGGGCTTACCGTTTCTGAAGTCAAAGGGTTCGGGCGCCAGAAGGGCCAGAACGAAATCTATCGTGGTGCGGAATATCGCATCAGTTTCCTGCCCAAGATCAAGGTTGAAATTGCCACAACCGATGACCTTGTGGACCAGGTAATTGAGGCGATCCTCGATTCCGCACACACGGGCAAGATTGGCGATGGCAAGATTTTTGTCAGTGATCTTGAACGCGTCATCCGTATCCGGACACGCGAAACAGACGAATCTGCCCTCTAACACCACTACACTTCGCCGCGTTTCTGCCTGTCTTGTCATGGCAAAACGCGGCGGCCTGTGGGTAACACCACCGGCAGGATACTCCCCATAGCGCCAGAGTAGTCAGGGTCAGGCACAGATAGCTGCCTCAATACTCATTGGTGCGTGACTTCCCAAACTATTTCCAGATTGGCCGTAAGCCGCTGGCCTTGTGCACCGCAGCATCGGCTTGCGCACACCCATGCCCGTTCGCTTGTGAGGCCGCAGCTATAAGACTGTTTCTACGCGGGTAGCTCTCAGTCTCCGCATCTCACAGAGATGGTCATTACAGAGCCAATGGGCAGCGTCCTTCCCTGTTGGGTATGAGACAGCCCCTCGCACACGCTGCACCAACAAAAAAAGCGCCTCTGCCAACACAATGGCAGAGGCGCTTTGCTTGAAGTCGCCTTCCAGCGGCAGATACCGCTGGAAGGCCAAGGCTTTTAGAGGTTGATCTGTTCCCCATGCAGGGAGGTATCCAGCCCTTCCAGCTCCTGGTCAGGCGTAACACGCAGGCCGATAACCCCGTCCACAATCTTGAGCAGGATGAAGCTGACAACCGCACACCACACAATGGTCACACCCACGGCTTCCGCCTGGATCATGAGTTGGTGCATGGAGCCAACAATACCGGTCGGGTTGCTGTCGGTGGCAGACAGCGGACCATAAGCCAGCACACCTGTCAGCAGCGCGCCGACAATACCGCCCACACCGTGCACACCAAAGGCATCCAGGCTGTCGTCATAGCCCAGCAGGTGCTTGAGGGAAGTTGCGCTCCAGTAGCACACGACACCCGTAATCAGCCCGATCAGCAGCGCGCTACCCGGCAGCACAAAGCCTGCCGCGGGCGTAATGGCAACCAGCCCGCCAACAGCACCGGAAATAATGCCCAGCACCGTAGGCTTGCCTGCGCGCATCCACTCCATCAGCATCCAGGAGATACCAGCACCAGCGGCTGCAACCTGTGTCGTGACCATGGCCATGCCAGCACGCCCGCCAGCCCCAAGCGAGGACCCGGCGTTAAAGCCAAACCAGCCCACCCACAGCAGGGACGCGCCGATAACAGCATAGGTCAGGTTGAAGGGAGAAAGGTCTTCATGCCCATAGCCACGGCGACGGCCGAGCACCAGTGCGCAGACCAGACCCGCCACACCGGCGTTGATGTGCACAACCGTACCACCGGCAAAGTCAGCAGTGCCAAGGCCAGCCAGCCAGCCCATGGGGCTCCATACCCAGTGGGCAACCGGTGCGTACACCAGCAAGGACCACAGGATGGAGAACACGCACATGGCGCTGAACTTCATACGCTCGGCATAAGCACCTGCGATCAGGGCCGGGGTGATGATGGCAAAGGTCATCTGGAAGAGCATGAAAATGCTCTCAGGGATTGTCATCGTGCTGGCGTTGGGGGAGTCGGCACCCAGAACGAACGGCACATCTGCCCCGTTGTGAATATGCGCCCCAATACCGTTGAGCAGCACGCGCGAGAAGTCACCAATCCAGGCGGAACCGGTGGTGAAAGCAAGGGAATACCCTGCGACCATCCAGACGACAGACAGGATACAGCACAGCGCAAAGGACTGCATGAGGGTTGCAAGAACATTCTTCCTGCGCACCATACCGGCATAAAACAGTCCGAGGCCGGGAATTGTCATCATCAGCACCAGGGCGATGCTAATCAGCATCCACGCCGTATCGCCGCTGTCGATGGCGGGTGCTGCATCAGCGGCCATAGCCGCGCCGCCGTTCAGCAACGAAACGGCAGCAATCCCGCCAAGCAGGAAACCCGCTTTTGGCGTGCCCACGCGCTTGAGGGGGGATAACGCCCCAGGTGATGACAAAAACATAATCAGCATATCTCCTTGCCGTAACGCAGGCACAAATACTCCACTCTTGATGAGTGTTATCACTTTGTTTGTATCTTAACCGAAACAAAGCGGCAAGCCTTCATAACTGCCACTTTTCAGGCCCTGTCCCATCCCCCGCTTCCATCCCCTTGATGGCACATTGCCGGGCCCTCCAGATCACTGGGGTGCAGGCTGGTTTTTCGTGCAGCATGGGCTGTTGCAGGCTGCGGGTGCGGCTTCCTTGCCACATCGGTTTTATTTTTTCCAATCCGGCACCCACAGGCCCGACAGCATGACGCCAAGGCCAACCTCGCCAGCCTTATTTTAGCAACAATTTTAACGCTTTGGATTGTCCGTTCTCTTTGCCATAGTCCACACCATGGCCGAAACAGGGAGCCCCCCTGCCCGATGGCCTGATTGGACCCATCCTTCTTCCAAGGCACTGTCATGAAGATATCCGTACGTCTCGGGCTGGCTTCCCTGCTGATTGGCAGCGCAGCCCTCCTCCCCTCCGGCGCGCATGCCCTTACCGCCAAGGAATGCCATCAGAAGTTTACCGCAGCCAAAGCTGACGGCACGCTGGGCAAACAAAGCTATGGCGCGTTCAAGGCTGCCACCTGTGACAGCCCTGCCGCCGCGAGCACCCCGGCCCCTGCCGCCCCGGCAGACAAAGCCAGTGCACAGGCTGAGCCCGCCAAAACCGACAAGCCTGAAAAAACCGAGAAGGCCGAAAAAGCTGAAAAGGCCGCACCCGCCGCAGCAACGGCTTCAACCTCCGGGGCGGTTTTCCCCTCCGCCGTGGCAGCACAATATTCCAAGCTGAGCCCCGGCAAAGCCCGCATGCAAACCTGCCTGGACCAGTACAAGGCCAACAAGGCGCAAAACGCCAATGGCAACATGAAATGGATCCAGAACGGGGGCGGTTACTACAGCGAGTGCAACAAACACCTGAAAGGCTGAACCGCCATTCAAACGCAGGGCGGCGGTGTTATAGGCCGCCCTGCCCCCCGCCCCGCTGTGACGGCATGACATAGAGTGTGTGGGTCCGGTAGGATATCCAGACCCTATGGGTGGCAAACCAGTCTGCCCCCAGCAGCATGTCGGCTGTATCCTTCAGGGGCATGACGGTCAGCACCGGGGCCTCCTCCCGCTCCTGGCCGATTTGCAGACGGTGAAAACGATGCCAGTGATACTGCTGGCTGTGGCCATCCACCCCCTGGGTCAACCCTCCGGGATCGGTCTGCAACGTGCTTTCCGGCACGCCCACCCGTATCGCGGCTGTCTCCGACACAATGCGTGAGCGTGCTCCGCTATCAACCAGCGCCCAGAGCGGGTGGCCATCCAGTTCCAGCCGGGCAAGGGCGCGGTGGTGGTCTGTCACCATCAAAGGCACAGCACGGTAGATATACCGCCAACCCACAGGGCCAGTACAATCGGGGGCATCAGCCCGCCACAACGCCAGCCAGCCCTGCGCGACATTAAACTCCACATCATAGCCCGAAAGCATATCGCCCCCGATCAGCCCCTCCACTGCGGGTTCTGTCCGGGGCGTCGCAGGCAAGGCCGAGACCGGGACGGACACCGGGCCAAGCTGGGCTTTGCCAACCCGGAAGGAGGTGACAATGGCATTGGGCACAATATGCCCCACCCCACCCGTGCCTTGCACTACTGTCCGCACGGCCTTGTCGCGCTGTGTCTCAAACAGGGCTGCGGCTTCGGGTGATAACAGGCTGCCCTCTGATCCGGTATCAACAATCATCCGCGTGATATGGCCATTGATGGACGCGGGGATATTCAAAAACCCGCTGTCATCATGCAGGGCGACCCGGGCGACCTGAGTGTAGCAGCCGCTCTCCTGCGCCTGTGCGGGCACAACCAGAGGCAAGGCCGCCACACAGGACAGAACTGCCACCAAGCCCCAGCGGGCGGGTACCCGATAACTCCCCCACCCCTGCTGCCGGGACATTACCCCAGTTCCCTTGCAAAGCGATCGGTAGCGTCCAGCAGAGCGTTGAGAATACCCGGTTCAAACAAGGCATGCCCTGCAACATCAATCAGCCTGAAATCAGCCTCCGGCCACGCTTTGTGCAGGTCCCAGGCCGTGCGCACTGGCGTTGCCATATCGTAACGCCCCTGCACGATCACGGTTGGAATATGCCGAATACGGTCAACATTGCGGATAAGCTGCCCTTCCTCCAGCCAGCCTGCATGGACAAAATAGTGGTTCTCGATCCGGGCGAATGCCAGAGCGTATTCAGCTTCATCATGCTGGGTTTCAAGCTCGGGGGACGGCACAAGGGTCAGGGTGCGGCCTTCCCACAGGCTCCAGGCGCGGGCAGCCCGGAGTTGCTCGGCACGGTCCTGCCCCACCAGCCGCCGCCGATAGGCTGCCATCAGGTCATCACGCTCCACCTCAGGGATGGGGCTGAGGAAGTCTTCCCATTTATCGGGAAACAGCCATGAGGCACCTTCCTGATAATACCACAGCAGTTCCGCCCGACGCAGGGTAAAGATGCCGCGCAGCATCAACGCGCTGACCCGCTCCGGGTGGGTCTGGGCATAGGCTAGTGCCAGAGTAGAGCCCCACGACCCACCAAAGACAGCCCACTGCTCCACCCCGCACTGCTCACGCAGGCGTTCAATATCCGCAACCAGATGCCACGTGGTATTGGCGTTCAGGTCTGCGTGGGGGCGCGAGCGGCCGCAGCCCCGCTGGTCAAACAGGACAATCCGGTACCGGGCCGGGTCAAACAGCCGACGCGACGCGGGCGAGCAGCCACCCCCTGGCCCACCGTGTAAAAAGACAACGGGAATACCCTTGGGGTTACCGCACTCCTCCCAATAAATCTGGTGTCCGTCCCCTGTGTCCATATAGCCCTGAGCGTAGGGTTCTATGGCGGGCCATGGTGTGCGGTAGGTCTCGATCATCCCTGTGTCTTTTCCTTACTGGCAGTAGAGGCCAATTGTGCACGCGGATGCGCCCGCGTCCAGACATCCAGCAGATGGGCCTCGTCCGCCAGAGTATAGCGCTGGGTGGTGGACAGGCTGGCATGGCCCAGCAGTTCCTGAATCACACGCAGGTCCGCCCCGCCTTCCATCAGGTGTGTGGCAAAGGAATGTCGCAGGGCATGGGGGGTCACATGGGCGGGCAGGCCTGAGAGTTCACGCCACTCCCGCATTGCTTTCTGCGCCACGGCAGGTTGCAGCCGCCCACCGCGCACCCCCACAAACAGGGGAGATGCCGCCTCTGGCATGGGGTGGCGGGCCCGCCAGGCCTCCAGCCCAGCCCGCACGACAGGCAACACAGGCACCAGCCGCTCCTTGCCCCCTTTACCGCGGATACGCAGCACACCGCTGCTATCCATATCCCGCAGGTCGCCCACGTTCAGGTTCAGCCCTTCGGAAATACGCAGCCCACACCCATACAGCAGCAGAAACAGTGCTGTGTTGCGGCTTTGCTCCATGGGGGTCTGGGCCAGTTCGGCAATGCCTGCCGGGGCGGACAGAGCGTCCTGCCGCCCCAAGGGTCGGGGCAGGGTCTTTTTAACCCGGGGGGAACCCAGAAGCTGCACAGCCGGGTTTTCCACCCCCTGCTGGCGGGTCAGATACCGAAAAAAAGACCGCACAGCCGACACCCTGCGCGCCCTTGTACGGGCGGCCTGGTCCGGTGTGGTACGCCCTTCCCGCACGGCGCGGCTGCTCTGGGCCTGTTCCTGCTCGTAGGCAAGCCAGGCACGCAGGTCTCGCAGGCTGATGCGTCCCAGCCCCGCCATATCCGGCAAACCATCAAGATGCGTGGTCATGAAGCCGAAAAAACGCGACAGGTCGCCCCGATACGCCTCCACAGTGAGGGGGGAGGAGCGTTTTTCCACCGCCAGCCACTCCAAAAACGCCACCAACGCCTCATCCGCCGTCATGCTCGCCTCCTCCTGTCCCGCCTTTAGCTGGCCGTTCCTCTTGTTCTTTATCATGCCACGCGCCTAAACAGGCAGACATGGCTACACCCTCCCCTTCCCGCGTATTGGACACACCGCCCACGCCAGAAGTGCCGGAGCGGGTGGCCGTCTTGCTGCCCATGCCTTTTCCCGGCCCGTTTGATTACAAACTACCCCCTGGCCTCGTCCTGCATGCGGGCGATATTGTTACCGTCCCTCTGGGCAAGCGGCAGGCAACCGGGGTGGTCTGGGACACAACACCCCACTTACCCCCCGACCTGGCCACACCGTCCACCCAGAGCCCGATTGCCGCAAACCGCCTGCGGCCTGTCCTGAGCAAGCTGGATGTGGCTCCACTGCCCGCCGAACTCCGACGTTTTATCGACTGGGTCGCGGCCTATACCCTGTCCCCACCCGGCATGGTGCTGGCAATGACATTGCGCCCGCATATGCAGGGCCAACCCACCCCGACAATGGGCTGGCTGGCCACCACACCCTTGCCTGCGGGCCTGCGCGCAACCCCTGCCCGGCAGAAAATACTAGCCTTGCTGGCCGATGGTGTGCCCCGAGCCACCACCGAACTGGCACAGGCGGCAGGCACAAGCCCCGGTGTTGTCCGGGGACTGGTCGATGCCGGAGCCCTCCACGCTGTCCGCCTTGGCCCGGCCAACCCTTTTGGCCGCCCGGACCCCGCCTATTGCCCCCCTGTGCTGGAAGGCGCGCAACAGCACGCTGCCGAAGCCCTGCGCCAGAGCGTGCGTGACAACCGTTTTTCCGTCACGCTGCTGGAAGGAGTCACAGGCTCAGGCAAGACGGAAATCTATCAGGAGGCCATTGCGACCTGCCTGACCGAAGGACGGCAGGCCCTTGTGCTGCTGCCCGAAATTGCCCTGTCCGCCCAGTGGGTCGAACGGTTTGCCCGGCGCTTTGGTGTGCGCCCCGCCATCTGGCACTCCGAAGCCGGGCAGAAAACCCGCCGCCTGACATGGGCCGGTGCTGCCGATGGCTCGGCCCCTGTGATTGCCGGGGCACGGTCTGCCCTGTTTCTGCCCTTCCACAAACTTGGTCTGATTATTGTGGATGAAGAGCACGAAGGCGTGTTCAAGCAGGAAGAAGGCGTTACCTACAACGCGCGGGACATGGCGGTTGTACGGGGGCGTCTTGCGGGTTTTCCGGTTGTGCTGGCCTCTGCCACCCCAAGCCTTGAAACATTGGCCAATGCACATACGGGCCGGTACCATCACCTTATGCTCCCCACCCGGCACGGTGGGGCCAGCATGCCTGAAACCACTGTGCTGGACATGCGCGAAGCCCCACCCCCACGCGGGCGCTTTTTGTCCACGCTCATGGTGGACGCCATCAACCAGACACTGGAACGGGGGGAGCAGGCCATGCTGTTCCTCAACCGCCGGGGGTATGCGCCGCTCACCCTCTGCCGCGCCTGTGGCCACCGCATGGAATGCCCACGCTGCACAGCCTGGCTGGTGGAACACCGTGCCCGCAGGATTCTGGCCTGCCACCATTGCGACCATGTTGAACCACTGCCCGAGTCCTGCCCCGCCTGCTCGGCCGAGCAGTCCCTGACCGCCATAGGCCCGGGCATAGAGCGCATTACCGAGGAAGCGCACGACCTGTTCCCCGAGGCCAGAGTCCTTGTCATGTCCAGCGACATGACCGGGGGGGCAGCAGCAACAGCCGAGGCAGTAAACAGCATCAGCCGGCAGGAGGTGGACCTGATCATCGGGACACAGATGGTCGCCAAAGGCTGGCACTTTCCGCACCTGACCCTGGTTGGGGTCGTCGATGCCGATCTGGGGCTGGGTGGGGCAGACCTGCGGGCTGGTGAGCGCACAATCCAGTTGCTGCATCAGGTTGCAGGCCGGGCCGGGCGGGCCAGCGCACCGGGGCGGGTGCTGCTGCAAAGCTACACCCCTGAGCACCCGGTCATGCAGGCTCTGCTATCGGGTGATTTCAATACCTTCATGGAGCAGGAAGCCGCCCAGCGTGAACCGGGCTTCTGGCCCCCTTATGGGCGGTTGGCGGCCCTGATTGTCAGCGCCGACACCATGGCCGAGGCAGACGCAACCGCTGCCCAGCTTGGGCACAACGCCCCTTATGGGGACGGAATAGAAGTGCTTGGCCCGGCCCCTGCGCCGCTGGCACTGCTACGTGGGCGGCACAGGCGGCGGCTGTTGCTCCGCACGCGGCGCAGTATTGCCGTCCAGCCCATTCTGCGCCGCTGGCTGGGCATGGTTACCCCTGCCCGCGGCACACGGATTGATGTGGACATAGACCCCATTTCATTTTTCTGAGGTCTGTCCGAACCGCCAGAAACTTATTTCGTGGCGGCTGCGTCGTTCGCAGGCTTGGCAGAGCTGGTCAACACGGTGGAAATGGTGTCACGCAGGACGGTGATGCGCACATTGGGGGCAATTTCCACCTCCACTTCCGGGGCATCTTCCTTGTTGCGCTGCACAATGCCAACCACGCCACCAGCGGTCACAATACGGTCCCCACGGCGCAGGGTCTTAAGCTCGGACTTAAGCTGCTTCTGCCGCTGCTGCTGCGGGCGGATCAGCAGGAAATACATGATGGCGAAAACCGCCACAAACGGCAGAAACGACATCAGCGTGGAACCGCTTCCACCGCCAGCCCCGGCTGACTGGGCATAGGCGGCGGAAATAAGCATGTTGGACATCTACGATCGACTTTCAGGAAAGGCTGGTTGCACAAGATGAGGGAATGACCATAATTTTCAATTGCCTCGCGTCAAGCTCCTCCGCTGAGGAAACATGCACCGCCACCCCTGCCCGCAAGGACACAGACCCCAATGGACACCTCCTGGCTTCCTGCCCTTGAACGTATTGCCTCAGCTCTGGAGCGGCTTTCCCCCCCTGCTCCCACGCTGACAGGCATAGACACAGCCGATGCTTTTGTATGGCAACCGGCTCTGGGGCGGCTGGCACCGGTCGCACACGTGGCCCATGTACCTGTGGACCTGCTCCAGGGGGTGGACCTGCAAAAACGGATCCTGCTGGACAACACGCGCAACTTTGCCCACGGCCTGCCCGCCAACAACGCCATGCTGTGGGGGGCCCGTGGCATGGGCAAATCCTCGCTGGTCAAAGGGGCACATGCGCTTGCCAATGTGGTGGATGGCCAACCCTGCCGCACCGGTCAGGGCCGGGTGGCACTGGTCGAAATCCAGCGCGAGGACCTGGCAACCCTGCCCACCCTGCTGGAACTGCTGCGCTCAAGCACCCGCCGCTTTATCCTGTTCTGTGATGATCTGTCGTTTGAAAAGGAAGACCGCGACTACAAGGCGCTCAAATCCGTGCTGGATGGCGGCATTGCCGGGCGGCCGGACAATGTGATTGTCTATGCCACATCCAACCGCCGCCACCTGATGCCGCGTGAAATGATAGAAAACGAGCGCGCCACCGCCATCAACCCCTCCGAGGCAACGGAGGAAAAGGTCTCCCTGTCCGACCGTTTCGGCCTGTGGCTTGGCTTTTATGCGTGCGAGCAGGATATTTTTGCCCAGATGGTGCAGTCCTACGCCCATGACCGCGCCCTGCCGATAGAGGACGCCGAGCTTATGGCGAGAGCGAATGAGTGGGCCATTACCCGCGGCAGCCGTTCTGGCCGGGTGGCCTTTCAGTTTATTGAAGACCTGAGCGCACGGCTAACAGCGCACTAATATGGAGGTTTCACCCCCAGCCGGGTTGCGCCCCCACCCATGATGCGTTGAAGATAGGCCGAACGCCAGCATACGCCGCTGCCCGGACCACCCGCCCCGAGGAACCATGAACCAGACCGCCCAGACTGACCCCACCGGAAACGAGCCTCAAGGACGCCCCCGGGCTGGAACGGACCTGCGCACCGTGCGGTCCAACCCCGACTACTGGTACCCTGTCGCCTGGTCGCGGGAACTCAAGGCGGGCAAAACCATTGGCACCCGCTATGCCGGAACACCCATAGCCCTTGTACGGCCAGAAGACGGCGGGTCGGTGTTTGCGCTGGAAGACCGCTGCGCCCACCGGCAGGTGCCACTGAGCAAGGGGGTCGTTAATGGCAGTGCGGTCAAGTGCTGCTATCACGGCTGGGCCTATGGGCGTTCCGGGCGCTGCATTGACGTGCCTTATCTGGGCAAGGGCAAACTGCCCAACGGCGTACGCACCTTCCCCTGCCGTGAGCAGAGCGGCATGATCTTTATCTTCCCCGGTGACCCGGACAAGGCAGAAACAACGCCCCTGCCCCCAGCACTGGCCCAGACAGCCAACCCCGGCTACAAGACCCGCTACTTCGGGCGCACTGTGGGCTGCCATTACAGCTTCATGCATGAAAACCTGATGGATATGAACCACCAGTTCATGCACTCCAAACAGATGGGGCAGATGAAACCCCGCTTTCTGGGCCAGAAGCGTGAGGCAGGTCTGGTCGAAGCCCGTTACAGCTTTGCCCGCACAGGCGGCAAGCAGCCTATTGGCGAAGCCCTGATTTTTGGCGAACGGCGCGATGCTTCGGAAAAATTCCAGCACCGCGATGTCATGACCATCCGCACGGAATACCCGTACCAGACCCTGCGTATCCAGAAGGGAGACGACGATCCGGTCATGGACCTGTGGATTGTCTATGTTCCGCAAAGTGCTGATGAACTGACAAACCGCACCTTCGGCCTGCTGTCTGTCAAACGCCCGGGCGTGCCTTTTGTGCTGGACCTAGCCTGGCCGTTCCTGGTTGCCTTTACAAACCGCATTTTTGCTGAAGACCGTGAAATTGTGGAACTGGAGCAGAAAGCCTGGAGGGAACTGGGGGGAGACCACAATGTTGAAGTCTTTCCCGTTATCAACGCCCTGAGGGACCTTCTAGTAGAATGTGGCCTGCCACCAGCCCAACCCGATGCCTGACAGCCTGCCCCTGATGCTGGAGGCGCCACCCTACCGTCTGCGCCCCCTGCACCCGACTGACGCCACCACCCTGCACCACCTTGTCAACGACTGGGAGGTAGTGCGCATGCTCAGCCGCCCGCCCTTTCCCTACCCCAGGGAACTGGCGGATGAGTGGATTGCCGCCACACAGGCCATGCATGCCCGGGGCGACGGCTACCATTTTGCCATCACCAACACCGATGGCAGCTTTATAGGCTGCGTGGGCCTGCGGATAGAAGCCGTACCTGGTGGTGGCCGGGTCGGGCAGCTTGGCTACTGGGTGGGCCGCCCGCACTGGGGCCGGGGTGCCGCACGGCTGGCCGCAGCGCGGGTGACGCGCTGGGCGCTGGCCCATCTTGACATTACCTGCCTGCGCGCCAGTGCGGCGCAGGACAATATTGCCTCGATCAAGGTGCTGGAACACGCGGGCTTTCGCCAGACTGGCACCGACAGTCAGACATTTGCCGCCCGTGGGACAGAACTCCCCGTTGCCACTTTTGAAGCCACCCGGACAGACATGGACACACCCGTTTCCGACCCCGCACCTGGCCCCCGCCGCCTTGTGCTTGTTGCCGCAGGCGCCCTGATAGACGCCCAGAACCGTATCCTGCTGGCCCGCAGGCCCGAAGGTAAAAGTATGGCCGGCCTATGGGAGTTTCCCGGTGGCAAGGTGGAAGCGGGGGAAACGCCCGAGGCCGCCCTTGTCCGCGAACTGCATGAGGAGCTGGGGCTGGATCTGTCGCGCGCCTGTCTGGCACCATTTACCTTTGCATCGCATGCCTACCCGACGTTTGACCTGCTGATGCCCCTGTACCTGTGCCGCCGCTGGCAGGGTACCCCCACCCCGCGGGAAGGCCAGAAACTGGCATGGGTTGAGGCCTCAGCCCTGCGTGACTACGCCATGCCCGAGGCCGACCTGCCTTTTATACCGCTGCTCCAGGCTCTGCTGTAACAACCACCCCCGCCACACCTCAGAGCTGCTGGAAAGGCTGGGTTGCAGTCACGATCATGGCGCAATGCGACTGCCCGCTTGACGAGGCCCGCCGTCTGCGCCTAACCAAAAAGGTGAAGCCTGTGGGCTTCCCTCGTGATTTGTCCGGCTGGCTTGCGGCGAGGAAAAAGAAACGCGCTAAAGAGGCCCTGACGGACGCATGGCCGCCGTCATGGTTTCCACGGTCAATTTGAAAGGCTGGCCCCACTGCCTGCGCGCACGCAGGGCCAGACAGGAAAGAACCGGATACCGAGTAATGACCAGCAGCAAAACCTCCCCTTCCAGCACATGGCGCCCCGCCACCCGCCAACTTCATGCCGGGCTTGAGCGCACCGAATATGGGGAAACAAGCGAAGCCCTGTTCCTGACCTCCGGCTTTGTTTACGACAATGCCGAGCAGGCGGCCGCGACCTTCCGCAACGAAATCACTCATTACCAGTACAGCCGCTTTGGCAACCCGACGGTTGCAGCCCTGGAACGCCGACTGGCTGACCTGGAAGGGGCCGAGGCCTGTATTGCAACCTCCACCGGCATGGGGGCTGTGTCGTCTGCCCTGCTGTCCCACGTCAAGGCTGGTGAGCGGGTTGTTGCATCGCGCGCGCTGTTTGGGTCCTGCTACTGGATTGTTGCCAACCTGCTGCCCCGCTACGGCGTAGAGATCGAATTTGTCGACGGCACGGACCTGCCCCAGTGGGAGCGCGCCCTGTCCCGGCCGACAGCCGCTGTCCTGCTGGAAAGCCCGTCCAACCCCATGCTGGACATTCTGGACATTGCCGCCATCTCGGCTCTCGCCCACAAGGCCGGGGCCATTGTGGTAGTGGACAACGTCTTTGCCTCCCCCATTTATCAGAAGCCGCTGGAACTGGGGGCGGATGTTGTCGTGTATTCCTGCACCAAGCACATTGACGGTCAGGGCCGTGTGCTGGGCGGGGCAGTTCTGGGGTCTGCTGAGTGGATCAGCAACACGCTGCAACCCTTTACCCGCAACACGGGCAATGCGCTTTCCCCCTTCAACGCCTGGGTCATGCTCAAGGGGCTGGAAACGCTCTCCCTGCGGGTTGACGCCATGACCCACAACGCCGCTGCTGTGGCCGATTATCTGGCGGCAGCCCCCGGTGTGCTGTCCGTCCGTTACCCCGGCCGGGCAGATCATCCCCAGCATGCGCTGGCAGCCCGCCAGATGACAGGCGGTGGCAGCCTTGTGGCCTTTGAGGTGCGCGGCGGTCAAGAAGGGGCATTTGCCTTCATGAATGCGCTGCAACTTATCGCCATTTCCAACAATCTGGGCGATGCGCGGTCGCTGGTGACACACCCGGCCACCACCACCCATTCCAAGATTGATGCCGCCGAACGGGCAGCCCTGGGCATTACCGATGGGGCCATCCGTTTCTCCGTCGGGCTGGAAGACAGCCAAGACCTGATCGACGATCTGGCCCGTGGTATCGCCGCCCTCCCCTCAGCCTGAACGCAAACACGCCACCCTGCCAGACCGCAGGGTGGCCCAGATGCGGCTTTGCACCGGCGGACAGTTCATGATACTGCCCGCCTCACCTTCCGCCAGGCTTGCCCGGCACATGGGGGATAGACGGCCGCCCCCGTTTTGTATGGAGCAGAACAGTCCATGGCCGACTGGGCAGTACCTTCCCTTGTGCAAGACCCGCAGACAGCGCTTGATGAGCTGTTTTCCGCCCTTCCGGTCTATGAAGCCAGGACAGGCGATATCCGCGTCCAGGTTCAGGTTTTCTGGCTGCCCGATCAGTCGGAGCCAGATGAATCGTCCTATAGCTGGGCCTATCGGGTTCGTATCCGCAACATGGGGGCCAAAGCCGTGCGGCTGCTGGAGCGGACATGGCACATCATCGACTCAACGGGCCATAACGAGTGCGTGCAGGGTGCGGGCGTGATCGGCCAGCAGCCTGTCATCCAGCCGGGTGCTGAATTCGACTACACATCGGGCACATCGCTGACCACGCCTGGGGGCTTCATGCGCGGGGCTTACCTGATGCAGGTCGTGTCAGACGGTACGCGCTTTGATGCTGAAATCCCTGCCTTCAGCCTTGATTGCCCTTTCCAGATCCACCAGCTTCACTAGTCCTTTGCCCAGCAGGAGAATGGCATGAGCACCGCGCCAACAAACCGCCCGACCCAGACAGAAGCTGAAGAGGCTGTCCGCACACTCCTGCGCTGGGCGGGGGATGACCCCACGCGTGAAGGGCTTTTGGACACCCCCTCCCGCGTGGCCCGTGCCTATACCGATTTTTTTGCAGGCTACGAGATTGACCCGGCCAACCTGCTGCGCCGGACCTTTTCCGAAGTGGATGGCTATGACGAAATCGTGCTGCTGCGCGATATCCGCTTTGAAAGCCATTGCGAGCACCACCTGGCCCCCATTATTGGCCGCGCCCATGTCGCCTACCTGCCGCGCCAGCGCGTTGTTGGCATTTCCAAGCTGGCGCGCGTGGTAGATGCCTATGCCCGCCGCCTGCAAATTCAGGAACGGCTGACAGCCCAGATCGCCAATACCATTAATGATGAACTGGACCCGCAGGGTGTGGCCGTCATTATCGAATCGGCGCACGAATGCATGACCACGCGCGGAGTTCACAAACCCGGTGTGTCCATGGTCACAAGCAGCATGCTGGGTGTGTTCCGCACCAATTCCGACACCCGGCGGGAACTAATGGCCATGCTCAACCGGCCAGCCGCCAGCAGTTTCTGACACGCCCTTCCCGCTCAGGCGGGAAGAACGCGCAGGAGTGCCGCCATCAGATCGTGATGGTGGCGCCCAGAACCTTGAGAAACTGCGCCAGCCAGGTCGGGTGTGCGGGCCAGGCCGGGGCTGTCACCAGTTCGCCATCTGTAACGGCGTCTGTCACTTCTACTTCAACATACGTGCCGCCTGCCAGTTCCACTTCCGGCTTGCAGGCCGGATAGGCTGACACGCGCCGCCCCTTGATCACCTGGGCCGCCGCCAGCAACTGGGCACCGTGGCAGATGGCCGCCATGGGCCTGTCGGCAAAAGCCTGCACGATTTCGATCACACGGGGGTTTAGCCGCAGATACTCCGGCGCACGTCCACCGGGCACGATCAGGCCCAGATAATCATCCGTATCAATCGCGTCGAACGTGGCATTGAGCTTGAACAGGTGGCCCGGCTTTTCGCTGTAGGTCTGAGCGCCTTCAAAATCATGGATCGCCGTCAGCACGGTCTCGCCCACTTTTTTGCCGGGACAGACAACATCCACCCGGTAGCCCAGCATGGTCAGCGCCTGATAGGGGACCATGATTTCATAGTCCTCGACATAGTCCCCTGCCAGCAGCAGCAGTTTGACATCATTCGACATTGTCTTGCTCCTTCTCTCGCCCATGCAGTCATGGGCTGGAAAACTGTGCCCAGAGTACAAGCCCCCGCCCGACTGTCCAGCCTGAAGACCGGGCCCTGAACCGACAGAAAAGGGTGGCTGGCAGTTTGGTGCTGTTCATCCCTGCCACCAAACATTATATTTTATTTTAAGATTCAGATGCCGCTGGACATTCCCACCCCGGCTCCTTTCAGTCCTGGACCATGAAAGAACACACAGCATGAGTGCAAACACCCCGGCTGCCCCTGGCAGGGGGGCATGGCGGGGGTGGTTTGTCACACCCCCGCGTGCTGTCTTTCCTGTTGGGTGGTTTCTGTTCTGCCTGCGCACGTGGCTGTCTGTCGTGCTGGCACTCAGCACTGCCTTCTGGCTGCAACTGCCCTCGCCGGGGGCGGCGGCCGTCACGGTGATGATTCTGGCCCAGCCCCTGCGCGGGCAGGTTCTGTCCAAAGCACTCTACCGGCTTGCGGGGACACTGGTCGGGGCTTTTGTCGCGATCTGCCTGACTGCGTGCTTCAATCAGGAGCGCGGCATTTTTCTGGGTGGTGTGGCGCTGTGGCTGACATTATGCACCATTGTTGGCACGCTGGAGCGCGACTTCCGCGCCTATGGTGCCATGCTGTCGGGCTATACGGTCGCTATTGTCGGGATCAGTTGCATCGACAACCCCGGCGCAGTGTACGACACCACTGTGGCCCGTGTTTCCGACATTCTGGTGGGTATTGCCGCCACGGCAGCGGTGAACGATATTTTTGGCTCCCCCACCGCATTTGAAAAACTGGCCGCCAACCTCCGCCGCACTGCCGACATGGTCCGACGTATTACGCGCGACGCCATGGCGGGCCACGCCATACCCAATGATGAAGCCTGTGCAGGGCTGGCGGGGGAAATCATTGCCCTGACATCGCAGATTTCCTTTGCACAGACAGAACTGCCCGATGCCCGCCTGCGGCTGGCCGGAGCGCGCTCTGCCATGGTGGCCCTGCTGGAAATGCTGACATGCAGCCGCGCCATTGCCATTGCCTTGCAGAACGGCGGAATCTCGGACCGTATTTTACAGCATATCCGTTCAGCCTTTGGCGACGGCGCACCCGTTGCCTCCCCCGCGCAAGCCGTGCGGGAGTTGGAAGCGCTGGCGCGTGACGCCCATGCTGACGACGAAACCACCACCCCGACCCTGGAAGAAGCCTGGCTGATTGAACGCTCCATGGCGCTGCTGTCCGACGCACGCTGGGCCCGTGATGGTATTGACGCCTTTGAGAACGGCCGCCGCGCCAGAACCCAGGCCCCCGAACTCAAGATCAACCAGCATCAGGACGTTGTGGCCGCGCTGCTGAACGGGCTGCGTACGCTGGTTGGGTTTTCCGTAGCGGCGGCGTTGTGCATTATCTCCGACATTCCGGCCACCTATTCCGCTCTGGCGCAGGTGGCCATTATCCTCACGCTGGCCGCAACCACCTATAATGTCCGGGGCTTTGGCATGGGGGCGCTACTGGGCACCCCGCTGGCCATTATCGTGGCGGCCGTGCTGAACTTTGAAGTCCTGCCCAAAGGGGCGGACATGCCGTTTCTGGCCCTTGCCATTATTCCCGTCATCTTTGGCAGTTGCCTGCTGCTGCTCAACCCCAGGACGGCCCCTATCGGGTTTAATGGCGGCGTGTTCTTTTTTGTCATACTCGGCGTTGCCAACCAGCAGAATTACCAGCCGCTGGATTTTATTGACCGCAATGTCATGTACCTGTTTGCGGCTATCATCATTTTCATCTCCCTTGTGCTGCTTTTGCCGCCCTCGGCGTCTCGCAGGCGCTTTCGGGTGGGTATTGCCGTCGCGCGTGACCTGACACGCCGCTTTGCAGGTCAGGGCGAGCAGGCTGGTTCAGCCCTGATCAGCCGCCATTACGACAGACTGAACCGTATTCTGGAATGGAACCGCTACCTGCCCGCAACGCTGGCCCGCCACCGTGTTTTTTCACGCATGGCCAGTCTGGACACCCTTAACCTGGAACTAGCCCGCGCCCGCCGCCACCTGGACCGTGCTGCCACGATCCCGGCCATTCATGAAACCGCACTCTCGGCCTTGCAGGCGACCCTCATCCACGATGTGGACCAGGCCCTGCGGCAGATGAAGCAGCAGGCCCGTATCCTGCTTGACCGCACCATCACTCTGCCACACGGGCAGATGGCCACTGCCCTTGCGGCTGTGTCCGCCATGGTCGGAGCCATTCACCTGCTGGAGCATAACCGCTCAGCCATCCAGCTTTACGGCCTGCTGCCCCCCGCCCTTCCCTCTGGCAAGAAGGCCTGACACGCCCATGCGCGCTGTACTGGACATTGATGGACTGCTTGTTTCGTCCTTTGTCATCCATGCGGGGCTGGCCATTGTCACGCTGCTGGCCCTGAACCCGCTTTTGGCCAAAGTACGCGCCCGCCGCGTGATCTGGAACCTGCCCTTGGCCGAATTTGGCATGCTTGTCTGCCTTATCGGCTTTTACACTCTCCTGTTCTAAAAAGGACCCGCACCCGTGTTTGAACGCGCGCGCCGTTTCCTGCAGTTTGTTACCACCGCCACAATCCTGGGCATTGCTGGTGTGGTCTTTCTTGTCCTGTGGGACTATTACACCGCCGCCCCCTGGACCCGTAACGGGCAGGTGCGCGTCCAGGTGGCCGACATTGCGCCCCGCGTGTCGGGCCAGATTATTGCCGTCAAGGTCAAGGACAACCAGTTCGTCCATGCGGGGGATGTGCTGTATGACATCGACCCCTTTGACTTCCAGGTTGCCGTCGCCACCGCTACCGCCAGGGTCAACGAGCGTGAAGCGGATATGACCCTGAAGACAACGCAGGAAACCCGCCGCAACCGGCTGACAGAAATTGCGGCCTCCCAAGAAGAAAAACAGCTCTATCAGGCCACAGCCGAAGTCGCCCGCGCCCAGTATGCCGAGGCCATGGCCGTGCTGTCGCAAGCCCGCATCAACCTGGACCGTACCCATGTCCACAGCACCGTGACAGGCTATGTCACCAACCTGATCATGGCACCGGGCGACTTTGCTACGGCGGGCACCCCCAATGTGCGCGTTATCAATGCCTCCTCCTACTGGGTGGATGGGTATTTTGAGGAAACCAAAATCCACGCCATCCATGTGGGTGACAGGGTCAGGCTGGACCTAATGGGCTACAACGCCCCCATGTGGGGCCATGTTGTCAGCATTACCCGCGGGATAGCCACCGCCAACGCAACACCATCAACCCAAGGGCTGCCATCGGTCGACCCGGTCTATACCTGGGTCCGGCTGGCGCAGCGTATTCCCGTTCGGGTGCAGATCGACAGTATTCCCCCCGGCACCCAGTTGGTAGCAGGCATGACAACGACCGTGACCGTTGTAGGCAGCAAGGGCAAACGGGCGCATGACACGCTGGCTGATATTTTTGACCGCCTGCACGATGCCTTCATGGGGGGGCGTGGCGGCATGGGCAACCACCGTTGACGCCAGCCCCGATGCTGGACGCCACCAGCCCACACTGGCAAGATCGCCCCATGCCCTATGCACCCCTCCGCACTACCCTGCCCCTGTTCCTGCTTGGCCTGTCCCTTGGCCTGCCCGCCCATGTTCGGGCCGCCACACAGCAGGGACGGCAGCTTGACGTTGATATTGTATGCCTCGACCGGTTGCATATCGGGGTTGGGCACGGCCTGAAAGACCGGATTGAAACCACTGGTCCGTGGCCTGCGGGCGTACAGGCTACCACCAGTGCTGATGGCACCATCCATCTGACCCGCCCGACATGCCCCGCCAAGCCGGAAACACTGGACATAACCACCCCATCCGCCATGGCCCTGAGTATTCGCAACGCGGGCAATGCCAGCATGACGCTTGATGACCGCACCGGCCCCGCCGCAGTCCGTGTCGGCAACGGCCCGGCTCGCCTTGGTCGTGCGGAAGAGCTGGATGTGCTGTCTGAGGGCGCTGGGGCCATTACCATACCGTTGCTGGACACATCAGCCCGCATCCATTCCACCGGGTCGGCAGACGTGACCATTGAGAAAGCAGATGCCAAAGCCCTGGCCCTTTATCTGGGCGGCAGTTCCAGCTTTGTCATGCAGACGGGCCATGTGCAGGCGCTTGAAATCACATCAGCCAGCACGCGCGATGCGGTATTCCATGGTGAAAGTGCCATTACAGCCCTGCATGTGCTGGGCAAAGGCAGTATTCTTGTTGACAGGCCAACAGGCACCCTGGCCACGGAGCGCGACGGGCCGGGCAAGATACTGGTCAACACCGGCGCACAACCGTAATGGAGGGCTGACCACAGGCTCCGCCCCATACTTGCGACGTATTTGCAAATAACCAGATCATCGTTACAAAGAGCGTTCTTGCACGCACCCGCCCCGGCACCTGGTCTGGGGCGCAATCGCATGGCGCAACGTGGAGCACCCCGACAGGCAGGCGCACCACTGGCCAGCAGAACTAAGGAATAAGGCTGCGTGTCGGTCAGTCGGCTGTTTATCATGCGCCCGGTGGGCACCACCCTGATGGCTCTGGCCTTTGTGGTGGCTGGGCTGTTTTCCTACCGGGCCATGCCAGTGGCGGACCTGCCCAATATTTCTGTGCCGGTCATCTACATCATCGCCTCCCAGCCCGGCAGTTCCCCCCAGCAGTTTGCCAGTGCTGTCACCACCCCGCTGGAGCGCAGGCTGGGGCAGATCTCGGGCCTGAGCAGCATGCGGTCGGACACCATGGAGTCCAACGCCTTTATCCTGCTGTTTTTTGACAATGACCGGGACATCAACGGGGCCGCGCGGGATGTGGAGGCCGCACTGCGGGCGGCCAGGGCCGACATGCCCACCACGCTGCTGACCCCACCGCAATATTACAAGGCCAACCCGTCAGACAGCCCGATCATGGTCGCGGCCATGACATCCCCCCAGCGCTCAGCTTCTGCCTTGCGTGAACTGGCCGAGACACGCCTGAAACCCATGTTGTCCGGCGTGCGAGGGGTCGGGTGGGTGGATATTGTGGGGGCAGATAAACCCGCCATCCGGGTGGATATGAACCCCCAGCTGCTGTTCCACTACGGTATCGGCTTTGAAGACGTGCGCTCGGCTCTGGCATCAGCCAACGCCAACACCCCAAAAGGCGTGATTGACACAGATGGCCGCCGCCTGATGTTGCAGACCAACGACCAGGCCCATACGGCGGAGCAGTATCAGTCCCTTGTCATCGCTTACCGCAATGGTCGCCCGGTGCGGCTGGACAGTGTGGCGCATGTACATAGTGGCCCCCAGGACGAGCGCAAAGCCGCCTGGTTGAATGGCAAGCCCGCAATCCTGGCCATTATCCGCGCCCAGCCCGGTAGCAACGTGATTGAGGTAACCGACGCCATCCGCTCCCGCTCGAGCATGCTCCGGGCCGCCCTGCCGGGGGATGTCAGTTTCTCACTCGTCTCTGACCGCTCCGTTTCTATCCGCGACGCCCTGGCCGACACGCAGGAAACCCTGCTGATTTCCGTCGTGCTGGTTGTGCTGGTCGTACTGGCCTTTCTGCGGGGCTGGCGTTCCACCTTTATTCCTGCCGTGACTGTCCCGGTCTCGCTGGCCGGGTCTCTGGCGGCCATGCACCTGCTGGGTTTTTCGCTCGATACGCTGTCGCTGATGGCGTTGACCATTGCTACCGGCTTTGTGGTGGATGACGCCATTGTGGTGGTGGAAAACATTGCCCGCCACATGGAAGCCGGAATGGAGCGCACAGCCGCCACACTGCTTGGCGCGCGTGAGATCGGCTTTACAATCCTGTCCATTACCATATCGCTGATTGCGGTCTTTTTGCCCATGCTGCTCATGGGGGGTGTGGCCGGAAAAGTCTTTTTTGAATTCGCCATGACCTTGACCATTGCGGTCTCGATGTCGTTTTTCCTCGCCGTTTCGCTCACCCCCATGATGTGCGCCCACCTGCTGGTTGTGCACCCTCAGGGGCAGGTTGCCCCCCATGGCAACAGCCGCAACCCCTTTGTGCGGCTGGCACACGCTCTGGCGGATGGTACAGACTGGGCTGTCAGGGTCATTACCCGTGGATACAGCCGGTCGCTGGAATGGACCTTGCGCCGCCCGTGGCTGATGGTGCTGTCACTGCCCCTGAGCATTGTGGCCACCATCGGCGTGGTTGTTGTCATGCCCAAGACAATCATGCCTGCCGAGGATATTGCCCTGCTCCAGGGTTACCTGAGTGCTGACCAGAATGTTTCCTTCACCGCCATGGCGGACAAAACCTCCCGCGTGATCCACACCATCATGGCTGACCCTGATGTACGCGATGTCATGGGTTTTACAGGCGAGGATGCGGGGAATGAGGCATCCGTCTTCGCGCAGTTGACCGACAAGGGCAGCCGGGCGAGCACGCCCGAGGCCATTGCCATGCGTATTCGCAAGCAGGTGGATGACATTCCCGGCCTGAGTGTCAGTATTTCCAACTCGGGAGATATTAACGGTGGTGGGCAGCGGCAGCATGAAGGCGCCTACAGCTTTGTCTTTCGCAGCGACCGCGATACCGACATTACCACCTGGGTGCCCCGCCTGACCGAAGCCCTGCGTAAAAGCCATGTTCTGACCGGGGTAACCAGCCACCTCAGCGGGAATGGCAGCGCCCTGCACATCCGCCTCGACCGGGACACCGCAGCCCGCTACCTGGTAACCCCCCAGCTTGTGGGCAACGCCCTATATGATGCGTATGGCCAACGGATAGCCTCAAGCATCTCCACGCCCTTCACGACTTTTTATGTGATTATGGAAGTGGAAAAGCAGTTCCGCGACAACCCGGAACTGCTGCGCACGCTCTGGGTTTCCACCTCCGGGGGCACGGCGTCGGGGGCTGTGGCCTCCAACACCATCCGCGTCAAAAACCCTGATACCAGCACAACCTCCGATGCAACGGATTTAAGCAAGCAGTCCTTCCGCAATGCCGTGGCCAACAAGCTGGCGGGCGGCAATGGAGCGTCCAACGGGTCGGCCGTCTCTTCCTCGCGCGAGACCATGGTGCCCCTGACCGCCGTTGCCACGCTGGAAAACCAGCCCTCCCCGCTCCAGATCAGCCATGAAGATGGGTTTATTTCCGGCGCGATCTCCTTCGACCTGGCTCCCGGCCACTCCCCTGATGAGGCCGAGGCTGAAATCCGCGCGCTCATGCGCGACCTGCACGCCCCCCAGAGCCTGCGGGGTGGATATTCCGGCGAGATCGGTGATCTGCACAAGCAGATGGTGAATGAGCTGCTTGTGCTGATTGCCGCCATTGTCACCATGTATGTCACGCTAGGTATTCTGTACGAAAGTTACATACAGCCCTTAACCATTCTCTCCACCCTGCCCTCCGCCGCTCTGGGGGCTGTGCTGACACTGTGGCTGTGTGGGCAGGCCTTCTCACTCATTGCCATGATTGCCGTGATCATGCTGATCGGGATCGTGAAGAAGAACGCCATCCTGATGATCGACTTTGCCCTGACCCTGGAACGCACAACCCATGCAGCCCCGATCGATGCGATCCGCGAAGCCTGCCTGACACGCTTCCGACCGATTCTGATGACAACGCTAGCCGCAGCCTTTGGGGCCATACCGATGATCTTTGGCCATGGGTACGGGGCGGAACTGCGGCTACCGCTCGGTGTGGCCATTCTGGGCGGGTTGGCCAGCAGCCAGTTGCTGACATTGTATTCCACCCCCGCTGTCTACCTGATCATGCACAGGATCGCGGCCCGCATGGTACGCCTGCGCGCACGCTTTAGCCCGACCCGAAAACAGGCAGCAGGCTGAAAGCACAGCCCATACATGGTCTTTCGGCCCGAAAACTTTTAAGACACAAACCGAATCTGACCCATTACGGAAGGAAAACCCCGTGTCCGACACCCTGCCTGACCGCCTGAGCGTTAACCCCGACAGCCAGTATTACAATGAAGAGCTGCTGACCCGTGGTATTGGCGTACGCTTTAAAGGCGTGGAAAAAACCAATGTCGAGGAATACTGCATCAGCGAAGGCTGGGTCCGTGTTGCCATTGGCAAGACTGTGGACCGCAACGGCAACCCGCTGACCATGAAGCTGAGCGGCCCGGTTGAAGTCTGGGTCAAGGACTGACCTGCCCGGCACGCATACCCTGAAACAATTAAACACTTTATTTAATTGTTTCTTTTGGTGATAGTGGCGGTTTGAGTGTGACAGGACAGGGAGACACCCCATGACCCAAACCCAGACCGCCACCCCGCCAGACCTGCGCTTTACCATTGTGGTTGTTGGTGGTGGCACGGCTGGCATCGCCATTGCCGCCCGCCTGAAGCGTGAACGCCCAGGGCTGGACATTGCCATTATCGACCCCTCCACCACCCATGCCTACCAGCCGGGCTGGACCCTTGTAGGGGCCGGGGTCATGTCGCTGCGCTCTACACTCGATCAGGAAGGTGGCGTTATTCCCGCCGGGTGCACATGGCTGCGGGCTGCTGTCACCACTTTCCAGCCCGATGACCATACGCTGACACTCGATGACGGGCGGGTTATCGCCTACGGCAGGCTGCTTGTCTGCCCCGGTCTGCAACTGGACTGGAGCAAGATCGAAGGGCTGGAAGAAACCCTTGGCCGCAATGGCGTATGCAGCAACTATTCCCGCGATACGGTGGAATATACGTGGACCTGCATCCAGTCCCTTGCTGGGGGCACGGCCCTGTTCACACAGCCCCCCATGCCGATCAAATGCGCTGGCGCTCCGCAGAAAATCGCCTATCTGGCGTCGGACTACTGGCGCAAGCAAGGCACACTCAACCGCACCAGTGTTGAATTCTGCCTGTCGGGGGATGCCCTGTTCGGGGTGGCCTACTTCCGCCCTTCGCTGCAAAAAGCAGTGGATTATTATGGGATCGACGTACGCTACAAGCACACGCTGGTGGCCGTCAACGGGCCGGAACGCAAAGCCACTTTCTCAGTGACAGATGCTGATGGCACCGTGTCCCGCGTGGTCAAGAGCTTTGACATGCTGCATGTCACACCGCCGCAGAGTGCGCCCGACTTTATCAAAAACAGCCCACTGGCCGATTCCGCAGGCTGGCTGGACGTTGACCCCGGCACCCTGCAACACAAAACCTATACGCGCATTTTTGGTGCGGGCGATGTGCTGAACACCAGCAACGCCAAGACCATGGCCGCTGCCCGTGCCCAGACCCCGCTTGTGGCCGCCAATATTCTGGCATCACTCGACGGCAGGCCCCTGCCCGGCACCTATGACGGCTATGGTGCATGCCCGCTGACTGTCAGCTATGGCAAGATTGTGCTCGCGGAGTTCCTGTACGGCGGCAAACCCGCCCCCAGCTTCCCCTACGACCAGCGCAAACCCAGCCGTTTTGCATGGTACCTGAAAACAACCGTGTTCCCACGGGTCTATTGGGACATGATGCTCAAGGGCCGGGATATTGAACTACCCCACCACCCCGAATGGGCAAAAGACTGACACACAGCCCTGCGGAAGCCAAACAACCAACTTCCGCAGCCGCACTATCCGGGACAGTCAGCCAGCCGCCGGGCAGAAAGAACGCGTATTGCAAGACACCTGCGCCAGACCGGTATCATAACCGCATAAAGAAACCCCCGTGTGTTAACAGACGGGGGTTTCTTTATGCTCTTTGACAGCCCGGAAAGAGAGGACGGAACAATCCTCCCTTTTGGCTTATGCACTCCGCCCTCAATAGTGCAGCGACGGAACTGGGCAGTAGCCCGCCTTACTTCTTGCTGTTCGGGCTGGAGGGCAGCAAGGCAGGTACGAACACCAGTGTCCCTATCAACGTGCACGCCAGCGACAGCAGAAGCAGCCGCCCCATGCTGGCCGTGCCCGGATGGTGTGACAGGGCGAGAGAGCCAAAAGCTGTGCCCGTTGTCAGCGCCGAGAACAACACCGCGCGGGCAGTAGGCGAGGCCAGAGGGTAACGCACGCCATCGCGCCAGTTCATGACAAAGTAGATGTTGAAGGAAACACCAACCCCCAACAGCAGCGGCAGGGCAATAATGTTGGCAAAGTTCAGTGTCTCGGGCAGCACGACGATGAGAATAACCGTCATGAGCGCGGACAGCAGCAACGGCGCAAGCACAAGGGCCATATCCAGCAGGCGGCGCAGGGCCAGGAACAGGATAATGGCAATCATGATCACCGCAGCGCCAGCCGCCTGTTCAAACGCCATGACAATGGAGCGGGCACTCTCAACAATATCCACCGCCGACCCGGCCATGTCAGGGTCAATCTGCTGGAGCGAGGCTACAAATCGGTGCAGCGCGCCGGAACTGTTCATCATCCCCTTGGGGTGGACTTCCACCAGCGCACGGCCATCGGGCAGCAGATAGTCGTCCGCAATGTCGTGCGGAATGTCCTTGATCGTCACCGGCCCGGCCTGAAGCATCAGGCGCAACTGGTCCAACTCCATCGGCAGGAAGCGCACAAGGGCTGTATTGGCCGCCATGATCGTGGCATCCGGCGCCTGCGCCAGCCGTGCCAGAGCCGCCTGAATACGCCGCAGAGGGTCCTGCGCAGGCAGCTTGTCCAGCACGCTACCCAGAGCGGTTGCGGTGTCCCCTGCGGCCGCCCGCAACTGCGCGGCATCCGGGGCGGGCTTGGGGGCAGGCACGATCAGCGTGGGCAGCAGCATGGAGGCCGCATCGTGGATCAGGGCCAGTTTTTCCGTCTGCTGCACTGGCACAAACGACCCCAGCCACATGACATCATGCACATCGGGCAAACCGGACAGGCGCTCGGCCTGCTTCTGCGCATCAGCCAGAGAGGGGGTCAGCAATTCTGCACTGTAGGGGGACGTCTGCGGGTTTTCGATCAGCAGCTTAAGCGCGCGCATCCCCTCGGAATTGGGGTTTTTGGTATGCAGCGGGTCGCCATCGAACTGGAGCGAGGGTGTCAGCACAAGCCCGCACAGCGCCACAGCACCAAAGAACAGCAAAAACCATTTACGATGGCTGCGTATGCGCTCATCCACTGGCCGCATGAACGCATAACCCATGCTGGGGCAGTTCAGCGGCGGATGGCAGATGCGCAGCAAAGCGGGCAGCAGGCTGGTGGTGCAGATAAACGCCACGATCATGCCGACACCGGCAATAAGACCAAGCTGGGCCACACCAAGGAAGGCTGTCGGGGTAAAGGCCAGAAAGCCCGCCGATGTTGCCAGAGCCGCCACCAGAATCTGGTGGCCTGTTTCCTCACCCGTGCGGCGCAGGGCCTCAAAAATAGCGGCCTGGGTAGGAGCGGACAGTTCCTGCGCCCTGAAACGGACTGAAAACTGAATGGCAAAATCCACCGCAATGCCGACGAACAGAATGGCAAATGCAACGGAGATCAGGTTGAGCGTACCAACAGCCAGCGCCGCAAACCCGGTTGTCAGCAACAGGCCCGCAACCAGTGTAATCACAATGGGCAGCACCACACGCCAGCTTCGGACAGCAAGCGTCAGCCACAGGGTCACCAGCGCCAGAGAGCCCAGAAGCCCGGCCACCATACCTTCGGCAACCGTTGCAAACTCCTCATCATCCAACTGGACCTGGCCTGTCAGATACACCTTGGCGTGCTTGCTCTTCACAAACTCCAGCGTGCCAATGGCCTTGCGCATGGCATCGGCTGCGGCCCCGCCGGGCTGAAAGGAGCCGTAATCAAGGTTAGGCTTGGTCACGACAAACTGGTAACGCCCGGCAAGGTCGGTCAACTGGCCACCCAGCAGGCGCTCCCACGACATATATTCGGCGTGGCCGTCGGCCGCCTGTTCCAGCGTTTTGACAAACCCTTCCAGCGGAGCCTGAAAAGCGGTCAGGTTCGCCTGCCCCTGCTCGACCCCCTGTGCAATCAGCGACAAGGCCCCAAACAGACCACGGGCCGAGGGGTCCTGCGCCAGCGATGCCAGAAAAGGCTGTGCGGTGATTGTATCATCCAGCACCTTGGTCAGCGGCGGCACGTCCAGAAACATAAAGCCATTGCGAACCAGATAGGGATTGGCATCGGGCTGGCGGGCAAACTCGAAATTCTTGTGGTCAGCAGCGAGGATACGCGTGAGTTCCCGCGCTGTGTCCGCCCCTTCTTCAGGCAGATCAGCCTCCACCACGGCAACCAGCAGGTTTTCCTTCTGCGGGAACAGCCGCCCCATTTCATCTGACCGCTGTTTCCAGGCCAGGCGGGGGGAGAGCATTTTGCTGGTGTCGGTGGTGACACCCAGGCTGGTCATGCCTGCGTACACTCCAGCCCCAGACAGCAGGATAAACAGCGCAACAACCGCCCACGCATGACGGGCACAGAAAGTAATGAAACGGCCTATGGAAGAAAACAGCATGATGAACGACAGATTCCCACAAGAGTTTTGGCTTCTGGCCCCGGCATGACCTGCTTTGCCCAACACCCCCGCCCGACGCAAGAGAAGATCGGCAAGGAATGAGCCCCCGTTGCTACAGGCTGGACGTTGGCAGTGGTGATTTTTCGGCCGTTCTGGCCTCTGCACGCCAGCTATGTTCCAGCCACTGCCAGAGGATGAGTGAGGGCACACCCCACGCAATTTCACGCAGGCGTTTCAGCAGGGACAGCGCCAAGGCAACAGAAGGCGGCATGCCGAACAGGCTGCCCACCATAATATAGCCCCCTTCGGACACACCCAGCGCACCCGGCACGGCAAACCCGGCGGATTTGGCAGCCTGCCCCACGCCTTCGATGACAAAACCCTGAGCAAGCGAGCAGCCATGCCCCATGGCATGCAACAGCAGGCAGACTTCGACCGCGCCCAGTATCCAGGCAAAAAATTGCAAGGTCAGGCACGTCACGGCGTTGTGATCGGTTTTATACAGCGCCATGACCTCGCCATGCAGGCCGCGAATACCGTTGGCACCATTCCAGCCCAGATGGCCCGCAATCCGTACCATCAGTTTTTCGGCAACAGCCACGGCACCCAGCCACTGGCTGGCAACAACGCATATGCCCACCGCAAGCAGCACGGCAGCACTTTCCACCAGCCTGTCTGTGACTGTAGAGCGCTTGACAAGAAAGAGCAGCAGCCCAAGCCCTGCCACGGTAAACAGCGCCTGACTGAACAGTTCCATCGTCAGGTCGCAGATGGTGGCCGCAGCCGCCCTACGCCCCCCCAGCCCACGGCGAGCCAGCAGGCGGGTGGACAGGACCTCTCCCCCCACCTGGGCTACGGGCAGCAGGTTGTTGATCCCTTCCCGCACGCAGCGCAGCAGGCTGTAATCCCGCAGGGAGGGGACGGCCGCACCATCCGGGCCGTTGGACATAATCCGCCATGCCTGAGCGGACAGGGCAACCTGCACGGCATGAAAGCAGATGGCGGCGGCAAGACCCCAGCCACCCGCCATAACCAGATCGAGAATGGAGCAGGCACCAAACTGCTCGAGCATCCACACTGTCAGCCCAAGACCGATAACCCCGGCGGCGAGTGTGATGCTTTTCATGCCCCCTCCCTCCCCGCCAGAGGTCTGGCCCCATGGCCGGGTTTGACTGTGCTAAGTGCCTGTCAGCTTTTGATCCGCCGTAGCAGAGCTATGGATTCCACACAGGCTGCCGCTGCCTCGCGCCCTTTGTTGTGCATATCCGTGGCAGAACGCACGGCGGCCTGTTCATCTGTATAAGTTGTCAGCACGCCAAAAGCGATAGGCACTTCCGTCGCCAGAGAGGCCTGCATGATGCCAAGGCTGGTGCCAAGGCTGATGAACTCAAAGTGCGCAGTATCGCCCTTGACCACACAGCCCAGACAGATCACGCCTTCGTAGCGCGCACTTCCGGCCATGACCTTGGCCAGCAGGGGCATTTCAAACGCGCCGGGGGCAGCATAGACATCCTGCTCCGCCACATTGATATTGTGTTCAGCCAGCCAGCCAAGTGCGCCATCCCTGAGGCCACCCGTCACTTCCTCATTAAAGCGGCTGACAATCAGCGCCAGACGTGGCGGGGGGGAGAGCCGGGACAGATCCGGCAACTGCACGGGGGAACGAGTACCCATACGTAATCAACCTTTCCTTATGAACACTTCAGACCAGGGCGTCCCGGTCGGTCTGGGCTGACGCACCAAGATGGTGGCCCATGCGCTGGCGTTTGGCCTCAAGATAGGCGCGGTTAAAGGTGTTGGCTGGCATTTCCAGCGCAATCCGCTGTCTGACAGCAAACCCCCGGGCCTCCAATGCCCGCACTTTCTCCGGGTTGTTGGTCAGCAGGTCGAGCGTTCCAACCCCAAGGCTACGCAGGATACCTGCTGCGGCCTGCCAGTCACGCGCATCCGTTGCAAAACCCAGCCTGTGGTTGGCTTCCACCGTATCCAGGCCCGAATCCTGCAATTCGTAAGCACGGATCTTGTTTACCAGACCAATGCCGCGCCCCTCATGCCCACGCACATACACAAGCACGCCACACTCAGCCTGCCCGATGGCGCGCAATGCGGCCTGAAGCTGCGGTCCGCAGTCGCACCGCAGAGACCCCAGGGCATCCCCCGTCACACATTCTGAATGCAGCCGAACCAGCGGCACCGCACCGGGTTTGATCTCCCCCCTCAGCAGGGCAACGTGTTCAACGCCGTTGCCATCCCGAAAAGCGTGGATACGCAGTCCATCCCCCCCATACGCGCTGGGCAGGGCAGCCTGTGCCAGTTCCGGCACGCGGACATCGGGCGGGGCCACCTGGCTGTCATGGACCGCACCAAGCACAGCCCCTGCACCGTGGATGCTGATCCACTCCACCAGCTCCGCGATGGAAATAACGGGCATATCGTGCCTGCGGGCAAACACATCCAGTTCCGGGCGGCGGGCCATTGTGCCATCCTCGTTCAGGATTTCACAAATGACTGCTGCAGGTTTCAGCCCTGCCAGACGCAGCAGGTCGATCGAGCCTTCGGTATGACCAATCCGTGCCAGCACCCCGCCGGGGGCTGCCCGCAGCGGAAAAATATGGCCCGGCGTGGCAATATCTGCCGGTTGTGCGCCATCTGCCGCCGCCACCTGCACCGTACGGGCGCGGTCCGCGGCCGAAATACCGGTGCTGACCCCCTCCCGCGCCTCAATCGAGACTGTAAACGCCGTGCCGTGGCGGGCGGTGTTGCTGTCCTGGCGGACCATCATGTCCAGACCAAGCTGCTCCACCCGCTCTGCGGTCAGCGGCAGGCAGACAAGCCCTCTGGCATGGGTGATCATGAAGTTCATGGCGGTGGGCGTCATGAACTCGGCCGCCATTACCAGGTCACCCTCGTTCTCGCGGTCTTCATCATCCACCATAATGACCATACGCCCGGCGCGCACGGCCTCTAGCGCACGCACCAGCCGGTCGGACGGGCGTGCTGTTTCAGCCTTCATGCTGTTCATCTGGTGCGGCATTGGGCCTCCACATATTTTGCAATCACATCAACTTCCACGTTCACGGCATCGCCAATCGTCAGGCTGCCCAGCGTGGTATGTTCCCAGGTGTGCGGGATAATCATCAGGGCAATCCGCACATCATCTTCCGGGCCGGGGCTGATTTCATTCAGCGTCAGGCTGATCCCATCCAGCGCGATGGACCCTTTTTCCACCATGTAGCGCTGCAAGCCCTGCGGCACGGAAAACTCAACCCGCTTGGCTTCACCCACATCGGAGCAGGCAGCAAAACGGGCCACGGCATCCACATGCCCCTGCACAATATGCCCCGACAGGCGGGTGGAGGGGGTGACCGCGCGCTCCAGATTGACACGCCCGCCGGTTTCAAGCCGCCCGAGCCCTGTACGGTCCAGCGTTTCGCTACTGACAAAAAAGCGAACCAGCCCGTCAGTGTCCGGGGCCACAGCCGTCAGGCAGACACCATTGACGGCAATGCTCTCCCCCTCCGCCACATCCTGCATGCCGGTCTGGACATCCAGAACGAGGGAACGGGGGGAATGCTCGGCCCTGATGACCTGCCCCACAGTTTCTATGATACCGGAAAACATGTCTGCTCCTGCGTGCACTGCGCCCATTCCGGAAACAGGGAAAGCGGCGTGATATCGTGTCGGGTTGAAACGGAAAGGTGGTCCTGCCCCTGGGCGTCCTGGCGGATTGTCAGCCAGTCGTCCCACAGGTTGGCCTGGCGCAGGGCACCCAGCAGGGTCGGCCCGGCCTCCACCAGCGCCCACAGGGCATTGGTCTGGGCCAGCACCTGCGGCAGTTCGGCACAATCGGTGCAGAAACTGACATCAAACGTGGCTTTGGCCCCGGCCAGCCAGTCGGCCGGTGTGTTTGCCTGCTGCCCGCAGATCACCAACGCCCGCCTGCGGGAAGGGTGATCGGGCACGTGCCGGACAGTCAGCCCCGGCCTGTCGGCCTGGATTGTGCCTGTGCCCGTAACAATACCGTCGGTCACGCGGCGCAGGGCATGGGCCAGCCGCAGGGACTGGGGGGTGGTAAATGTTGTCTGCCCCGCGGGAGGCTGCATGCCGCCCTGACTGTTCAAGGCCTGCTTGACCGTAATCCACGGCCGCCCCTGCACCATCCGGCATGCAAACGGGGCCAGCAACGCCCTGCATTGCCTGTACGCCTGTGCGCCATTGGGGCTCCGACCCAGCCAGCGCACTGTGCGCCCTTCGGCCTCCAGCCGGGTACCACCCCCACCATGAACATGGGGGTTGGGGTCTTCACACCCGATCCACAGCGTCTGCATGGGGGTGGACAACAGGGCTTCCGTGCACGGTGGTGTGCGGCCTGTGTGGTTACAGGGCTCCAGCGTGACAACGGCTGTATGAATTTTATCGACAAGGCCCAGTGCGCGCGCCTGCTCGACTGCCAGACGCTCGGCGTGCAGTTCGCCCGCACGGTGGTGGGCGGCAACGACCAGCACAGTGCCCTGTGCATCCAGCAGCACGCAGCCCACGGCGGGGTTGGGCGCTGTCTGCCCGGCAAAGCGCCATGCTTCGGATACGGCAAGACCAAATGCCGCATCCACCGCAGGGGGCACGATGCTGGCCTGCGTAGCGCTAAAGGAATGATGACTTCCGTCCACCCTGCTACCTTTCCGTCCATCCAAAACACAACCAGACGGACCCAGGGCAGTCTAAGGAAGGCACGTCACACCACGCCCGCGCAGATGCGCAGACAGCAGGGGACTCCCCTTCCCTTCGTTCTCTCTCATCCGGACTGTCACCGTCGGCTCCGGAATTACACCGGATCTGCTGACCCCGCCAAAACGGGCGCTCGCGGGCTTACAGTGCAAAGGCACACTGCTTACCGCCGGTAGGGATTTGCACCCTGCCCTGAGAACGTCACACCCGCCTTGGCGGATGTCTTAGTGTGATGATGGAATTAAACAGGCCGCGTTGCAATACAAAAAAATAAATCTTCTAATTCACGATATTTAATTGCTGTACAGCGGCATGCGCCCTGCCCCACACCTGCCCACACAAACAGGCCATTGCCTGAAAGCCAAAAATCTGGGAACGCAGGGCATAAGCAGGACACGTTACAGCGGAAGGCACGCAGGAGCATGACCACCCACCCACCGGACTCCACCCAGACAGAGCACCCCCCTGGCCGTCGCAGCTTTCTGGGCATGGTCACCACAGCGGGGACGGTAACCGGGCTTGCGGCCTGTGCCATTCCCTTTGCCCGCAGCATAGAACCCGCCGAAAGCACCGCCAGCCACCCGCCTGTGGATGTTGACATATCCCACCTGCAACCCGGCCAGCAGATGGTTGCCAACTGGCAGGGGCGGCCCGTGTTTATTGTGCGCCGCACCGCAGCCCAGCTTGAAGCCCTGCAAAACCCCAATCTGGCCGGTGAACTGCGCGACCCGTCATCCAGCGCCAACCAGCAGCCTGCCTATGCCCGTAACTGGCACCGCTCGATCGTGCCGGAATATGGGGTTTATGTTGGCATTTGCACCCATCTGGGGTGTGTGCCGACCTATATGCCCCCTCAGGCCACCGGGGCTGAGGCTGATGGCGGGTATATCTGCCCCTGCCATGCCTCGCACTTTGATGCCGCCGGGCGCGTGTTCAAAGGGGCACCCGCCCCTTACAACCTGCCGGTGCCCCCTTATACGCAGCCATCGGCGCAACTGGTCCGGCTGGGGCAGAACCCGCCCGGCCAGCATTTTGATTTTGCGAGCATTGAACAGATCTGACGCACACCCCTGGTGCGAGATGATTTTGCCCGATCATAACTTATCAAGCCCGCCTGATCGGGCCATCCTGCGCGGCGTTACGACATCCGGTCACATTTTGTGGTCGGGTCCCGTTCAGGAAAGGATATCATCATGTCCGACATCGCTATTGTGTATCACTCCGGCTATGGCCACACCCATAAAGTAGCCGAGCAGCTTGCTGCTGGCGCAGGGGCCACGCTTGTCGCCATTGATGAAAACGGCAACCTGCCCGACAGTGCTTGGGATACGCTGGCACAGGCCAAGACCATTGTCTTTGGTTCGCCCACCTATATGGGCAACGCCAGCTGGCAGTTTAAGAAGTTTGCCGATGCAACATCAAAAATCTGGTACACCCGCGGGTGGGAAAACAAGCTGTTTGCCGGTTTCACCAACAGCGCCAGCCCTGTAGGCGACAAAGGGGCAACCCTTGCGTGGCTGCAGGTTCTGGCAGGCCAGCATGGCGGGGTGTGGATCAGCCTTGGTCAGCTGCCCTCCAACACCAAAGCCGCCACCACGGCCGATGCCAACCGGCTTGGCGGTTCCACCGGCCTGCTGGTGCAGAGCCCGGCCGATGCGAGTGTTGATGAAATCCCGCAGGGGGACCTTGATACCGCCAAGGCCTTTGGCAAGCGTATTGCCGAAATTACCGCCCGCTTCTCCTGATCTGCGGCGGTATACCCTGAAGGATTATCCTTCTGAGGTATGATCATGATGGCTGGCATGCCCCTGGGCATTGCCAGCCATTTTTATGCTGGCCACACCTCATCATAGAGGCAATGCTGTTGGCCCCAATAATCCAAAAACACTTTGAAAATGTATTTCAGAGCTATCGACTTTCATTACGATAGGTCGATTGTTTATGGAAACTATAGTTCTATTAGAAAACAATTATTGAAATTTCAATTAAGTTGAGCGCTCATTGCGTATTTAGCAACACCCCATGCTGCAAAAACGCCACACCTCCTACGAGTAAAAAAGACATCCCCACGCTTTCTGCTTGCATGTCGCTTTTTTGTATCGACACGCCAATGATCTTCCACCGCGGAAATAGCATAATAGATTGAAATAAAACATTTTTTGAAAAAATGAATAGCCTTCATGCCTGCCTGACAATTAAACCACAGCCAAAATTATTCCATGTTCGAACCAACATATTGAAAGCTGCATAAAAATATATTATCCAAAGCATAAGAAAAAACTTATGCGATACATTGCGCTTACCCCAAATATAAAAGAGCTGCACCATGGTCCTTACCAAGAAAAAAATGTTTGGTTTTGCCACGTCTTCCTGCCTGACAACCCTGTTTGCCTGTATGGCAAGCACGCCCGCACAGGCGCAGGTGCATCTCTTTTCATCCACCAGCAAAACAGGGTTCAGCCACTGGCTGTCCGACATTACCCTGACAGGCCAGATCGAAGGTGGGATCATGGCCAACCCGGCACGCCCCAACCCCGGCTATAACTATGGCGACTTCTTTGCCGACCACGCCAACCAGGTCCAGTTGAACCAGTTGCAGTTTACCCTCAACAAGGCCAACACCGGCCCGGCAGACACGTATCAGGTTGGCTTTACCCTGCAGGGCATTTATGGCTCCGACGCCCGCTACTACCACCTGTTGGGCATTTCCGACACGGAATGGCAGTCGCGCTACCAACTTATTCCCGCTCAGGCCCATGTTGACGTGCATCTGCCCTGGGCTACGGCCGGTGGGCTGGATATGCAGGCCGGTATTCTGCAAGCCCCCATGGGGGTGGAGGTCATGGACCCGACCGGGCGGCCTTTCTATACGCTGGCCTATACCTCTGAATATTCCGTGCCGTTTGAACACGTGGGGGCCATGTTTAACTGGCATGTCACCCCGATGGTCGATGTCACATTCGGGATTGATACCGGCAACCAGACCACGTTTGGCGGGTCGGACAACAACAGCATGCCTGCGGGCTACTTCGGCTTCAACCTCAACAACCTGTCCGGGGGCAAGCTAAAGATTGTGGAACTCAGCCGTGTCGGGCCCGAGGACTCCTGGCGTTCAATCGGCCATTCCGCCGCCGACCATGCCCAGCGCTTCTGGAACGACATCAACGCCACGTATCAGGTCAACGACAAGCTGACCCTGACTGCCGAATTCAACTATCTGCATGACGAAGGCCTGCACGGCTATAATGCCAGCGGGCAACTCAAAGGGGCCGATGCCGAAAGCTTTGTCAGCTTCCTCAGCTACATTGTCAGCCCCAGCGTGACCTTTAACTACCGGGGTGAAATCTACCGCGACAACAACAACCTGATGGTTGCGACCTTCCGCGGCAACAACTCCTACATGGCCGCCATTGCTGGCACGCCCTACACCACAGTTGCAGGCCCGACCGGGCATGGCACCACCTATGGGGAAATGACACTCGGCATTACCTACCACCCCGATCTGGGCAAGGGTGTGCGGGTGTTCATGCTACGCCCGGAAATCCGCTTTGACCGCTCCCTCAACGGCACAACACCCTTCAATGGTGGCCGCAACAACGGCATGTTCACCTTTGGCGGGGATGCCGTCATCGGGTTCTGACACCACACACTCCCGGGGCCACATGACAGGCCCCGGCACCCTACGCGGTTAACCCGCGCGGGGAAAGGACAAGCCCAGCGTAGCGGCAACATTGCGGGCGGTGGCGCGCACATTGGTATAGGCAGCGCCCAGTGCCTCATCCAGAGTGCACGGGGAATTCACCACGCTGAACACGGCATCAATCCCGTGATCGTAAACCGCCTCATACCCGGCACCAAGGGTACCAGCCAGCGCTATGACCGGCTTGCCATGCTGTTTGGCAACTCGCGCCACGCCAACCGGGGCTTTGCCGCGCACGGTCTGGCCGTCCATCCGCCCTTCCCCCGTTATGACCAGATCCGCATCGGCCACGGTACGGTCCAGTTGCAGAGCGTCCATCACAATATCCACGCCCGGCCGGAGCTGGGCACGCAGGAATATGGCTGACCCGGCCCCCATGCCACCGCCTGCACCAGCACCCGGCACGTCCAGCACAGGCTGACCCGTATGCGTTTCCAACAGTGCACCATAATGCTGCAAAGCCGCGTCCAACTGGGCAACCATGTCGGGGGTTGCCCCCTTCTGCGGCCCAAAGACGCTGGATGCACCATGCTCACCCACAAGCGGGTTTTCCACGTCACACGCAACTTCGATCACACAGTCCGCAAGGCGCGGCTCCAGCCCGGACAGATCAAGACTGGCCAGTTCGCTCAAAGCCGCACCACCACGCGCCAGTTCCTGACCAGACCGATCTAGCAGCCGCGCCCCAAGAGCCTGCGCCATGCCTGCCCCGCCATCGTTGGTCGCACTGCCCCCAAGGCCCAGAATGATATGGCGGCACCCATCATCCAGCACAGCGCGCAGTAATTCACCCACGCCATAGGTTGTGGCAGCCAGCGGGTTGCGATCGGCGCGGGCCACAAGGTCCAGCCCTGCGGCGGCCGCCATTTCCAGCACCGCCGTGCGGCCATCACCCATAACACCGTAGCGCGCCTGCACAGCCCGACCATCCGGCCCGCTGACCTGCCGTTGCCGGAACTGACCACCGCTGGCCAGCACCAGCGCCTCCACTGTGCCTTCCCCTCCGTCTGCTGCGGGCAGGCACACATAGTCGGCATGAGGGAACACATCACGGAATCCTGCCACCACGGCATCAGCCACCTCCAGCGCAGGCAGGCTTTCCTTGAACGTGTCACAGACGACCACAACCTTCATAATCCACCCTTTCGCGCACCCCACTGGGGTAATCTGGCTTACCATCCCTGCCGTTCTGCCAGAAAACTGACACATGCTGCCGACATGGGCCGACTGATACAGCCCTTCCCATACGGCATCCCCCCCATTGCGTGAAGGGTACGGGGGCAGGTCAGCGGCCGGGAGCCACCTGCCGGATCGCCAGTTAAGAGTGAATCGCATGTAACTTTTTTGCAACATCACGGTATAGAGTGATCGTTGCTCTTCATACCTTCCCATTCCGATATTGCGACTCATTATTACATGCAGATATGTGTCCCTGTCCCGTAGAACTCGCCAATCGAGGTTTCCGTTGCCCCTTCGGTCTTTCCTTGCCGCATTCAGCCGCCCTGTCGCGTATTCAGCGCTGCTGATGCTCTCCCCCTCCCTGTCCGCACTGGCTGCGGCGCAAACGCAGGCCACGACCGAAGCCAGCACACAAAAAACCGCAAAGGACGCCAAACCCGCCGCCGCCGCACCCAAGGCCAGCACATCGGATGAACAGATTATTGTGCGCGCCAAGCGCCGCAATCAGATGGAAGTCATCTCCGGTGGGCAGCTTGGGGCGCTGGGCACCAAAAAGGGGTTGGATGTCCCGTTCAATATCCGCAGCTATACCTCGGC